>NZ_JAYDZX010000012.1:0-187520 GCF_035607535.1 Salinimicrobium aquimaris
AACAGAGAAGTTAAGCCCGTTAGCGCAGATGGTACTGCTATCTTGTGGGAGAGTATGTCGCCGCCTTTTTTATAGAAAACCCTTACAGCAATGTAAGGGTTTTTTTTTTGATCAAAAATGACGTTTTTGAAAACTTTTCAAAGGGGTCAGGAGAGTCCTGGGTCGCAAAAACTCCCGGGATTGAATCCCGTAGTTTTTCTTTCAACTTCTGCCGCCAAAATTCTTTGTTCTTCTTTAAATTTAAACGAACATTAAATTGTTAAGTTTTACTTATTGTAGTAGCTTTAAGAGCTCTTCATCCGTCTTGATGACTGGCAGAGATTTAAACTTTCTAATTTTCTCTAAGATGTTTAAAATCAAAATTTCGGTATTGTTACTCCTTGTACTCCTAACAAGTAACGCCATGACTCAGGAAAACAGTATAGGTATCTTCAGACAGGGCAATAACCTGGCATCTTCTTATAAATCTGCAATATATAATTCGGAGGATCAAAGTTATATTCTAAGTGCTAAAAGCCTGGATAAACGGGAGCAATCAGGTTCTGTCTATAATGATATAGCAGGAGATTTTATTATCACTGCTAATGTTGATCAATCCAAAATGGCTTTAGAAGGCCGGGCGGGTTTAATGGTTAATCAGTCTCCAGGTAAAAATACTATTCAATTAAAGGCTACAGTTGACGGAAATGGAAGAACCTATTTCCAATGGTCAAATTCTCCTGAGGCTGGTGAGGCCGATAGTAATAAAATTTCAGCCCCCAAATATAATTATGACGTACTTCAGTTGGAACGAAAGGGAAAGACGATTCTTATGAGAGCTGCACATTGGGGGGAGCCTTTGCAGGACATTGGTTCTGTAAAATTGGAAGAACTAGGGGATACGGTAAAGGTGGGGCTATTTATCAATTCACAAAATGGTAACAACAACTATGATCAGGCGAACTTCTGGAATGTAAGGATTGATAAACCTGTATCTGAGAATTATAATCCGGGAAAAGAAGGCTGGATTGGTTGCCGAATGGAGATACTTGATGTGGATAACGGTAAGAGGAGGGTGATCTACGAAAAAGATGATCGTTTTGAGGCTCCAAACTGGATGCCCTCGGGAGACAAACTTTTGTTCAATATGGATGGTTCTTTATTTACAATACCCGTAGAGGGTGGTAAGCCCCAAAAGCTTAATACCGGATTTGCAGATAACCTTAATAACGACCACGGGATTTCCTTTAATGGCGAAATAATTGCGATCAGCCATCATGTGGAGAACAAAGGATCTCTGGTGTATACTGTACCAATTGATGGAGGAACACCAGAGCTTGTAACCCCCGAAGGACCTTCCTATTGGCATGGATGGGCACCAAATAACCAGGAGGTGGTTTATGTGGCAATGAGGAAAGGTAGTTCCGGCTATAATATTTACAAAAAGTCTATTAAAGGTGGTGATGAAGTAGCTTTGACCAATACAAAAGAAGGAGAGCATGTTGATGGCTGCGAGTATTCTCCAGATGGTAAATATATTTATTATAATGGCAGTGCTTCAGGAACTATGCAAATATGGAGAATGAAACCCGACGGTTCTGCCAAGGAGCAGCTCACCTTCGATGCCCGTAACGATTGGTTTCCGCATATTTCGCCAGATGGGAAGTGGATCGCCTATATCTCTTTCCCTTCTACTATTCCGGTAAATGACCATCCCTCGTTTAAAAGAGTGACTTTGAACATAATGCCTACAACGGGAGGTGCACCCCGGGTAATTGCCTATCTCTATGGAGGACAGGGCACTATAAACGTACCGTCGTGGTCACCAGACAGTAAGTATCTGGCGTTTGTTAGCAATTCCGGCAAATGATATTTTTTCAGAATTTGTTTTTCAACCAGAAGCCTAAATATTTGTTCGATCAAGTTTAATAACCACAATTAAATAATTATATAATGAGATTTTTTGTTCTGTTAGTACTTGTATTTTTGAATTTGAATCTATTCGCGCAGAATATACCTGCAAGATGGGATGAATTAACTGCTTCCGATTGGCCTTTAGCTCTTGAGAAGTCAAATAAGACTATTATACTTCCCATTGGAATTCTAGAGAAGCATGGTCCTCATGCTCCTATGGGATCTGACCTTATAAGAGTGAGAGAGCTGGCAAAAATGGCTGCTGAAAAGGAATATGCAGTTATTTTTCCGGATTATTTTTATGGACAGGTGAATGAAGCTAAACACATCCAGGGTACCTTCTCTCTGCCTGTTGACATAACCCTTGATTTGCTTCAGGCCACCTGCGACGAAATAGCAAGAAATGGTTTTGAAAAGATCTTTATTATTAATGGCCATGGGGGAAATCCTCAGTTACTCAGATATTTTGTTCAGACTCAAATGGAGAAGGATAGAGGCTATGCAGTTTTCTTTCACGAACCCGAGATGGGTTCTTCTGTAAGAGATCAGGTATCAAAAATGAGGAAATCAGATCCTGCTACAGATC
Organism: Salinimicrobium aquimaris; assembly: GCF_035607535.1. Classification (NCBI taxonomy): domain Bacteria; kingdom Pseudomonadati; phylum Bacteroidota; class Flavobacteriia; order Flavobacteriales; family Flavobacteriaceae; genus Salinimicrobium; species Salinimicrobium aquimaris. The sequence continues at coordinate 2,480 of NZ_JAYDZX010000012.1, forward strand.
AACATGGAGGGGAAAATGAAACTTCTATTTTGTTGCATCTAAGACCAGAACTTGTAAAACTGGAAAGAGCAACGGCTGAATCGGGTGAGAATTTAGGCAGGTTGGGAGAGCTCCCCAATGTTTATACTGCAATTTGGTGGTATGCCAATTATCCCCTTCACTATGCAGGTGAAGGTAACGTAGCAACTCCTGAACTTGGGAAGGTAATCACAAATGAAAATGTTCGCTCAATTGTTGAAAGTTTGCGGGCAGTAAAGCAAGATACTACCACCATGTATCTCCAAAAAAGGTATTTCGAAGAAGTCGAAAAAGTTTCCGGGGCCAGATAACTTCAAATTCTTCTACTTTAGGTAACTTCTATGCAATCTGAAAAAAAACTGGAAAGGTATGAGGTATTTCTTGAGAAAAGACTATTCCACCTCATAATTCAAAATATTTACTTCTGAAAGCCTGAAATACCCAAATGGAAAATTGTCCGGATTGGTTTGATTGACAATGTTACCTCGTACAATGCTGGGCTGGGTCTGGAAAGGTCCGCCATTATTGTCACCAGACTGGGATCTTAAAATAAACAGATATTCATAAAATCCTTCAGAAATTCCCTGAATCTCGAATTGCACCAGATCTCCCGGACTGGCATCTTCGTCATTGAAGAAGGCAAAGGTCTGATTTCCGTTAGTGAATTCGTCTGTGTAGATCTGGAGATAGACCTGATCATTCAGGTATCGAAAAAGGTAAAAATTTTCGGTCTCTTCAGGATCTTCATAAAAGATCTTGAACTCATATTCATCTCCCGAAAAACCTCCCAAATCCTGCTCCACAAATTGAAGCTTAGGGGTGGAGGTGAATTGTGCAGTTGCGGTATATAGTTCGTTCTCATAAACTATTTCCAGTTGATAGTTCACATCGGGTTTAGCTACTATTTCGCTGTTTTCATATATTCCTCCACCGGTCTCCTTAAAAATGTATTCTTCACCACTCCCTGTTGTGACTTTGACCATTGCACCACTCACCGCCGGAATTTCCTCTTCAAAATATGGTGCTGTGGTCGACAATTTGATTATTTGCAGGTCCGATTCTGTGTCAGCATTGAATAGAAGGGAAGCTTCTACTACCAGCCTGGGAGCAGATGTTTCCAACTCCACATCCACGACTTCCTCACAGGAAAAGAGAGTGAGAATAACCAGGGCGTATAAAATTTTCCTCATGATCAAAATTTAAAGTTGTAGGTTACCGATGGAACTATTCCAAAGAGAGAAAGTCGAACTGCTTCATTCCGGGAGGTTTCTTGATTCTGTCTAAAGCTTAAAGAGACTGCATTTTTCCGCGCGTATACATTGTAGATCCCAAAGTTCCAGGAAGACCTATAATTGCTTTTTCTGTTTTTGGAAGGTGTGTATGTAGCCGAAATGTCCAATCGATGATAATCCGGTAATCTGTTGCTGTTTCGGGCACTGTAAACCGGAATGATCATATTTTCAAACCTATACTGGCCGCCTGGATATGTTGTTGGTAATCCTGTTTGAAATACAAAATTAGCGTTAAGATCCCATTTTTTGTTTAGCTCATAAGATGCTGTAAAAGATAGATCGTGTGGTTTATCGTAAGCGGTGGCATACCATTGGGAATTATTAATTCCGGGTTCCTGGCTGGTCCTTCCGGGGGTACGTTGTTCAGATCTCGAAAGAGTATAGGCGAACCATCCGGTAAACCTCCCTTTATTTTTCTTTAGTAGTAATTCTGCGCCATAAGCCCTTGCTTCTCCCGTCAGGATGACCTGTTCAATGGCATCATTGGCTATAAGATTAGCACCATCGATGTAGTCGAGCCTATTGCTCAATGTTTTAAAATATCCTTCAACTTCAATCGAAAAATCCTGGTCAAGAAAACTGCGGTAATAGCCAATCGCAACCTGGTCCAGCTTCTGAGGTTCAATATATGTACCACTGGGTGCCCACACGTCAAGTGGAGTAGGAGAACTGGTGTTGGTAATAAGGTGCAGGTACTGGGTCATTCGGTTATAGCTCAGCTTTACACTTTGATCATCATTAAAAGCATAGGCCAGGGCAAATCTTGGTTCCAGGTTTCCAAATGATCGTTCTATCTGGCTTTTGTCAAGATTTTTAACTGCCACAGGATCTGCCTTTTCATAGATTCCAAATCGCTGGTTATAAATAACAGGTTCTTCAGAATACAGGTTGAGTTCTTCCTGTCCCATCCTTAGAAAACTACTATACCTGATGCCGTATTCTGCGTAAAGTTTGTCGGATAGTGAATGTTCTAGGGAAACATATATAGCCGATTCCAAAGCAAATTTCTTAATGAGCTGCCCCGGAATAATTCCTGAAGAATCTGAATTTGGTTCTATCTCTCCCGGGTTAAACTCATGCCAGGTGGTATGAAGACCGTAATCGAGGTTCAGTTTTCTATTGAGGTAGTGATCAAGATCGTACTTAAAATTGACATTTTTGATACCGCTGTTCCAGTTAAAGCCTACAAAATCTAAAGTAAGTCCATAGTAATAATCACTGTAGATGACAGACATATTACTAAAGATGTTCTCCTTTAGAACATTATTCCACCGCAGGTTGAAAACTGAATTTCCATAGACATTATTGAAGCTTTCGGTGATCCTGAACACGTCCCGGCCAAAATATCCGGAAAAAAGAAGAGTGTTCCTGGAGTCGAGCCGGAAAGTTAGTTTGGTATTGAGATCGTAGAAATACGCCGAATTTTCGTTGTCGGTTAACTTTAAAAAGAGATGAGCATAGGAACTTCGGCCTCCAATTAAAAATGAACTTTTGCCCTTTGAAATCGGCCCCTGAGCCAGAAGTCGGCTGGAAATAAGGCCAATTCCGCCGTTGGCTTCAAATTCCCGACTGTTTCCATCCTTTTGGTATATATCCAGGACAGAGGAAACCCTCCCGCCGTAATTGGCAGGAATTCCTCCTTTATAAAGTTTCAGGTTTTTAATGGCATCGGGATTAAAGACCGAGAATAATCCAAAAAGATGACTTGCATTATAAATTGTTGCTTCGTCCAGAAGGATCAAATTTTGATCGGCCGCGCCACCACGAACGTTAAATCCCGAGGAAGCTTCTCCGGCATTGGAAACCCCGGGCAGCAGGAGCAGAGATTTAATGACATCTACTTCACCAAAAACAACAGGCAACTTTTGAATTGTAGAGATCTCCAGCTTATTGACGCTCATCTCGGGCTGCCGAATGTTCAATCTTTCGCTATCGTCAACCACCACAACCTCTTCCAACGCCTGTGCTGCAGGATTAAGCTGAAAATCAAGATTCAGATTCTTTTGGACCTCGACGTTCTGAGAAATTGATTCGTAGCCCAGGTACGAAACTTCCATTCTGTGGCTACCTGCCGGCACCTTAACCGAATAAAAGCCATACTCATTGGTCACTGTTCCTGTCTGTAGTTCCGGAAATATAATATTTACTCCCAGTAAGGTTTCATTATTCTGTGCATCCTTAATGATTCCGTTTATTACAAAACTTTCTTGTGCCTCTAGTTTAACAAAGGACAGTAAAATGCAGAAGAGAATGATTTTTTTCAAAAGTAAGGGTTTTAAGATGCCATTTTTGACACCTAATCAAAGAGCGCTTTCATTACCGTATTTATGCCCTTGAACATAAGATATATGGCTGCGGCCATAGCCAGCAGCGCAAAAATAAGGATAGGAATGAACCAGGCGTGATCCTGGTTTTTAAAGGAACTAAAAAGCACCACCGGCCCTATAAACGAAAGAGGTAATGCACCGGCCAAAAATTTGAGTCCCTTTAGCAGGAGACCTTTATTCGTGTGTTTCATATCCTTCAAAGATACTTATTCCGGTGAAAAATTTTCCCAAGTACCCATTCCTCTCTTAAAAACCTTATTTTCTTATATTTAGAACACCGGTATCCCGCTTTAAGATGGGTGTAAAAAAACTCAGAGATAATATTAATCTGAAATTAACACTTATCAAAGAAAATAATGTTTAATTTTGGGTTAAATTATTTAAACATGGATCAATTCTCCATCAGTCAGCTATCTCAGTTTTCCGGTATCAAACCACATACTATACGTATATGGGAACAGCGATACAACGCCTTAAACCCGCACCGGTCTGAAGGTAATACCCGTTATTATGACGGCTCGCAACTGCGGCGCCTGCTTAACATTGTAAGTTTGTCGGGAACGGGAAATAAAATTTCCCGCCTATGCTCCATGAGTGATGAGGAGCTATTTAAAATGAGGGCAGAATACGAAAAGGATGCAGGTTTAAAAAATGACTATGATTACTTCATCAATCAACTTATTGCCGGTGGGATGAGTTATGATGAAGGCAATTTTGAAAAAACCTTTTCACATTGTCTCCTCCGGTTTGGCCTACAGAGAACTTATGTAGAAATTATCTATCCCTTATTGGATAGGATTGGCCTTATGTGGTCAATAAATAATATTCCCCCTTCACAAGAACATTATATTTCTAATCTTTTGAAGCAGAAAATGTTTACGGCCATTGACTCCCTTCCGCCAATTTCTAATGCTGAAGAAAACTGGTTACTCTTTTTGCCCGAAGATGAATTTCATGAATTAGGTCTGCTATTCTCAAATTATTTTTTGAGAAGTCGGGGCAAAAATGTGATCTATTTAGGCCCCAATGTGCCTTTATCTTCTGTGATACATACCCTTGAAGATGTTTCAATTAGTAACCTATTGCTTTTTATGGTCCATCGCGATCTCCCGGAAAAAGCTCAGGAATATCTTGATCAAATACAGGAGCTGGCAGGGGAACGTAGAGTATTTATTGCAGGCGGTGGTTTGGACAGTGAAATGATAAAGGGAAGAAAAAAAATTGTGCAGTTAAGGTCGGTAGAAGATCTTGATAAGGAACTGAATTCAAATAAGGTCGCCTAAGATGTCAAAAATAGCAATTATAGGAGCAGGTTTTTCTGGATTAAGTGCAGCAGCTTATCTCGGCGATGCGGGTCATGAGGTACACATCTTTGAAAAGAACAGCATTGCGGGTGGCAGGGCACGGCAGTTTACTACATCGAATGGTTATACCTATGACATGGGCCCAAGCTGGTATTGGATGCCCGAAGTTTTCGAAAAGTTCTTTGGAGATTTTGGATATAGAGTGGAGGATCTTTATCAACTCGATCTTCTTGATCCTTCTTTTGATGTTGTTTTTCCAAAAAATGAAAAGCTAAGCGTACCCGAAAATTATGAGAGCTTACGAGAGGTTTTCGAAAATATAGAACCCGGAAGTGCTGCTAAACTTGATAAATTCATGGATGAGGCACAGTACAAATACGAGGAGGGAATGGAAAGACTGGTTTATATGCCCGGGATTTCCCTTACCGAATTTGTAGATTTAAATCTCATTAAAGGAGCATTGCGTCTGCAGGTATTCTCTTCCTTTAGCAAGCACGTACGCAAATATTTTTCCGATCCCCGGCTAATTTCTCTTATGGAATTCCCCGTTTTATTCCTGGGTGCTATGCCGCAGGATACTCCTGCACTTTACAGCCTTATGAACTATGCGGGATTAAAATTGGGTACCTGGTATCCCCAGGGTGGTTTTGGAAGTGTGATCAAAGCAATGGTCAAGGTGGCAAAAGCACAGGGAGTACAAATTCATTTAGATGCGCCGGTGGAAAGGATAATCACCGGCGACAAAGAGGTTAAGGCACTCAAAATTCACGGGGAAGAAATCGAATTCGATGCTGTAATTGCTGCAGCCGATTATCAACATGTGGAGGAAAAGCTGCTTCCGAAAAAATTTCAGAACTACGGTGAGAAGTACTGGGAAAATAAAACCTTTGCCCCATCCTGTTTGATCTATTACCTCGGAATTTCCGAAAGGATTCCCGAACTGGAACACCATACATTATTCTTTGACGAAGATCTTTTTGAACATTCAGTAGAGATATATAAAGATCCAAAATGGCCCGAAAAACCACTTTTCTACGTTTGTTGTCCATCCAGGACAGATGACTCTGTTGCTCCCGAAGGTCACGAAAACCTATTCCTGCTCATGCCTTTAGCACCGGGATTGGAAGATGATGAGGCTGTAAGGGAAAAATTTTTCCAGATCATGATGGGTCGCATCGAAAAACAGATAGGGCGTAGTATTTCAGGTAAGGTCGATTATAAGAAAAGCTATTGTGTCTCCGATTTCATTACAGATTACAACTCTTATAAAGGAAATGCATACGGCCTGGCAAATACACTGCAACAAACTGCAGTGCTCAAGCCAAAGATCAGGAATAAGAAATTAAAAAATCTGTTCTATGCGGGGCAGCTCACAGTTCCGGGTCCGGGAGTACCTCCCTCCCTTATCTCAGGAAAGATCTCGGCAGAACAAGTAATTAAAGAATTAAAAAAGAAGAAGTATGAAGTCACTGTTTGATGATCTGTCGGTACAGGTAAGCCGGCTCACTACACGCTCCTATAGCACCAGTTTTTCACTGGGGATTTACTTTTTGCACGACAGGCTGCGGGATCCTATCTATTCTATTTATGGATTTGTGAGGGTTGCCGATGAGATCGTAGACAGTTTTGAAGGTTTTGATCAGGAGTATTTGCTTAAGAAATTCTGGGCAGACACTTATGAAGCCCTTGATCAGAAAATATCTGCAAATCCCATACTCAATTCCTTTCAGGAAGTGGTGCACGAGTATGATATTGACATAAAACTTATTGATACATTTTTGAAGAGTATGGAAATGGATCTTCAAAAAGTAGATTATACAGATGAAAAATACCAGCAGTACATTTTAGGATCTGCCGAGGTAGTGGGGTTGATGTGTCTCCATGTTTTTACTGAAGGTGACAAAAAATTATTTGAAGAATTGAAACCCTATGCAATGAAGCTGGGGGCTGCCTTTCAAAAAGTGAACTTTTTGAGGGATCTTAAAGATGATTATCATGTACTGGGCAGGACCTACTTCCCGGGTGTCGATATGGAAAATTTTTCGCCTGAAGCAAAGAAACAGATTGAGAAAGAAATTGAAGAAGATTTTGAGGTAGCCCTGCAGGGGATCAAAATGTTGCCGACTTCTTCAAAGGGAGGTGTATATTTGGCCTATGTTTACTATCAATCTTTATTTAAAAAAATAAAGAGATTACCGGCAAAAAGAATACTTTCGGGAAGGATAAGGATCAATAACGGTCGCAAGGTTGGCCTAATGATCAATAGCCTTGTAGAATGTAAAATGAGACTGGTTTGATAAGATTTTTGATCTTCTTTTTTATAGGTACTGCTTTTATGACTGCACAAAATCCGCAGCTGGAAAAGGTCCGGACTCTTTACGGACAGGCTGCCGAGAAAGAGAAGGCGGCCAGGGAACTACTTGTCCTGACGGAACAGAAGAATTCCGATGAGCCGGTGTTGCTGGGTTACAAAGCTGCAGGTCACATGATGATGGCGAAGCATGTGGGGAATCCATTTAAGAAGATGTCCCATTTCAACAAAGGCAAAGATTATTTGAGCAGGGCTATAGAGGCCGATAAGCAGAACCTGGAACTAAGATTTCTTCGTTTTGCCGTGCAGGCCGAGGCTCCGGGCTTCTTAGGCTACCGTGAAAACCTGCAGGAAGATAAGGCACTTCTTTTAAAAGGTGTCGGCCAAATTGAAGATCGTGAACTTCATAAGATGATCCTCAATTACCTAAAGAACTCTAATAGCCTTACTTCCGCCGAAAAAGAAAGATTGGAATAAAAAATTGAAATTCAGTAAATTAGACTGAACCTAAAAATGTATTATGGAAACAGTAGCAATAAATTTACTTATAGTTCTGGCGGCTTTTTTTGCCATGGAAGGAGTTGCATGGTTCACCCATAAATACATCATGCATGGATGGTTGTGGTCCCTTCACAAGGATCATCACAAGAAAGAATCCAAAGGATTTTTTGAGCACAACGATTTCTTCTTCCTCATTTTTGCCATTCCGGGGATCGTGTGTTTATATTTAGGAATGGAAGCCGGCTATAATTTCCTTTTTTGGATAGGCCTGGGAATAACTCTTTATGGAACTGCTTACTTTTTTGTGCATGACATCTTCATTCACCAGCGATTTAAGATACTCCGTAAAGCCGATAACTCCTACTTTAAGGCTATACGCAGAGCACATAAAATGCATCATAAACATATTGGAAAGGAAGACGGGGAGTGTTTTGGGATGCTTTGGGTGCCGATGAAGTACTTTAGAGACCAAAGAAAAACAGCCTGATGCAATACACTTACCTGCTGGTCAACTTCTTTACCATCCTTATTCCCTTTGTATTTTCTTTTCACCCAAAGCTGCAGTTTCACAAGACCTGGAGTTCATTCTTTCCTGCAGTATTCTTTACAGGACTTGTTTTCGTCCTTTGGGATATGCTTTTCACTCATCTTGGGGTTTGGGGATTCAATGACCGCTACCTCACAGGAATAGAAATAGGAAACCTGCCTGTAGAAGAAGTTCTGTTCTTCTTTTGTATTCCCTACGCCTGTGTTTTTACCTTTCATTGTCTTGACCTGTTCATGGGAAAAATAGGAGGTCCAAAAATGCAGAAAATTATTAGCCTTCTCCTATTAATTTTCCTGCTCGTCTTTGGTATCATTTTTTTCTCAAGATCCTATACAGCCACTACTTTCCTAAGTTTCGCTCTCCTTCTTTTATTTGCGGAATTTGTGCTGAAGGTAAACTGGCTCACCCGCTTCTATGTGATCTACGCCATCCTACTCATTCCATTTTTTATCGTCAATGGAATTCTCACCGGAAGCTGGATAGAAGAACAGGTAGTATGGTACAATTCTGAAGAATTTATGAATTTCAGAATAGGGACAATCCCGGTTGAGGATGCTTTTTACGGAGCCGAGTTGATCCTCATGAACCTGTTGATCTATAAATATCTCCTTAACCGGAAGAAAGCTTTTGCGGCGTCCAATCTTAAAACCACAGCATTATGAAAACCCTGCAGATTGCCAATATTGTTGCTTTTATAGCCATGGTTGCCCTAAATTATATTGCCAATACCGGTTTTATTAATGGAGAGACTATGGCATCAGTTTCTGCGGAGTATAACAATCTTTTTACTCCTGCAGGTTATGCATTTTCTATTTGGGGTTTGATCTATCTGGGACTGGCAGTCTTTGTTATTTTCCAGGCAATAAGTGTTCGGGGAAAAAAACTTGTTCCGAAAATAGGCTGGTGGTTTGTTATAAGCTGTTTGTTGAATATGAGTTGGATCTTCGCCTGGTTATTCCATTATATTGATACATCCGTAATTATTATGAGCCTTCTGCTGATTTCACTTTTGATAATTGTGTTCAGGACAAGAATGGAACTCGATGATGAACCGCTTCCGGTCATCGCTTTTTTCTGGTGGCCATTCTCCTTCTATTCGGGTTGGATAAGCGTTGCCTTGATTGCAAATGTTGCAGCTTTTCTCACCTCCATAGACTGGAATGGATTTGGTATTTCAGAAGTTACCTGGACCATTATCATGATCATTGTTGCAGGTATCATAAATGTCACGATTACCTGGACCCGCAACATGAGGGAATTTGCTTTGGTAGGAGCCTGGGGTATAATAGCAGTGGGCATTGCCAATAAAGAAGATGTCAATGTCATCTATTACACTGCCATTGCTGCAGCGGCCGTATTGGTCATTAGCAGCGGGATGCATGGTTACAAAAACCGACATTATTCGCCATGGAGAAAGCTATAGAACAAGACATAGCTATTTTTTGGCTGCGCAGGGATCTACGCCTCTTTGATAACGCTGCTCTCTATCATGCCCTTAAGAGCGGACTCCCGGTGCAGGTTATTTTTATTTTTGATCGGGACATTCTCAGTTCCCTTCCGGATGAAAAAGATCGTCGTGTTGCTTTCATTCACGCTCAATTGGAAAAGTTGAACGCTCAACTTTCTGAATTTGGTGCATCACTCCTCGTGTTACATGATCTTCCAAAAAAGGCATTTGAAAAGCTCATTTTTGAGTATCCTGTTAAACAGGTGTTTACCAACCATGACTACGAACCCTATGCCAGGAGAAGGGACAAAGAAGTACAGGAGCTTTTGGAAGCCAATGAGGTGAGATTTTACACTTTTAAGGACCAGGTAATGTTCGAGAAGGCGGAGGTAATGAAACCCGATGGGACCCCTTACACCGTTTTTACGCCTTATTCGAAAAAGTGGAAGGAAAGACTGCAAAAAGAATCTGTTCCTGAGTTTCCTTCGGAAGATCATCTTTCTAACCTCTTAAAAATGCCAAAAAAACCTGTTCCTTCCCTGAAGGATATAGGTTTTGAAGAAGTAGATCCACAGGTTCCTGACGTCAATCTTTCTGAAGGGCTGATCAAACAGTATCATAAGAACAGAGATTTCCCTTACACCGAAGGCACCAGCAGGGCCGGAATTCACCTTAGATTTGGAACTGTAAGTGTTCGGCGGCTGGTGAAGCAGGCACTTAAGCAAAATGAAACCTGGCTGAATGAATTGATCTGGAGGGAATTTTTTATGATGATCCTGTACCATTTTCCGCATGTGGAGCATGAGAATTTCCGTAGAAAGTATGATCGAATAGAATGGCGGAATAACGAAAAGGAATTTGAGTTGTGGTGCAGGGGAGAGACGGGATATCCTCTGGTTGATGCCGGAATGCGCCAACTTAATGAGACAGGCTGGATGCACAACAGGGTACGAATGCTTGTTGCCGGATTTTTATGTAAACATCTCTTGATTGACTGGCGGTGGGGTGAAGCCTATTTCGCCCAGAAACTTCTGGATTATGAACTTGCTTCCAATAACGGCAATTGGCAGTGGGCTGCCGGTACGGGATGTGATTCGGCACCATATTTCAGGATCTTCAATCCTGAATCTCAGCTTAAAAAATTTGATCCAAAGCTGGAATATGTAAAGACCTGGATAAAAGACTTTCGAGCAGGTTATTTGGAACCTATTGTTGACCATAAGTTTGGTAGGGCAAGAGCACTGGAAATTTATAAAAAGGCGCTCAATTAAATTAAAGCACCAAATTCCAAAAATGAATACACCGGAAGTTAAGATTCCTTTGTCATTAAGAGCTAGCTTTTGTGAAGCGAAGAATCTTTAAGAGGGCAGGATTTTAACTGAAGATGGATTCCTCCTTCGTCGGGATGATAACATTTAAAGCACTAGTTTACAAGCACCAAATTCCAAAACGTCTCATTGACAATATAAAATTTGAAAATGATCTTTAGGTGCCCATAATAGTTTAGTTCCTGAATCAACTACCGTCTAACGACTAAAGACATTAAAGAATTCCTCTTTTCTTGATCTCCAGGTATTTGTTGATGGTGTTGACCGTGAGCTCTTCGGGGCGGGTGAGGATGGTTTGAATGCCGTACTTCTGAAGTTCTTTTGCCATTAATCTCTTGTCATAGCTGAATTGTTCAGCGATAGTTTGATCAAAGACCTCCGAAGCTTTTTCAGCCTTTGCTGAAATTAGATCTTCCAACTCGGTGTTTTCAAAGAAGATAACCACGAGCAGGTGTTTTTTTGCAAGGGCAAGCAGATAAGGCAGTTGCCGGTGTAGCGCACTCAAATGCTCAAAGTTGGTGTAAAGAAGTAAAAGACTCCGCTGCGGCAGCCGGCGATTCACATGAGTGTACAAAAGTCCAAAATCTGAATCTCTAAACCTGGTGTCGACATTATAAAGGGACTCCAAAATAAGGTTCAAATGTGCCTTTTTTGAACTTGCAGGCAGCATCTTTTCCATTTTATTGGAGAATGTTACAAGGCCTGCTTTGTCTTTCTTTTTAAGGGCTATATTGGAAAATGCGAGAGAGCTGTTGATCGCATAGTCCAGCAACTTCAAACCATTAAAAGGCATCTTCATCGTCCTTCCCATATCAATGACAGAATATACCGGCTGTGACCGTTCGTCCTGGTATTGATTTACCATGAGGTCTCCCTGCTTGGCAGTAGCTTTCCAGTTGATGCTGCGCACATCATCACCTAATACATAGTCCTTGATCTGCTCGAACTCCATTGTGTGCCCAATCTTCCTGATCTTCTTGAGCCCCGGCTGAGAGATCTTTCGATCTATAGCCATGAAATCATATTTTTTCATCTGGATAAAAGACGGATAGACTTTTACCATTTGCTCCTTTCCAAATTTCTTTCGGCGTCTCACTAACTGCAGTGGTGTAGAAGCAAAGACATTGAGATTTCCGAAGTAATATTCTCCACGTTCCACCGGCCGCAGGGAATAATCGAAAGCCGAAGAAGATCTCGCCGGAATTTTTAACAGGCGTGAAAAATCCCTTTTTTGGAACTGTATTGGGATCTCATCTATAACTTCGATCCGGGTTTTAAAACTGTAGTTATTCCGCAGTAAAACTTCTACAGGATTTTCGTCACTATTGGAAAATTTCTCGGGCAGGATCCTTTCCGCAGTTATTCCGGAGGATTTAAAGAGTGCCAAAATGTCGGCTAATGTTATGAGGAAAAAAAACAGCGTTATGATCCAGAGAACCGGGTAGAGCCATTTAAACCAGTACGAAAACAGGAATCCTGCTGCCAGGGTGAAAACGATCACAAAGAAGCGCTGGTGCAGGTACAATGACTTAAGGAACTTGATCAATTTATCTTGGAATTTCTACAGAATTTGTGATCATATCAATAACGCTGGATGTGGTACTGCCTTCCATCTCACGTTCGGGAGAAAGGATGATTCGGTGACCCAGCACTGGTTCCAATACTTTCTTAATGTCTTCGGGAATTACAAAATCCCGGCCTTCAACAGCGGCAACTGCTTTTGAAGCATTCATCACCGCAATAGAGGCCCGTGGAGATGCCCCCAGGTACAAATGCGGATGGTTCCTGGTCCTGGTCACAATTTCGGCGATGTAGGTAAGCAATTTCTTTTCGATCCTGATTCCCTGGATCTGAGCTCTCAGAACTTTTAGTTTTTCAGGATCCAGAACAGCCTGGATTTTATTTTGAGGTGCTACTCCTTGCCTGTCATGATGCGTCTGTAGGATCTTCACCTCTTCGTCCATCCCTGGATAATCCACCTTTATTTTAAACAGGAATCGGTCCAGCTGAGCTTCGGGAAGGGCATAGGTTCCTTCCTGCTCAATAGGATTTTGGGTTGCAATGACCATAAAAGGAGGAGGCATGCTGTGGCGTTTTCCATCAATGGTGATTTGCCGTTCTTCCATGACCTCAAAAAGTGCAGCCTGGGTTTTTGCAGGAGCTCTGTTGATCTCATCGATCAAAACGATATTGGAGAAGATAGGACCCGGCTTGAACTCAAAATCGGAAGTCTTTGCGTTGAGCACCGAAGTTCCCAGCACGTCACTCGGCATAAGATCTGGGGTGAATTGAATTCGGCTAAAGCCGGTCTTCAGGGTTTTGGCAAAAAGCTTGGCAGTGATCGTTTTGGCAACCCCCGGCACCCCTTCAATTAGCACATGCCCATCGGCCAACAAACCAATGATCAAAAGATCTATAAATCTTTGCTGTCCAATTATTATTTCTGAAAGCTGAGACTTTAAACTTTCCACAGCCGACTTAAGTTCCTCAAGAGGAATACGGTTCTCAAAAGTGATCTCTTCGTTCCTTGTTTCTTCGTTTTCCATTTACTTCTTTTTAAAAGCCGAAATGGCCCTGTTTAAATCTAACAGTTCCTCTTTTGTTACCGAGTCCTGTTTTTTAATTCGTTCCATGAGCTGCCATAAACTCTCCACCTCTTCCTTATCGTTGTCGCTCATCCCTGCAAGTCGATCATAGAAATTTTGATCTGGTTCTTGTGTAGAGATGCGGTAATGGGATCGCACATAATCCAAAAATAAAGCAATCTTTTTGGATGCAATGCCTTTATAGTCTTTCCTGTCCAGATACAATCCGGCAATCGTACGCGTAAAGTCAAGAGTTTGATTCCGCAATGGCTCTACCACAGGAATACTTCTTTGCTTGCGTTTACCTTCAAATATAATAAACAGTACACTGCCAATGATCACGAAGTAATACGCCCATTTTAGAGGTTTACTGTTCAGGATCACGAACAGGGGAGAGGTGTGAAAAGTTTTTCCTGTCTTGTAATGCTGGTCCCAAAAAAGCGTTTTTTGAGCAGGGAGATAAGCAAGCACTTTTTCGGCGTACTCTGCATTATTTTCCTGCAACAGAAAATAATTGCTGAAAGCTTTTGGAGTAGAATGCAGGTATACCATTCCCTTTCCAACAGTATCTCTCAAAAAATTGATTTTGGGAGCATTTATTTTAGCGGAATCCTGCTGAAGACGGGTTACCCCCAGCACTTTTTTGGGAAGAGAATCGGGGAAGGTAAAAACGTTCTGGTAAGTTTCTTTGTCAAAGAGGTACGGCTCAGAACTCGCCAGTTTTGGATCACTTAGGTTCAACAAGGGCTTTGAAGAAATGCCGTGTTTGGGAGCCAGAGTTTCCATCTTAAGATCCAGGGTGTCGAGCAGGTTTTCACTAAAGTTTTCGGCGATAAAAAAAGCAGTATTTCCTTTGGCTACCCAGGCAAAAATTTTTTTCAGCTCATTGTTGTCTATTGTCAGATAATTGTTGAGAAAAAAATAAGTTCCGGTAAGGGTAGTATCCTGTAAAAATTCAAATGGCGGCTTGTGGACTTCCTGTAACTCCAGGTCCTGTTCCTTCAGGTTCTCAAAAAGGACCCGGGTGCCAAGGGGAATTTTATCCAAAGCAGAATAGCTGGGGCTCCAGTTGATCTCCTGCGGTTCATTTGCCTCCACCCAGGTGAGAAAGGCCAGCAGCAGTACCAGCAGCGCGAGTGTGATCTTATAGGCTTTGCTCATGCTGCGGCTGAATTAAATTTTCGGATTTGCCAAATTCATTTTTGATCTTCTGATAATCGGTAGCATTGGGAGCAAAATCTCCATACCAAACATAGTCATAGATGCGGCTTATCTTTTTGAAAATACCCTGAAGTTTCGGATCCTTAATCTCCAGTACATACTCCTCATCGGTCTTGGCAGGATCATATACCACGATCTCATTCTGAGATAGCTGCTGAAGTAGATAAAGAAAATGATACCGAACGGCCAGCCGGTAATTTTCAGATGCTACGGCTTTTTCTATCAGTTTTTTAATATCCCTGGTCTTTATGATCTTTTCTTCTTCCGTAAAATGAATCTCTCCGCTATCCGGGGTTCCAAAAATGTAATTTCCGGGGTTGATTTTTCCGAAGAGATAGAGAGTGAAAGCCAGCAACAATCCCAGCAGCAGGTATGGCAAAACATCAAGAAAAATGGCAAGCAGGAGAGGAGCTTCGTAGTCACCAAACATCCAATCGAGAAAACGCTGCCACTGTAGCCTTATGTAGCGCTTGAACTGTGCCCACCAGTGATCTTCGGCTTTAGCTTCGGAATAATCATAATCTGGATCTTCTTTGAAACGCTCAATGGTCTCTTCAGAAAAATCAAGTGGTGTCAATTCTTCTTCCGCAGTTTGTAAAGGGAAATTCAGTTCCCCGGCAGAAACCGTAAGACTGATACCAAGTACAAAAAAGAGGAAGAATTTTATCATTTTTAAGACCCCAGATTTGAGATGCGTTCATAGGTGCCTGTGGCATTCTTCTTTTCATCCAGGTGGTAGTAAATAAAGGCCGAAGCCACAACTCCTATCACAGAAAGCAGATATTGGAAAACGGAAGAAACGGTGTTGAAAAAGACGTAAACCCAGTCGATAAGATCGGCAGGATTTGCCACACTGCCTTCATGTGATACTGTTATTGCTTTTATAAAAAAGTAGATCATTAATGGAAACTGGAAGATCATGCCGATAATGTATACCAGCAGTGTGATTACGAAAAGTGTGAAAAAGGTCATCCACCAGTTGTCTTTTACAAGATTGAAAACATAGCTTATAGAATCTGCTACAGAGGTGCGGGCAAAGATCATCATTGCCGGTGCCAGAGACAGAGGCACCCATACATAAGTTCCCGGCAGGACACAGAGCAACAATCCAAAAACAGTTATTATTCCAACAAGCAGCATGAGACCCAGCATTTTGCCAAAGTCGTTCTTTACGCCGCGGAAAACTTCTGTATGGTCTACCACTCCCGCATTCCCGATATAGCTCTTTATATAGTGAAGTACCGTATTGTAAAGTAGAACATAAAATGCGACAAGGGAAGAGAAAAGAATGAATACGGCGATGAAGAACATATCAATATTCTGTTCGGACGTGTCATTAAAAAAAGGATTGGATGTAAAGTCCATTCCCAGATAGGAATAGTAGCCAATCGCAAAAATAAGGATTACGAAAACCGGACCTGTGATCTTGAAGATGTCTTTAAAAAGGGGTTTAAAATTTTGTCTTAGAAATTTAAAGGTATCGGTTATGATATCTCCCAGCTCGCGCTGCTTTCGGAATTCAATTGGTTGGGACATTTAGCTGTTGTCTGTGTAAAATGATTGGATAAAAAACGTAGTAAAATAATATGATTCCTAGGGAAGCGGTGATGATAAGGATCGCCAGCCAGTCGGGCATTTCTGTGTGCCGGGTGACAAAACCTTCGAGAAATCCTGCAATTATAAAAAACGGCACGGTGCTGATCACGATCTTTAACCCGGCTTTTACTCCCCGAACAAAGGAGGTGAGTCGTGTAAAGGTGCCGGGGAAAAGAATCCCTTTGCCTACCACCAGGCCTGCGCACGCAGCAACAATGATCACCGAGATCTCGATGGTTCCATGGATCCAGATAGTTCTTACCGACTCCCACAACAAGCCTTTCTCATAGAAAAAATACTGAAAGGAACCGAGCATGATCGCATTCTGCATGATAATGAACAGGGTTCCCAAACCGCCAAAAATTCCAAAAACAAAGGCCATAAGCGCCACTCTCACGTTATTAATGGTGATTCCCAGAAACATCTCCATCTCTCCCATTTTCTTATAGACCGCCATGGGATCGTCGTTTGCAATATTGTCCAAAGTCATGTTGACATAGGCGTCGCCAAGAATAGAACGCACAAATGCTCCGTCACTTGCTGCGGAAAAAGTACCTGCGGCAACAAATAGGGCGAATACCAGAAAAGCCAGTAGCAATTGCTTTTGGTACTGGAAAAATTCCCTTGGAAATTCTTCAGTGAAAAAAGTGATAAACCTGTTTCGTGGCTCCTTTTTGTTGCGGTAGATCTTTTGATGGGCCCGGGAAGCCAGGCTATTAAGGTAATGCAGGGTATTGCTCTTTGGATAAAAGGTCTGGGCGTAGCTAAGATGATCTGTCACCTCAAGATACAGGGCAGATAGCTCACCCGGAGAAAGAAGTGCATTATTTTGCAGGGCGCTTTCAAATCTTTGCCATTTATCCTTATTTTGCTTTACAAAAGCAGCCTCGCGCATTCTTTGCTAGTTTGTTCTCAAAGAAACATATTAAATGGATAATTTTCAAATTGAAACTGCCCAAAATATCAGTATTACTCAAAATGCTGCCGGGGTAGGAGAGCGCATCCTGGCGTTTCTTATAGACGGACTCATTATGCTCGCCTATATCATACTCGCAGCCTTGCTAATGGGGGGGCTGGAGGGAAATTCCGGTCAGGAATGGCTGTTTATGTCTGTTATTTTACTGCCCTTGCTGCTGTATTACCTCATTTGGGAAAGTCTGTGGAACGGCCAAACCCCCGGAAAAGCTGCTTTGTACCTTAGGGTGGTAAAGCTGGATGGTTCTAAACCGGCATTTTCAAATTTCCTGGTACGTTGGCTGCTTAGACTGGTAGATATTACCCTAACCAGTGGAAGTGTGGCTGTAGTAACTATCCTAATGAATGGCAGAGGTCAGAGACTCGGAGACCTGGCAGCGGGTACAACTGTAATTTCTGAAAGGGTAAGAACAGGATTAGATAATACTTTACTGGTAAATATTCCCGATGATTATCGCCCGGTCTATCCCCAGGTTACCATGCTTTCTGATAATGATGTGCAGGAAATCAAAGAGATCTACCGCGCTTCCCTTAGAAATTCAAATTTCAAGGTCATAGGAAAACTTTCTAACAAGGTTTCAGCTTTACTTCAGGTAAGTCCGCAGGAAACTCCCGTTCAATTTCTAAAGACGGTTCTCAAAGATTACAGTTACTATACGAGACAGTGATCAATCCAGCACTTCCATTTCAATGTGAATGTTTGTCAATGGCCACTCACTTTGATCTGTAGGAACTTTGTTGATCTTATCTACCACATCCATACCCGAGATCACCCTCCCAAAAACTGTATGGTCGTTATTTAGATGTGGTGCGCCATCGGGATCCTGCACTATATAGAATTCATATGGAGAAGAAGCCTTACTTATATTTTGCTCAGCGTATTTTGCGGCTGCCAAAGCACCGCGCACATGAGGGTGGCCGGCATCAAATTCACTGGGGATAAGGAAATCGCCAATATGATGTCTTTTTTGGTTGGTGTCGGGGTTATCTGAATTTCCTCCCTGGATCACAAAACCGTCGGCTACGCGGTGAAAGAAGGTGCCGTCATAATAATCCTGGTTCACCATATACAGGAAATTTGCCCTGTGTAGGGGAGTATCTCTAAAGAGTTCGACGTCAATATTACCAAAGCGGGTCTTGATGCGAACCCTGTTCTCATCATGGTTTTTACCATACTCCAAAAGGAAAGGGATCAATTCTTCCTGCACCAGAAGTGGTCCTTCGCGTTCTTCCTGCTCTTCTTCAGCCTCGACCACTTCTTCAACTATGGTATTATCAACACTTGCGGAATCGGGTTGTACGGGTTCTTCTAACATGCTTTCCACCTCGTTTTGTGTGGAAGATTGCTTATCTTCACAACTTGCGAGAACGGCTGTGGTCACTAATAAAATCAGGAAAAATTTAGATCTCATGGATTTTCAGGATTTTCTCAAATTAAGTCCGAATTTAAGGAAAATTACGCTTCCGGGGGAAGAGGCGCACTTTAAATTGGCTCCTATGTTGAGAATGAAGGAACTGGAAAATCTGAATATCGATAGACAGAATCCTAAGCAGGCGGCTGTACTTTCTGTGTTTTATCCGGGTCCAAAAGGAGAGACAAAGTTCGTGCTGATCCTTAGAAAAACTTACAAGGGAGTTCATTCCAATCAGGTGGGTTTTCCCGGAGGCAGGGTAGAGGCCGAAGACAGGGATCTCGCACACACAGCCCTACGGGAAACTGAAGAGGAGGTGGGGATTCCACAACATGAAGTTGAAATTGTGAGGGAAATGTCCAGGCTCTATATTCCTCCCAGTAATTTTTGGGTGCATCCTTTTATGGGAATTACCAAAAAAACTCCGGTTTTGGTTCCACAGGAAGAAGAAGTGGAGGCGGTACTGGAGATAAGGCTGGAAGATTTTATGAGTGACTCCTGCTTGATCCAGGAAACCCTTAGTACTTCTTATGCAAAAGAGATCGAAGTCCCGGCTTTTTTGTTGAATGGCCATGTGGTTTGGGGAGCTACTGCAATGATGTTGAGTGAAATGAAAGAAATCCTAAGGCAGCTGCTGTAAGTTTTAAATAAGTATCTTTGTTCTTTCTGTAAAATGTAAGGGAACAAATGAGGATATTGAAAAAAAATCCTTTTGGACATTATCTTTTCTTCAAAAAATGGCTGATCCGGATCTTCGGGGTGCTATCACACAGACGTTACAGGGGCTTCAATGAACTCAAGATCGAAGGATCTGAAATAATTAAGAATCTTCCGGACAACAATGTTCTTTTCGTTTCAAACCACCAAACCTACTTTGCCGACGTAACAGCCATGTTCCACGTCTTCAATGCTGCATTGAGCGGCAGGGTAGACTCCATTAAAAATGTGGGTTATTTGTGGCAGCCAAAACTGAACATTTACTATGTGGCGGCTAAGGAAACAATGAACGCAGGTTTCCTGACCCGAATGATGGCCTATGCCGGTGCAGTCTCAGTAGAAAGGACCTGGAGGGAAAAAGGAAAGGAAGTGCAGCGGGAGGTAAATCCCGACGATCATAAAAATATTGGCATTGCATTAAAAGATGGGTGGGTAATTACTTTTCCTCAAGGTACGACCAAGCCTTTCAAACCAATTAGAAAAGGAACAGCCCATATTATAAAACAATACAAGCCGATAGTAATACCTATTGTTATTGATGGTTTTAGAAGATCTTTTGATAAAAAGGGACTAAGGATCAGGAAAAAAGGTATTCTACAGAGTTTCCAAATCAAAGAGCCTTTAGTTATTGATTATGAGAATGAAACAGTAGAGGAGATCGTCGAAAAGCTGGAATACGCTATCGAGCAACATCCTTCTTTTTTAAAAGTCATTCCACGGGAAGAACTGGAAGCCATGGAAGCCCTGAACAAGACCAGACAGTGGGAGTACTAAATTTCATATTGAATATTTAATATTTTGTATTGAATATTGGGGTTTTTTCCATTGGGAGCGCACAATATGCTGTGCCTGTGCCCCCGATTCTGAAGTGCTTCAAAAATGGCATTTTTGACAGGCTTTATTCCAGCTTTATTGCAAACAATATCTGCACTACTTTTCAATAAAATTGAGAACCCGCCCTTCTTTTTCAGCTCTTTTGTCAAGGCTGGCTCCAAAGAAGCTGCCAATGGCCATTCCTACAGGTAGGCCTATAGCAATAAAGGCAATATTGCCGGTAAGGAGGTAAATCACTACTCCAATAGGAATTCCAATAGCAGTCATTCCGAGCGGAAGTCCCAAACTCGTGTAGTAGTGCTGAGAAACCAGCCTATATTCTTTTTCAAGGTGTTTTAAAATGTCATTTTTGGCAGCTCTTATTTTTTTGTGCTGCAAATTCGAATCAGGCGGCAATGAATTCAGTCTCTCAATTTTCCCGTTAATCGTATTAATTGTGGCTTCAGACAAATCTCTCTCTCGTAAATTATCTAGAAGGGAATTGAATTCAATAACTACAGGTTTCGCTTTGTCTTTATCAATGTTTAAAGTTTTTATCAGCATAATCTAGATTTCCAATTTCTTCAGTTCCTTATAATTCTTCTTCAGCCTTTTTAGCAGAATTCCATAGATCAATCTGTAGAACAGCCAGAGTGCAAGAAGAAAAATAGCGAGAATAATTAACCCGGCAACTGTGAATTTCACCCACTGCAGGGTGTCAAAAGTGTATTTTGAAACATCTTCTACCTGCTCTACCACCTGGTGATTTTGTATAGTGAAATATGCAATAACAACAGAATACAAACCTGTAGAAATCAAGATATAGGCAATGTAAGTTTTCACAGTTCTTCTGGTCCTTAGAATATTGTGCATTAAAGTAGCAGCATCGTCTGTACTGGAGATCCTTCTGTAATTGCGGTAAAAACAGTAAATAAAATAGAATGTTATGAGGTAGCTTACAATATAAATATAGATTGTTGCCTGTTTAAGGTGTATCTGTTCCATTTGCTCCCAATAGCTGGAATCGGCCATGAAAATATTGAGCAGGCTGGAAAGGAGCAGCTCTATAATGCTTATAACGAAGATCCATTTGACTATAGAAGATGATTTCTTCCATATCATCTTATAGATATCGTCATAGGACAGCTTCGGAAGGTTTTCTTCCTGCTTTTTCCAGTTTTGTTTTAAAAATTCCAGTTCATCCATGTGGTAGGTCTACGGATTTATTATGTTCTTAAGGGCTTTTTTGATCCTGTTCATCTTCACTCTCGCATTCACTTCAGATATCCCCAGGGTATCAGAAATTTCTTTGTATGATTGATCCTCCAGGTACAAAAATACCAATGCCTTGTCAATATCATTTAACTCTTTAACCGCCTTATACATTAATTTAAGCTGTTGCTCTATCTCGTCGTTATATACCTCTGCTTTGATCTTAAAGCTTACTTCGTCATAATCCTGCGTGTGCAGGTCCTTTTTTGATTTTCTATAGAGGGTAATAGCTGTGTTGAGCGCGACCCGGTACATCCAGGTACTAAATTTTGAGTCACCTCTAAACTTTGGGTAGGCATTCCAAAGCTGAATAGTGATCTCCTGGAACAGATCATTGTGCGAGTCCTGGTCATTTGTGTACATGCGGCATATCTTGTGCACAATATTCTGGTGCTTTTCAAGATTGCTTACAAATTCATGTTCCAGTTCTTTCTTCAAAATAATGTTTAGACTTCTATAAGTAGCGAATTTATAGTACTTGTTACAATTCCCTTAAAGTTTCTTTATCTTCTTTTTTCTTTTGGGAAAGTTCTAACTTTGGAACAAACCAAGCTTAAGATGAACATTCCAATATCGGAGTATCCCCGGGTTGTCATTGTTGGCGGCGGCTTTGCCGGGATTTCAATTGCAAAACATCTTTTAAAGGAAAAAATTCAGGTGGTCCTGCTGGATCGTCATAACTATCATACTTTTCAGCCGTTACTTTACCAGGTATCCACGTCGGGTCTTGAACCCGATTCGATCGCCTATCCCTTGCGAAAGATCACCCGTCACAGCAAGGATGGATATTTTCGGCTTGCTGAGGTACAGCATATTAAACCGGAAGAAAACATCATCCAAACCTCAATCGGTGAATTAACTTATGATTACCTGGTTTTAGCTACGGGGTCGCGAACCAATTTCTTCGGAAAAAAAAGCATTCAAAAGAACGCAATGTGGATGAAAACCATTCCGCAGGCATTGAACATTCGCAGTCTTATCCTGGAAAACCTGGAACAGGCCGTGATCACAGAAGATCCCGAAAAACGGAAAGCACTTCTTAATTTCGTGGTAGCAGGAGCAGGGCCCACCGGGGTGGAATTATGTGGGGCAATTGCCGAAGTTCGAAATCATATTGTACCGCGGGACTTTCGGGATCTTGATCCTGCCGAAATGAAGATCCACCTGGTTGAAGGGCTTGACAGAGTACTTCCTCCAATGAGTGCAAAAGCCTCCGAAAAAGCTGAAAAATTCCTGAAGGAGCTTGGGGTGGAAATTCACCTTAATGTTATGGTACAGGAATATGATGGCGATAAGGTGACGACAAACAGAGAAGATCTTACTTTTCACACCTCTACCTTCATATGGGCAGCAGGAGTATCGGGGGCTCCGGTCAAGGGGCTAAATGCATCTTCGATTGTAGACAAGGCAGACCGTTATGAGGTGAATGTTTTCAATCAGGTGAAGGGATATGAAAACATCTTTGCTATTGGGGATATTGCTTTGATGAAGAACGAAGACTACCCTAAAGGACATCCAATGGTGGCGCAGCCGGCCATACAGCAGGGTAAACATCTGGCCAAAAATTTAAAGCGTATTCTAAAAGGGGAAAAAATGGAACCTTTTGAGTACTATGACAAAGGTACTATGGCCACGGTGGGAAGGAATAAGGCTGTTGTCGATCTTGGAAAACTGAAGTTTGGTGGTTTCTTTGCCTGGTTTATCTGGATGTTCATTCACCTGTATTTTCTGGTAGGTTTCAGGAACAGGCTAATCACTTTTTTCAACTGGGTGTATAACTACGTAAACTTTGATAAAGCGGCCAGGCTAATTATCAGACCGTTTAAAAGCAATAAGGAAAACCTGGAGGTGGATCAGAAAAAGGTTTAACCAGAGGGTATTCACATTCGGGAATTAAAAAAGCGGCTCATAGCCGCTTTTTATCCTTTATTAATTGACGCTATTTACATCTTGATCTCGGCACAACCTACTCTGGTTCCTGCATTACCGCTGGGTTGAGAAGTATAATCATCTGCGCCTGCGTGGATGATCACGGCTTTGTTCAGGATATTTTTCTTGTCGTCTTCACATCCTATACACCACTTGTCAGTAGTAAAGGTTATGCTACCTTCTCCATTGGAATTCACATCAAAATTTCCGATATCTCCACGGTGATAACCGCCTGCATCACCCCATTCTCCATGATCTTCAAATGTCGGGTTCCAGTGGCCTCCGGCAGATGTTCCATCTTGAGCAGAACAATCGGCGTTCTCGTGAAGGTGAATGGCGTGCATTCCTTCTTCAAGTCCCGAAACTTCAGCTGTCATCGTAACTTCGTCGTCTTCCTGCACGAAAGTGACAGTTCCGGAAACATTACTACCACTTCTGGGTTCTATCTGCAAGGTTAGCTCGTCCTGTACGTAAGTGTCACCTGGACCGGCCTCTTCTTCCTGCTGAGTGAGATTTGTATGTTCATCTACCCGCTCATCGGCCGTTTGATTTTCATTTTTGCAACCGGTAAGCATTAGCGTGGATGACAGAAAAAGCGATAATATTATACGTTTCATATTGTGGTTAGTTTTAATTAGTAGCAATTAACGAAATTATAGCATAGTCTTGCCGTAGCCAAAAAATTAAGGAGAGCTTAACATAGAGAAGATAATTTTGTTGAAAAATTTTGCTGCGAAAGCCAATTGAATAAGAATCTGAAGCGAATTTCTTAACTTCTCAGAATATCTACAACCAACCAATTCAAATTGATGCGCTTTAAAAGTTTAAGAAAAAGTAACCAGGTCTTCATTTTTGCTGCGCTTCTTTTCGCAGGCCTCTATTATGGAGCCGGTTTGCTGGTGCCGTTGACCTTTGCTGTATTTTTTGCAGCTCTTGTACTTCCGGTGATCTATTGGCTTGAAAAAAAGACAGGTATAGGAAAACCCTTTTCTTCTTTTTTGGGTACTTTGTTAATATTCATCGGGATAGGAATACTTCTATTTTTCTTTGTGCAACAGCTTGGAGTCTTTTTGCAGGACATCATTGAAAGTAAGGACCAGATCATTTCCTACTTGCGAAAAGTACAATTAAAAGCTGCCGACGTGACCGGGTTTTCCCTCCAAGAACAGAACAAGTTACTTGAAGAAAGTATTATGGAGCTCCTCAATATGACCCAGACTTACGTCTCCGGAATCCTTACCGGTATTACAGGACTGGTTTTAAATTTTTTGCTGGTGCTTATCCTTATGTTTCTGGTGCTTCTAAACAGGGATAAATTCGAAAAGTTTCTAATGATGTACATCAAGCCTGAAAGACAGGAAGAGACAAAGGAGGTCATACAGGAAGCCCGTAAAGTTGCTTACAAGTATCTTTGGGGCAGATTACAGGTGATGACTATTCTTGCCGCTTTGTACCTTGTCCTTTTTACAGCCTATGACCTGCGGCATACCGGGCTACTTATCCTTTTTGGAGCCCTTATCACCATCATACCTTATATAGGTCCATTTATTAGCGGAACTCTTCCAATCTTATTTTTGATCATATTCGGCGGTACTGTGGAAGAGATAATTTCCTTCACAATTTTGATCGCCATCGTCCAGTTGATCGAAAGCTATGTGTTGGAACCAATTATCATAGGATCTGAAGTAGAGCAAAGCCCTTTGTTCATAATTTTGGCGATCATCCTGGGAGGTATGTTGTGGGGACCGGCAGGATTTATTTTGTTTGTTCCTATCTTCTCCATGCTTAAGATCGTTTTTGATCACACCAAAGGTCTGGAACCTGTGGGTTATTTATTGGGCAATGAACGACCCGGTTCAAAGGAGAACCTCATGGAAAAAATAAAAAGGAAGATCGGGAGGAAGAATTAAGGGTTCTAATCCCCGGATCTTTTTAACCTCGTTGAAATGTTCACCTTATTGGAAAGGCTGCGATGCACGGGACATTTATCTGCTATTTCGAGAAGCTTCTTTTGCTGTTGCTCATCAAGATTTCCCTTTAAGACTATTACCCTCTCAAAAACATCAATTTTAGCAGTGTTTCTTTCGCAATTCTCGCAGTCTTCGGCGTGAGTTTTTTGATGATCGACATGGGTCTCTACATTAATGAGAGGCCACTTTTTGCGACGGGCATACATTTGAATGGTCATGGAAGTGCAGGCGGCAAGACCTGCAGAGAGGAATTCATAGGGCGATGGTCCAAAGTCTTCACCTCCAAAAGATTTAGGTTCATCTGCAGTGAAATAGTGTTTGCCGGCCCTCATTTGGGTAGTAAAACCTTCCTCACCCAGATTAGCCACGACCTGGTGGTCTGTTTCCAGTTCCTTTTCTTCAGGGATCTCGAGATAACGGGAGGCCCAGGAGGCGATAACCCTTCCGGCATATTCTGAATCATCGTTGTCTGTCAATAAATGATCGGCACCGTCGAGGGAGATGAAACTTTTGGAATGTTTGACACTCCTGTAAAGTTCTTCAGCATTACTTATTTCCACAACAGCATCCTGAGGAGAATGCATGATCAAGAATGCCTTTTTAAGATCCTTGGCAAATTCTCCGAGGTCATGAGTGTTTATATCCTGCAGAAAGTTCTTTTTAATTGTAAAATTCCTCCCGCCAACATTAACTTCGGCAACTCCATTTTGTTCGATCTCTTTCAAATTGGACCGCAGTAAGTGCTTTACATGAACCGGAGAGGATGGAGCACCTATGGTAACCACACTTTTTACCGAGGAAAGCTGTTTTGCTGCAAAGATTACCGCAGCTCCTCCCAGGGAGTGTCCAATCAACATCTCGGGTGCCTTATATTCCGACTCAAGGAATTGAGCAGCCGACAATAGATCCTCAACATTTCCTGAAAAG
Organism: Salinimicrobium aquimaris; assembly: GCF_035607535.1. Lineage (NCBI taxonomy): Bacteria > Pseudomonadati > Bacteroidota > Flavobacteriia > Flavobacteriales > Flavobacteriaceae > Salinimicrobium > Salinimicrobium aquimaris. The sequence goes on from NZ_JAYDZX010000012.1 coordinate 28,972, forward strand.
GTGGTATCGGCAAATTCCCCGTCGCTTTCTCCAAGCCCCGAAAAATCGAAACGAAGTACTCCGTAGCCACTGGCAGAAAGAGCCCGCGCAATATTTTTGACAGCAAAGTAATTCTTGTTGCAGGTAAAACAGTGGGCGAATAACACGTAGCTGTGAGGATGAGCATTGAGAGGTAGCTCAAGATATCCAGAGAGTTTGAGGCCTTCAGAATTAGTAAATTCGACTTTTTTATAGTTCATGAGCCAGTATTTATAATTAAAAAAAGGGCTTTTTAAAAAGCAATCCTTTATTCCGTTTTACTTAAAGATCTCGTTGAGGTTCTTTAAAGAACAGAATAAATTTACTTTTTAAAAGCCCTTAGTTTTCTACAGATAATTCAGGTTACCTGCGATATTTGGAGTAATCGAATTCTCCTCTGTCATAGAATGAATCATCTTCGGGAATATTTCCACTTCTGCGGCTATCAGAATAAGTTCCACTCTCGTTTCCTGTGAGAGCATCACGATCACGATCTACAGATCTTCGATCGTTGTCTGCAAGAGTTCCACTGCGTCCGGCGATATTTCCTTCTCTGTCATTATCACTGCGCCTGTCGGCTTCCTGCATTCTTCTTCTTTCTTCGTCCAGATCTGTAGTTCGACCTTCGGTTCCAAGATCCCGGTCTCTGTCCCTGCGATCTAGATCTGAATCTCTCCGGTCATAATCCGTATCACGGTTATAAGATTCCAGCACTACAACCTCGTAGTCCCGGTCTATGTCGTGACCTTTTTCATACCTCTTGGTTTCAGCAAAGGTGCGATGATCTATCCTGTCTGTATAAACATATTTGTCATCGACATTAAGCCTTGCCAGACCTATAGGAAGGATGAGGTGGTTCTCCCCATCTCTGTTTATGAACTCATGAACGTCACTGGAAGCAGGTTTTCCATAGGGGTCGTGATTTGCATCTATAATAGATTTATCAACCTCGACATCAAGGTAAACCACCCGTTTTTTCTCCTTGCTTACCAAAAGGTTATCCACTTTTCCCACGACTTTATTGTCGGCATCCTTTACAGGCCATCCTCTTACATCGGGATCATCACTGTCAACTTTAAAGTCTGAAAGCTCGTGGAGGTAATACAAATGTTTTCTATTTTCTTTTCTGTCTGTCATAATCTCTTCTTTTTTTGGTTTAGCTCATTTTTCTTAACAAATCCCCGGCCTCATCAAAGAACTTTTTGATCTGATCCTTTTGATCCAGGGTCGGCGTAGTCTTATTGATGTTTTGGGCTGCAGTTTTTACTTCATTGACATCATTGGATAGATTAGGATATTTTTCCTTTTGCATCTTCTCCATTATATTAGCAAGTTTGGTACCTGCAGCTTTGATCTTATCTGCGTGGGTCAATGCCATGGGATCCTGTTCAATTTGCCTGGCGTCCTGCCTCACACTTTGCATGTCTGCACTAATGTCATAGTTCATCTCATTAGCCTTTGCCTGTACGGCATTCATAAGGTGTATGATTGCATTGTTGGTGTATTGGTGATCTATTCCCATTTTGTTGTTATCTGAGATATATGCCAGATAACCTGATACTCCCTGACCCGTAGCTGAAAGGGTGTCACCGTTAGTCTCCCATCCGGTAGTGTCAGTTTGTTCATCCCAGGTTGTAGTATCAGCGTCTTCTTCCCAGGTAGTTTCTTCAACCTGTTCGGTTTCTACGTCATCTATGTCTCCGTCATCATCGGCAAATACTAAAAAGTACAGTATCGCCAGGATAACCAAAACAAGGATGATCCAGGGCCAAATAGGTTTTTTCTTTTCGATCTTGATCTCTGCCATAATTCTTCTTTTTTTTATTAGTTAGATTGATATCTAAATTACTGATTTTGAACCCCATTTTGATTAAGGGCAGCCTAAAGTATTGTTAATTAAGCATTAAAAATGCCAATTGATTGCAATAATGCCAGCATGAAAGAAGATGTAGAGAATAATTTTTAGGGAACTGCAATTTTTATCTTTACAGGAGAAATTCGTGCAGTGACGTCTTTGATATCCCCGCGGTACTCCCCGTCAATCTGAAAAGGGATGTTTTTCTCACTGTATATGCGGGCTTCAACTCCCGAAATGATCTCCAGGAAATCCTCATCAAGCTCGACATTTTCCCTGAAGGTTTTTAGGATCTGCGGAATATTGAATTCTTTAAAGATGAGGATCTCAAATTTTCCATCATCATATTTTCCGTGTGGATTAATGTTAGCTCCCGTTCCATACTTGCGGGCATTAGCTACCGCAATAAGAACAGCTTTCCTGGAAAGAAGTTTCCCATCTACTTCTATGTCAAACTGAAAAGGAAAATCACTTTTGATAAGGGTGGGAATAGACTGTATAAGATAGCCTAACTTTCCGCGAATATTCCCTTCCTGGTAATTCTTTATCAAAGCAGCATTTAAACCTATGTCACTTATGTGAAGACACAGCTCATTATTAATAAGTATGGAATCAAGTCGTTTAAAGTTATCCCCCAGGGCTATACTGGTAAGGTGGTCATTATCGCCTTCGAGGTTTAGGTTTTCTGCTAATCCATTTGCCGAGCCGGCGGGGAAGACGCCAATTGGAACGGAATCATCCTTGAGGAGTTCGGCAATTAATTTAATAGTGCCATCACCTCCCACCGAGAGGATCCTGTGAGGGGCAAAATCCTCGATCATGGAAAACAAAGCTTCTTTATCCCCTTTTCCGGAAGTATAGTAGATCTCGAGCTCCCACTCTTTTTTCTTTACCTGTTCCCGGACCTCCTCAATAATGTCGGTTTTATCCAATCCTCCCGAGATTGGATTAACAACCATTAAAACCCTCTTAAAGTCATCCATTCTATTGAGCTTGTGCCTAAAAATAACTAATTTGGGAAGGATAGGCAGTTAAAAATATACAAATATGAGGCTTGACATAAAGCTATATCGCGGATATATAAATGACCAGGAACTTGTGGTTTTTGGACACGTATTCAAATCCTGGGCGCCCGATAAATATGAAATAGATCGCAAAGGGTACAGACATGCCAAATCTGTTTACAAGATGTTCACCATTAGTCCTATCAAAAATGCCACTATAAAGCTAAATTTTAAAGACCTGGAAGTGGTCACCAAAACTACAGATGATGGTTACTTTAGGTTTAATTTGCCTTACAACAAGTTTCTTGAAAGTGGTTGGCATGAATACACGGTTGCCTGTGAAATAGGAGAATTCGGGGTGGTAGAAACGGGAGAACTGCTTAAGCCTTTTAAGAGTAAGCTTGGAATAATTTCAGACATCGATGATACTTTTTTGATCTCCCATACCCACAACTTCTTCAAAAAGTTATATGTGATCCTTACTCAGAACATCAACAACAGGGAAGTCTTTGATGATGTGGTTCCTCACTACCAGGCGCTTAGTAGAGCAGGACAGGAGGAGGGACAGTTCAACTCGTTTTTCTATGTCTCGAGCAGCGAATGGAACCTCTATGAATTCATTCTGCAGTTTTCCCGAAAACACCGATTGCCCAAAGCGGTGATAAAACTAAAAAGGATAAAGACAGGTCTTGCAGATTTTCTGTTTACAGGCAGGGGAGGACATGACCATAAATTTATAAAGATCAAGGATATCATTTCTTTTTACCCTCAACTCCAATATGTGCTAATGGGGGATGATTCCCAACAGGATGCTTACTTATATGAAAGGATTACTAAGATGTTTCCCTTGAATATAAAAGCAATCTATATAAGGCAGACTACCAAAAAGCAAAAGGAAAAAGTGAAGGCAGTGCTAGAGAATATTGAAGATCTTGGCGTTGCTACCTGTTATTTCAAAGATAGTGGAAAGGCGATTGCCCATTCAAAAAAAATAGGGATCGTTTGACCCCTATTTCTCTTTACATGATTTTTATCTATTAAAACGTTGAGGTAGGAAAAACGATCACACTTTCATTTCCGTTTTTACCTACTGCAGAAACTCCAAAATAAAAATTGTCTATCACAATTCCTTCAAGAGTGAAATTATCAACATCTCCAACGTATCTGGAATGTTGCCATTGTGGGGCAGTAGTATCTCTCCAGTAAACTTTATAACCTGCAACATCGTCTCCCGGAATCTTTTTCCATTTAAGTTTAGCCGAAGGTTCAACAATGCCGCCAATGGAAACTTCTTCGGGAGCAGGAGGTGCCCAGGCGAGACTTGCCATGGTAATGGCATTCACAGCCGTTAGTTTGGCAGCGTAATCAAAGTTGACATGGTCAATAACATCGCCATATGCGATTCCATCTTCGGTACGAATGTCCTGGTGCTGCTGAGTGTAATTCTCATGTGCCTCCATGATCCTGATACCGGCAAAACCAAGATCATTGAATGGCCTGTGGTGACCACCACGCCCAAATCTATCCAGCCTGTAGACCATCATAGGGTTCATTTCGGGCATATAGGTTTCTGTAACGCGATGAACATACCTTGCTAATTGCCGGGAAATTCCATCCACTTCGCCTCCATAATATCTTCTCATTCTCCTTTGATCCTCAGTCTCGGTAGGAGGCACAGGTTCAGAAAAGATCCTGAAGGTACGGTTGTCGATAACTCCGTCAACTCCTTCGATGTTCCCGATCATATCATTGTTTAAAACTCCTATGATCTCCCAACCTTCGTCTTTAGCCATTTGCGCAAAACCCTGTCCGCCAAACAATTCCTGTTCTTCTCCTGAAAGCCCGAGGTAAACAATGCTGTTCTCAAAGTCGTACTTGGAAAGAACTCTTGCTGCCTCCATCACTCCGGCCATACCACTGGCGTTGTCATTGGCTCCGGGAGCATCTGTAGTAAAATCCATGGTATTGCTGGCCCGGGAATCTATATCCCCACTCATTATGATGTAGCGGTTAGGGTATTTAGTTCCTTTTTGTACCGCCACAACGTTTACGACCCATGCGTCTTTAGGAACTCTTCGGTTTCCTTCCTTTGTAACAAAATCCTTTTGGTAAAAAACATCGAGACATCCGTTACATTCTCTTGAAGTCTTTTCAAAATCGGCTTTGATGAATCTTCGTGCAGCTCCAATCCCGCGGGTGTCAGAAATGGTATCACTAAAGGTGTTACGGGTACCAAAGCCGGCAAGTCGGCGAATATCTTCCTCAATCTTATCGGCAGAAACAGATTCGATAATGTCATAAATTCTAAGATCTACCTGTGGTGGTGCTACTTCTTGTGAAAAGCTGGTAAAGCCACAAAAAACTAAGGTGGCAAAAAGGGCATTTTTAAACATAATTATTTTTTGATTTCTTCTGGCAAAATACTAAAAATAGGCCATAAAAAAAGCTGCATTGTTCATGCAGCTCTAATCTAAGGTATGATTTACCTAGTAAATGATCTTGTCATCACCGTCCATCTCGGCCTCAAGTTGTTTTGACTTACCTCTAAATTTTGATTTTACAGTGTCGTAACGGTGAGAAAGATTGTCGGCCATATCGTTGTATTTACTTTTGGCTCCATACATATATTCGTTGCTCTTGTCAGCAATATTTTTACGGGTTTCAGAACCCTTTTTAGGTGCAAAAAGCAAGCCTGCGATGGCACCAAGAGCGGCTCCTGAAAGTATTCCTGCTAAAATTTTTCCTGTTTTCATTTTCTGTTATTTTCTAATTGATAATGGTTAAATATCCAGGTACTAATATAAGTCTAATTGTGTGTCCTGTAAGGAAATGCTTAGTTAAGGTTGAATTAAAAATGCTGAAAATTTTAGCTGATATTTAACAGCCCACAACCACTTTATCCTCACCGGGTAAGGCTAACAAATTGGTCAAGGAGCTCCCTTACCTCATCAACATTATCTATGTAATATTTAGCCTCAGTCTTATTCATACCTACTTTTACTGTTACCGTTTGATCTGGTAGTTCGGTAAAGAGATATTCATCTGTCCAGTCATCCCCAATGGCAAACATAAAATCGTATTTTTCAACCAGTAGCTTATTGGCTGCTTTTCCCTTGTTCACACCACTGTTCTTAATTTCCAGCACTTTATTTCCCTGTAGTACAGAAAGTCCGTGATTGGAGATCATGTCCTTGAGAACTGCCGAAAGTTCGTTGGCTCTCACCTCACCCAGTTCAGGATTGGCTTTTCGATAATGCCATGCGAGGGAAAAATTCTTTTCTTCGATAAAAGTTCCCGGGGTACGATCTACATAGGTCTCCAAAACCGGCCTTACAGAAGCCATCCAGTTGTTATTAAGATTCTCTGTCATCTGCCATTTTTCGTTTACGGGCCTGTTCCACACGCCGTGTTCAGCAATAAGTTCAATAGGAACATTCTTCCACCAGGTTCCCAGAGTTTCTTTATCCCTTCCACTAATTAGTACCACCCGGGTATTTTTTTGATCTCCGAGCCTGGAGATCAACTCGATCAATTCGGGATCGGGCATTGCTTCGTCGGGTTTGTCTACAAATTTCCGCAGGGTGCCATCATAATCGAGGAAGAGGATGCGACGCTGGGCCGCACTATATTTGTCAAAAAGGTCCTTTTTGACATTATCTGTCAATTCGATCGCTTTAAATGCTTTTCGTGAATTCCGGGTTTCTCGTAAGCTTTTCATAAAATCATTTGCCCATTTTTCGACATTGTACCGCTTAAGTCTTTTTTGAAGCAGCTTATTTCGTCGCACCTGCTCTTCTTCGGGCATTTCAAGAGCCATCTTTATGGAGTCAACTATTTGTTCAAAATTGTTGGGATTAATAATAAGCGCTTCATTAAGTTCATGAGCCGCACCGGCCATTTCGCTCAAAATTAAAACCCCGGTATGATCTGTTCTTGTTGCTACATACTCCTTAGCTACCAAATTCATTCCGTCTCTTGTAGGGGTAATGAGGGCAACATCACTTGAGGTGTAGAGGTCAATAAGATTTTCAAAAGGCATGGAGCGATAAAAATACCAGATTGGCGTCCAGTTTATTGTAGCGAACCTCCCGTTGATACGCCCCACCAGCTCATCAATCTCCTTTTTCAATAATTGGTACTGCGGAACATTGGTCCTGGAAGGAACAGCTAGCATTATCAATCTTACCTTTTCCTGATATTCGGGATATTTTTCCAGGAAATACCCAAAAGCTCTTATCCTGTTGGCAATCCCTTTGGTGTAATCCAGCCTGTCGATCGAAAGGATCAATTTGGTGTTACGGGTAACGTATTTATGGTAGTCCAGCTTTTTTTGAATATCTGAATTCTCACTTCTTGGCTGACTATAGTGTTCTTTCGCGGCATTCCAGAATTTTTTATAATCAATTCCCATGGGGAAGGAGTCCGATCTCACGATGCGACTTCCAATATTTACGCTGTTAAAGTTGATGTCATACCTCAAAATTCTATTTACAGAACGAAGGAAATGCCTCTCATAGTCATAGGTGTGGAAGCCAATAAGATCTGCTCCCAACATTCCTTTCAGCACTTCCTCCCTCCAGGGCAGGGTTCTAAAGACTTCGGAAGAAGGAAAGGGTATGTGGTTAAAGAATCCTATAGTCACCTTTGAATTCTTTTTTCTTATATATTCCGGAAGTAGCAGGAGTTGGTAGTCGTGGACCCAAACTACATCATCATCATTAAGTCGTTCTAAAACTGCATCGGCGTATTTTTCATTGACCTGTTTATATGCCTCCCAGTGTTCGGGCTGAAATTCTGTGTACTCCATAAAATAATGGAACAACGGCCAGATGGTTCGATTGCTAAATCCATAGTAGAATTTCTCAATTTCTTCGGAAGTAAGGGAGACAGCTACGCAATCCTGATTTTGAACTTCGGCATCTACTTTTTGTTGCAGGTCTTCGGGAATATCTTCAGCAGCCATGCCGGTCCATCCAATCCAAATGCTGTCACCTTCCTGATGAAAGCTTTTTAGTCCTGTAGCCAGGCCGCCGACGCTGGGGGTAACTTCTATTTCTTGATCTTCTGTAATGTTTATTTGTAAGGGTAGGCGATTAGAGATTATTATTGTTTTGCCCATAGGAAAATTTAAGCGGGTTCTATCTGATTGATTTTCCTTAAATTTCCGAAATTTTAAATAAGCACCCTACCATTTTAAAAGAACTTTAAGACTAGATGAAAACATTAGATTATGGGTTGATCGGCAACTGTAAAAGTGCTGCATTGATCTCAAAGTTGGGCTCGTTGGACTGGTGTTGTTTGCCTAATTTCAACTCCGCTTCTGTCTTCGCCAAACTACTAGATAAAGACAAAGGAGGACACTTCTCATTTGAAGTTTCCGAAGATTACAAGATCACTCAGAAATACCTGTGGAGAACCAATATTCTTTCCACCACATTCACTTCGGAAGAGGCCGCTTTCCAGGTCATAGACTTTATGCCGAGATATAGGAAGGATAATGGTGTCTTTTATACCCCACCGGATATTATCCGCTATATAAGGATCCTCAAAGGAAATCCGAAAATAAGAGTTAATTATTCGCCGAAGCTCAATTATGCCCAGGAGGAGACTTTCACCGAAAATCACCGTTATTACCTGAAGAGCTTTACCAAAAAAGGCACCTATGACTCCCTTTACCTATATACCAGTCTAGGGCTGGATGATGTACTTCACGGGGAGGAGATCACCTTAAAAGAGGATGCTTATTTCCTTATGGGATATCATGAGAAACTAAGAGAGCAAAATCTGGACCGGGCATACCTGAAATTCCAGCGCACCAAGACCTATTGGATGAACTGGAGTGAGTCTACTACAAAATATCCTCATTATGAGGAACAAATTATGCGAAGTGCTCTCGTTCTTAAAGCCATGAGCTATGAAAAGACAGGAGCTGTACTTGCCGCTGTTACGACCTCTTTGCCCGAAACCATTGGGGAAGTAAGAAACTGGGATTACAGGTTTTGCTGGATACGTGATGCTTCAATGGTGATCAAGGTAATGAGCACTTTAGGGCACCGCCAGTCTGCTGAAAATTTCCTGCAGTTCATAATTGACCTTATCCCACACAAGGATGAGAAACTGCAAATCATGTATGGGATCAATGGAGAAAAGGAACTTACAGAACACATTTTAGAGCACCTTGAAGGCTACGAAGGTTCAAAACCTGTGAGAATAGGGAATGCAGCCTACATCCAAAAACAGAATGACATTTATGGGATCTTAATGGAGGTGATCTACCAGCAGTTCCTTAGGTTCGAAACGACCTTGGAAAATAGTGAGGAGCTCTGGACCATTGTACGGGGTATCGTGAGGATCGTGGAAGAACACTGGAAGCAGCCCGATAAAGGGATCTGGGAATTTAGAAGTGAGGAACGTCACTTCACCTTTTCGAAACTCTTGTGCTGGGTAGCTGTAGATCGTGCTGTTAAAATTGGAGAGATCCTTAGGAATGGTATTAATGACCAGAAATGGAAAACTCTTAGGCAGGAAATATATGATGATATCTACCACAGGGGCTGGAATGAAGAGGTGCAGGCATATACCCAATCCTATGGCTCTAAGGACCTGGATGCATCGACCCTATTGATGGAGACCTATGGATTTATAAAGGCTAAAGATCCACGTTTTGTGAGTACTGTTCATGCAACAGAGCGGGAACTTTGTCATAACGGGCTGCTCTTTAGATATAAGAATAAAGATGATTTTGGAACTCCATCTTCTTCGTTCACCATTTGTACCTTCTGGTTCATCAATAGCCTTTACAAGATAGGTGAAAAAGAAAAGGCGCTTAAAATGTTTGACCAGCTGCTGTCTTACAGTAACCATCTGGGGCTGTTTAGTGAAGATCTTGACTTTGAGACAAAACGATTGCTCGGGAACTTCCCTCAGGCTTATTCTCACCTCGCTTTAATCGAGACGGCAATGAATTTTTCCCAGAATATCACTTCTGAAGCCCGACTGAAGGATCTTTTGAGCGAGGAGGCTCCTCTTTAATTTCCAGACGGGTTCGCGGCAAACTGTCGGGGAAATTCTTCTGAATGTATTTCAGGAGGTTTTCCCTGGCATAAACCCGCAGATCCCATGCTGTAGGCGCATCTTTGGCGCTCATGAGAGCACGAAGCTCCATGGTCTTTTCAGAAAGGTCTGTCACCTGGATGACATTCACCTTTCGGTCCCAAAGTTCGGTAGCATTGAGAAGCCGGGTCAATTCCTCCCGTAGTTTGTCGATTGGGAGATCAAAGTCGGTATAGATATATACTGTACCCAGAATGTCTGATGAATTTCTGGTCCAGTTTTGAAAGGGTTTTTCGATGAAGTAGGTGGTAGGCAGAACAAGACGGCGCTTGTCCCAGATCTGGACCACTACATACGTCAGCTTGATTTCCTCGATTCGTCCCCATTCTCCTTCAACTATTACCACGTCGTCGAGCCGAATAGGTTGTGCAATCGCAATCTGAATTCCCGCGAAAATGGTTCCGAATACTTTTTGAGCCGAAAGCCCCAGAATAATTCCGGCAATTCCCGCAGAGGTGAGGAGGCTGACACCTACTTCCTCTACCCCGTCAAAGGTGAGGAGGGCGATCCCAAGACCAAAAAGAACTACTACAAAAATAGCAATCCTTTCAATAATGTTGAATTGAGTATAAACCTTTCTGGCTCTAAGATTATCGGCTTCGCTTACATCAAAACGTTTCAGAAATTGATTTTTTGCGATTCTTATGGCAACTATAATGAACCAGGTAAAACTAAAGATCAACAGTATTGAACGCACATGCTGAAAAAAGTCGATCTGGCTTTCATTGGTTATGATCTCCCGGTTTATGAGGCCTGCCTGGATGGCCACAGCAAAAAATAGCGTGATCATGGGAATCTTTAAGCGGCTGGCAATATTGTGTGGGAGGATGTTACGGGGGTCTTTTCCCAGTTTCTTCAGTAAAAAATGTAGCAGAAAATAGAGAACAAATAAACCTGCCAGAAAAATGAGGATGCTTCTTGTGGAATCTTCCATAGACTTTCTTTTTCCTTTCTCATAATCTAAAAAACGAAGGGCACTTTAGCTGTTAAAAAAATACCAAAAGAAAAAGGCCGCCAGTGGCGACCTTAAACAGATTCAATAATGCAAATTAAAACTAGAAAGGATATTTGTTTTGGGCAATAACCTTATCTGATATTATTTTGCGCAGCTCAACAACATTTGGCTGGTTCTCGTATTTCGTAAAACGTTTTAGACCCATCAACATCATTCTTTGTTCATCACCTTCCGCAAAGGAAACGATTCCTTCCTTGGCTTTTTGGTTGATGGTGTCAACGGCATGGTACAAATATAATTTCGCCATTGCGATTTGTTCCTTCTGGCTTTCTGCACCGTAACGTTTGGCATTCTTTTCGGTCCTTAAAATAGCAGATTCTGCCATGTAGATCTCGATAAGAATATCGGCTGAAGCAAGTAATAGCTGCTGGTGGTCTTCAAGTTGAGGTCCGTATTTTTGTACTGCACTACCTGCAACCATAAGAAATACTTTTTTCAGTTTTTTCACCATCTCTTTTTCTTCAGCAAAAAGCTCAGAATAATCAGGTTTATCGAAGGAAGGGATTCCGGTCAGTTCTTCACCAACCTTTGTAGCAGGGCCTAAAAGATCAACATGACCTTTCATAGCTTTCTTAATGAGCATTCCCACGCAAAGCATGCGGTTGATCTCGTTGGTACCTTCATAGATACGGGTGATCCTGGCATCCCTCCAGGCCGATTCCATTGGTGCATCGGCCGAGAAGCCCATCCCTCCAAAGATCTGTATTCCTTCATCTGTACAGTTTTGAAGATCTTCTGAAACTGCCACTTTTAAAATAGAACATTCTATGGCATATTCTTCCACACCTTTTAATTCGGCCTCCTGGTGAGAATTTCCTTCTTCCTGTCGTATGGTGATCCTGTCTTCAATGTCTTTTGCAGCTCTGTATGAAGCCGATTCTCCCGCATAAGCTGAAGTAGCCATTTCTGCGATCTTGGACTTTATAGCTCCAAACTGGGAAATAGGAGTTTTGAACTGCACCCGTTCATTCGCATATTGTACAGCTGCATCAATGGTTCTTCTTTGTGCATCAAGGCAAGCTCCCGCAAGTTTAATTCGGCCTACATTCAAGGCATTCATGGCAATCTTGAAGCCGTTGCCTCTTTCTGAAAGCATGTTCTCAACCGGCACTTTTGTATCGTTAAAGAATACCTGCCTGGTAGAGGAGGAGTGGATCCCCAGTTTTTTTTCTTCCTCTCCCAGCGAGATCCCGTTGGGATTTTCGGGGTCGTATTCAACAATGAATCCGGTGATGTTTTTGTCGTCTTCGATACGGGCAAAAACGATCATCATATTGCAAAATCCGGCGTTAGAGATCCACATTTTTTGTCCGGTGATGCTATAGTACTTGCCGTCTTCAGAAAGTACAGCTTTTGTCTTACCCGAATTCGCGTCACTTCCTGCTCCCGGTTCTGTCAAAGCATAAGCACCAAACCATTCTCCGGTTGCCAGCTTCGGAAGATATTTTTTCTTTTGCTCTTCGTTCCCGTAAAGAGTAATAGGCAATGTCCCTATTCCTGAATGCGCTCCGAATGCCGTAGAAAAAGATCCCGTAGCTCCCGAAATATAATCTACCACTAGCATAGTGGTGACAAAGCCCATCCCCAGGCCGTCATATTCCTCGGGTACCGAAACTCCCAAAAAGCCCATTTCTCCGGCTTTTCTCATTAGCTCCTCGGTAAGCTCATAATTCTTCTTTTCGAACTCTTCCCTCTTCGGCATGAGTTCCCGGTTCACAAATTCATGTACCGAATCCCGCATCATTTTCTGCTCATCCGAAAAATCTTCGGGTGTAAATACATTTTCTGCGCTGGTCTCTTTCACCAGGAACTGCCCTCCTCGGAGAAGGTCCTGTTTTTTATTGTCTGCTTCTGTTGCCATTGTATTAAATATTTTTATTTATGTTTATTTCAGAGTCAAGAACCAAAAATCAAGAGTCAAGACTTTTTATCTAAGCCGTCAATAAATCCTGATATCATTCGTTGTAGGTCCTGAATCTTCTTTTCCAATTCCAAAAATTGTTGTTCATTGATATATTCCTCTTGGTGAGCTACAATCATTTGTGTCTCCCATTCAAAGGCTGAACCTAAACTAGTGTCAAGAAACTGACCGAAATGCCTGTCAGTTCTTTTACTTGTTCCCTCTGCAATATTGGAAGGAATAGAAACTGCACATCTTATTGATTGTGTAGTAAGATTATACTTTTCTATATCGGGGAAACTCTTTACAATTCTATAGGTGATTTTAACCAGGCTCATTCCTTCCTGCCAGATCTTCATCTTTTTATAATTGTGCCTCCCCATTTCGTCTTGGTTCTTGTCTCTTGGCTCTTGTTTCTTTTTAAGAAAGAAATTCAAACACCCCCGCGGCTCCCTGTCCTGTTCCTACGCACATGGTGACCATCCCGTATTTGTTCTTCAGGTTGCGCTTGCGCATTTCGTCAAAAAGTTGAACCGAGAGTTTTGCTCCGGTACAACCCAATGGGTGACCCATAGAAATTGCACCTCCGTTAGGGTTCATGCGGTCCATATCAAGACCGAGTTCACGAATTACTGCCAGTGACTGTGATGCAAAGGCTTCATTTAATTCTATTAGCTCAAGATCATTTAATTGAATTCCTGCCTGTTTTGCAGCTTTGGGAATCGCATATACAGGTCCTATCCCCATGATCCTTGGTTCTACCCCAACAGCTGAGTAGCTGACTAATCTCGCAACCGGTTCCAGGTTCAATTCTTTGACCATTTCTTCACTCATGACCATGACAAAGGCGGCGCCATCACTCATTTGGGAAGAGTTTCCTGCGGTCACGCTTCCTCCTTCGGTAAATACCGGGCGAAGTTTTCCAAGGACTTCCCTGGATGTGTCGGCTCTTGGTCCTTCATCCTTGTTTACTGTGTAGGAACGGGTTTGCTTTTTGCCGTTCTCATCTACATAAGTTTGATCAACAGTAATTGGAACTATCTGGTCCTGGAAACGATCTTCTTTTTGTGCTTTTAGAGACTTCTGGTGAGAGTTGTACGCAAACTCATCCTGATCTTCTCTTGAGACCTTATATTTATTGGCAACGGCTTCGGCTGTGAGTCCCATTCCCCAATAATAATCCTCCCGGCCTTCTTTGGCCAGTTTGTAATCGGGTACAGGCTTATATCCTCCCATAGGGATATAACTCATACTTTCGGCCCCGCCGGCAATAATACAGTTTGCCATTCCGCTTTGGATCTTGGCTGTTGCTATGGCAATAGTCTCAAGTCCCGAAGCACAATAACGGTTAACAGTCATGCCTGGAACATCTTCAGTATTTAATCCCATAAGAGATATGAAGCGTCCCACATTCAAGCCTTGTTCGGCTTCGGGCATGGCATTTCCAACGATGACGTCGTCGATACGTTTTTTATCAAATTCCGGCAGCTTATCCATCATAAACTGGATAGTTTCTGCCGCCAGTTCATCTGGCCTTTTAAATCTGAATACCCCCCGCGGTGCCTTTCCCACTGCAGTTCGGTATCCTTTTACGATGTAAGCTGTTTTATTCATTGTATATTGTATTTTGTATAATGTATAATGTCTTCTTTAGTCGTTATAATGTAGATTGAAGTTTAATAATCATGTTCTGAATATGATGAACTTCTTTTTCCAAGAAATCGAAATCATCCTTGGGTATAAATTGAAGATTTCTGCAAATGATCAACTGAGTTTCATATTCAAAGGCTGAACCTAGAGCAACTCCAAGAAAATTAGCAAAGTCTTTATTGGTCTTTCGGCCACATCCTTCGGCAATGTTAGAAGGAATTGAAACGGCCGATCTCCTTATCTGGGAAGTAAGCCCATATAACTCTTCTTTCGGAAAGGCAGCACTTTTTTTATAGGTTTCCGTTACCAGATCAATTGCCTTTTGCCAAACCTTCAATTCTTTAAAGTAGTTCATAATCCTTCCAGTTTTACAGTATACAATCTACATTATACACTATACGATTAGTTTCTCAATGGTTTCCCCTTCTGCAACATATGCTGCAATCTCTCCAAAGTCTTCCTTTCTCCCGTAAGGGATAGGAATGCTTCTCTTTCGAGATCAAGCAGGTATTGCTCGCTGACGTATGAGTTTTCTGAAAGATCTCCTCCGGCCATTACGTAGGCGAGCTTATTAGCGATCTTCTTGTCGTGCTCGCTGATGTATTTTCCGGCTAACATTTGATCTGTTCCCACGTAAAAAGCTCCAAGTGCCTGCCGACCAAGAACTTTGACATCCTGTCTCATGATTGGTTTGGTATACCCGTTTTCGGCCATTAGCAAGGCGTGCTTTTTAGCTATTGCCAATTGACGGTCGGGATTCACGACCACAATGTCTTTTCCTTTTTGAAGGATGTTTAGGTCAAAAGCTTCATAAGCTGAGGTAGAAACTTTAGCCATTCCAATAGTGAGGAAATGCTCCCGAAGGCGATTTAGTTCCACGTCATCTTTCTGGAAAGTATCGGCTGCACGAAGAGTCATCTCTTTAGAGCCACCACCGCCGGGAATCACCCCGACTCCAAATTCCACAAGTCCTATATAAGTTTCGGCTGCAGCTACAACTTTATCAGCGTGAAGGGAAAGCTCACATCCACCTCCCAGAGTCATGGCGTGAGGCGCTGCAACGGTTGGAATAGAGGAGTAGCGCATTCTCATCATGGTGTCCTGGAAGTACTTTATGGCCATGTTAAGCTCATCGTATTCCTGTTCTACAGCCATCATAAAAATCATTCCGATATTGGCGCCTACAGAGAAATTTTTTCCGCTGTTTCCAACAACAAGACCCTGATACTCTTTCTCGGCAAGGTCAATGGCCTTGTTCAGGCCGTCGAGTACATCTCCGCCAATGGAATTCATCTTACTGCGGAACTCCACATTGAGGATTCCGTCCCCGAGATCCTCGACAACAACTCCGCTGTTGCTGAAAACTTTTTTAGATTCCCTGATATTATCAAGGATGATAAAGGCATCCTGCCCCGGGATCTTCTTGTATTCTTTTGCAGTTATGTCGTAGTACCAGGTGTTGCCGTCCTTTACAGTATAAAAGCTCTTGTTGCCTTTCTCCAGCATTTCGTGCACCCAGTCGGCCGGTTTTCGACCTTCCTCCTTCATGATCTCGATCCCTTTTTCGACTCCAACCGCATCCCAGATCTCAAAAGGTCCATGCTCCCAGCCATAACCGGCTTTCATGGCATCATCGATCTTGTAAAGCTCGTCTGTGATCTCCGGAATTCTGTTTGAAGAATATGAGAAAATGGCAGCGAAGTTCTTACGGTAGAACTCTCCTGCCTTGTCTTTTCCGCCGACAAGTACTTTAAATCTTTCTTCTACTTTGTCAATGCTCTTGGTCTGTTCAAGAGTGGCAAAAGAAGCTTTTTTCTGCGGTCTGTATTCAAGAGTTTTGAGGTCGAGGGAGTGAATTTCACTCGAACCATCATCCTTTTTTAGTTTTTTATAAAATCCTTGCCCGCTTTTACTGCCGAACCATTCGTTCTCGACCATAGTGTTGATATAATCGGGCATGGCGAAAAGATCGTGCTCCTCATCTGTAGGCACACCTTTATGTAAACCTTCGGCCACATGTTTTAAAGTATCAAGGCCTACAAGGTCTACGGTGCGAAAAGTGGCAGATTTTTGCCTTCCTATGACCGGCCCTGTAAGTTTATCAACTTCCTCAACAGTGAGATCCAGTTCCCGAACCATGTGGAACAGGCTCATGATGCTGTAGGTCCCAATCCTGTTTCCAATAAATGCCGGAGTATCTTTAGCAACAACAGATTTCTTTCCGAGGAATTTTTCCCCGTATTCATTCAAAAATTCCAAAACTTCTTCTGAAGTATCTGGTCCCGGTATGATCTCAAACAATCTCAAATATCTCGGTGGATTGAAAAAGTGGGTTCCGCAGAAATGTTTTTTGAAATCTTCACTTCGGCCTTCATTCATCTGCTGAATAGGAATTCCTGAAGTATTGGTAGTAATAAGGGTTCCCGGTTTGCGGTGTTTCTCGAGATTGTCAAAAACCTGTTTTTTAATATCGAGACGTTCAACTACGACTTCCATGATCCAGTCCACTTCAGATACCTTTGAAATGTCATCCTCAAGGTTTCCGGTCTTGATACGCTTTGCAAAATCTTTATGGTAAATAGGAGAGGGCTTGGATTTAAGCGTATCCTGGAGTGAATTGTTCACAATGCGGTTGCGCACCTGTTTGTCTTCGAGGGTAAGGCCCTGCTTCTTCTCCTTATCGGTTAGCTCTCGTGGTACGATGTCCAGCAATAGCACCTCTACTCCAATGTTGGCGAAGTGACAGGCAATACCGCTACCCATAATTCCGGAGCCAATGATTGCAACTTTGTTGATTCGTCTTTTCATGTTGTTAGTTATTTTTTGTGGATCACTTTCTGCTAGTGATATTTACGGTTCGCTATAAATTTTTCTGGAATGAATGAGGTCCATGATCTTTTTAGCGACCTCAATGAATTTATCCAGGTCCTTTTCAGGGATTTCCTTTCGTACTGCTTCGTCAAATGTGAGCACCACCTTTTTCGAGTAATCGCGCATTTCCCTGCCAAAGTCTGTAAGGTGGATCAAAACGCTGCGGCCATCTTCGGGGTTCTTCTTCCGAATGATAAGGCCTTTCTCTTCCATGGTTTTTAATGTACGCGACAGGCTAGTGGCTTCCATGCCCATCTTGGGGCCAAGGGAGGTGGAAGGAGTTCCTTTTTCGGGATCAATACTCAATAGAGCAAAGCCTGTGGCCATAGTACTTCCTTCCTTACCGGCCTCTTCATTGTACATTTTTGCAATAGAGATCCAGGTCGCTCGAAGGACGTAATCGATGGTCTTTTCTTTCATAGGATTTCAAAGTTATGAAAATTTTATTATGCACGCATAGCAAATGCATAAATTTTTTGACTTTGAAACAGCTCTCTTAAAATAATAGGTATTGTAGAATAAAGCACCTCAATTTTGAAGAGTTTAACAAGAAATTAGTTGAAAACCTGCAGCGGCAGATTTTGGTGCAATGTGCCGCCATTGCTGCTCCCCGGGAATCTAAGAAGTTAATTGGTTGGGGAACTTTTCTGCTCCTCGAGCCTAAACCACATCTCGTAAAGATAAAGATGCATTCTTGCCTCTATGCCGGAGTCAATTACATTTAAAAGCTCCGCATCCTCAATTACAAAACCAATCAGCATCTGCGCTTCCTGGTCGGTTAGTTCCATTTCTTCCTTCAAATATTCCATGTAATGCATCTCCAAAAAAGCAATATTCCTCTGCTTTTTTTCAATGTTAACATTCCGCTTAAGTTTCTTTGTACGACCGTTAATGGCATTTAATATGGCATCAAAAGATAAGCCACCGCCAATGACGCCTAGCAAGTGCTTCGGTTTAAAATCTCCTGCTGTTTTAAGTCTGCGCTCATTGACCGAAAGTTTTTTGATCTTCTTCGGAATGATCCCCAGGGAAACGGCATTGATCTCTGAAGTTTCGTCTACAACCACTTCCCGCAGTTCGCTGGAACTTTCTGTCATCCTGAAGATAAGGATCTCCTCCTGTAGATCTTCTTTTCCGGCGAAATGTATTAGATCATTCATCCCTACGTGCGACAGGACAATTGTATCTCCCTGCTTAAGGCTGACCACGAACTCTCCGGAAGCATCGGAAACTGAAAATTTTCCCGAAGAAATATTTTTCACATGAACGTTTTCTAACGATATGCTGTCATGTTTGACGAGGCCTTTTATTTGCACTCTTTCCTGGGCATGCATGAAGAACGCCTGAAGAAAAAATAATAACAGAAGATATTTTCTCATTATTGATTTGCGGGAGGGGAAGATAAGCCTAAAAAATAAATTCAGTAGTAGAATCCCTTTTTTGACAGGATAATTTTTCTGTTTTTCCAGAAACCAGGCTTTAGATCATTGCCCGTCGCGCCCCTGCATTTATTATCTTTGGGCCGGTAAAAAAATTAAAATGCTCAACTATCCAATAAAGTTCGAACCTATTCTTAAAGAAAAGATATGGGGCGGCAACAAACTCAAAGAAATCCTTCAGAAGAAATCGAATAAGAATAAGCTTGGGGAAAGTTGGGAGATTTCCGGAGTGAGAGGTAATATTTCTGTAGTTGCAAATTGCTTCTTAAAAGGCAGAGATTTAAACGACCTTTTAGAGGAGTATAAAGAAAAAATTTTAGGAGAAAAGATTTTTGAAACTTTTGGAGCTGAATTTCCCTTATTGATCAAATTCATCGACGCCAACACCGATCTTTCCGTGCAGTTACATCCTCACGACAGGATTGCAAAAGAAAGACATGACTCCTTTGGTAAAACTGAAATGTGGTACATCTTGCAAGCCGATGAGGGAGCAGAGATCAATGTAGGTTTCAAAAAAAGCATTTCCAAAGAAGAATATTTGGAGCACCTCAATTCGGGAAGGATCACTGACCTCCTTAACTTCGAAAAAGTGGAAAATGGAGATTCATTTTTCATTAATACCGGAAAAGTTCACGCTATTGGCGCCGGAGTATTACTGGCAGAGATCCAGCAGACTTCAGATATTACTTATCGTATTTATGACTGGGACAGGGTAGATGATGAAGGAAATCCACGGGAACTTCATACAGATCTCGCCCTTGACGCTATAGATTTCGAGAAAAAGGAGGATTTTAAGAGGAAATATACCCGAGTAGATAATCATTCCACGAACATTGCCGCCTGCGAGTATTTCACCACTAATTTTCTACCGGTCAAGGGAAGTATCTCCAAGAACTATTCTCATCTGGATTCGTTTGTGATCTACATGTGCGTTGGAGGAGAAGCTGAAGTTGCAGTAGGTGAAAATTCAGAGAAAATTTCCATGGGAGAAACATTACTTATTCCGGCAGAAACCAATGAAGTGCAGATTTCAGCTAAAGCTGCCGAACTGCTTGAAGTATTTGTGGTTTAAATTTTATTTGGCTCCCTTAACATTCATCTTCAAACCAAAAACCGAATCCATAGCCGTGATGAATAAGGTTTGGTGATCTAAACCTCCAAAAGTGACATTTGCGGTCCACTCTTTATCTACAGGAATGTGAAGGATCTTTTCTCCTGCTTTATTGAAGACAGTAACTCCGTCACCGGTTAAATAGAGGTTGCCCTGTTCGTCCATTGTCATTCCGTCGGATCCCAATTCCGCAAACAGGGTTTTATTCTCCAGTTTTCCATCTGCGCCTATGCTGTAGCTCCAGGTCTTATTGTCCTCAATATCGGCAATGTATACAGTTTTTCCATCGGGAGTTCCAATGATGCCATTTGGCTTTACAAGGCCTTCAGCGGCAATAAATAGACCCTTGCGATTAGGAGTGAGGTAGTAGACCCTTTGTTCTTTTATAGGTTGCTCGCTGTGACTCCAGTAGTCCCTCTTATAGAAAGGATCGGTAAAGAAAATGCCACCGTCAGGAGAAATCCACAAGTCGTTGGGGCCGTTGAACCTTTTACCTCTAAAGCCTTCCAGCAAAACAGAGACTTCCTTTTTAGGAGTTATCTTCCAGATTTCAGAATGTTTATCGGCAGCAGCAAAGAGGTTTCCTTCAGCATCAAAGTACAACCCGTTGGAGCGACCTGCATCTTCCATGAAGACTGTCACTACATTGTCTTTAGTCGACCATTTATGAATGCGGTTGTTAGGCTGATCTGTAAAGTAGACATTTCCTTCAGCATCGGTTGCAGGGCCTTCGGTAAATTTAAAACCGTCTGCAATAAGCTCAGGTTGAGCGCCTTCAGCAATCAAATTCTGTTCCTGGGAAGCTCCCGGCAAGCTGAAAAGTACAGTAACTAAAATCAATGTGGACTTCAATTTCATATATTTGAATTATAATCAAAAGATAAGGATTTCCTGAATTCTACTTCAGGAAATCCTTTGGGATATACCTTCCAAAAATGTCGTTTTTAGGACCTGATTTTCAGAAGGATAATTGCTGAACATTTTATTCGCTCCTAAGAATATTCTCAATAGCTTCAAGTTCTTCAGACCTGAAATGTAGATTCTTTAGGCCTGCCAGATTATCCTCCAATTGGGACACCCGACTCACTCCAATAAGCACAGAGGTCACCCTCGGGTCTTTCAAAAGCCATGAAATTGCCATTTGTGCCAGACTTTGACCACGGTTTTCTGCTATCTTATTTAGTTGTTTAACTTTCTCGAGTACTTCCTGGGTGATCTTCTCTTTATCCAGATATCCGCCTTTTACGGCAGCCCGGGAATCTTCAGGAATCCCCATAAGGTATTTGGAAGTGAGTATCCCCTGTTCCAACGGTGAAAAAACTATACTTCCCAGACCTCCTTTTTCAAGGGTATCCATAAGGCCGTCTTCTACCCAGCGATCGAACATATTGTAGCGGGGCTGGTGAATAATGAACGGTGTTCCAAGATTCCGAAGGATTTCTGCTGCTTTGGCTGTTTGCCCTGCAGAATATTGAGAGACTCCTACATAAAGAGCTTTTCCCTGGCGCACTATTTGATCCAGGGCTCCCATAGTCTCTTCAAGTGGGGTAGCAGGATCTGGGCGGTGGTGGTAAAAGATATCAACGTAATCTAATCCCATTCTTTTAAGAGATTGATCAAGACTGGCGATGAGGTACTTTCTGGAACCAAAATTTCCATAGGGCCCCGGCCACATATCCCAGCCGGCTTTTGTCGAAATGAGCAGCTCATCCCGATACTTCACAAAATCTTCTTTGAATATTTTCCCGAAGTTCGTTTCTGCCGAACCATAAGGCGGGCCGTAATTGTTGGCGAGGTCAAAATGAGTGATCCCGTTATCGAAGGCGGTACGCAAAATAGAACGGGAATTTTCAAAGCTGGTGGTATTTCCAAAGTTGTGCCACAAACCCAGAGAAAGCAGGGGTAGGTTGATCCCGCTTCTTCCGCAGCGGCGATATTGCATTTTTTCGTAGCGGTCTTCAGCCGCGTCGTAATTATTCATAATTATGGTGTGTTGAGCAATTTTCTATAGAAAGGAATTAGTTTTTCGGCCATTAGAGCATGATCATCTACACTGGGATGATATGAACAGCCCCTCGGGTCCATTGTTCCGAATTCAAAAACTTCAACAGGCCGGTCGGGAAACTCTTCTTTGATCTCTTTAAGAATATTTATTAGATCTTGTCCTTCTTCTGCACCCAGCATTGGGCTGGAGAGTAAAGCGACCTTAGTTTCGGGATAGGTGTCGAATATCTTTGTTACAAAATCAATATAATTTTGTTTGAAATTCTTTTTATTGAATGGCAGCCTTTCTTTCCTGGCGTCACCCAGGGAAAAGTCATTGGTGCCGAGGGCTATGCTTACTATTTGAGGCGCATTTTTCTTGTCTATCCTTGCTCTTTTTCCATGTTCTCCATTTAAATGGAGATATGGATAAACCTCGGGCATTACAGGTTCGTTCTCATCGTTCCAGTTGCGGTACATACCCATTCCCGAGACGCAGTTCACCTCGAAATTTACATTTAGCGCTCTTGCTACCAGCGGCCCGTATGCCCGGTAAGCTGTGTGTTGATCAAACCATTGCCCTTCATCACAGGGGATTTCACTGGTGTCGGCACCCATTCCACAGGTGATCGAGTCTCCTATAAATTCTATTTTGGAAAGCTTCTTTTCGGGTGTTTTAATGATCTTTTTGGCCCGCATTCCGTTGAAGATCAAGGAGCCATTGGCGGCTTCAGTTTCTTTGTAAATTGTAATAGTAGTAGCTGAATCTACTTTTGGGAGGGCGAACTTCAGCGTATCCTTATAAACCCTAAAGCGTCCTTTATACTCCTGATTTAATTCCACGGCAACATAATGATGTATGGAATCATTGGTTTTTAGAAAAACGGTGACTGTGTCGCCATAGACGTCGGCTTTTACCGAGGATGCAGAGGTGATCAATTTCGTCCCTTCGCTACTTTTCAGGATTCTTCCAGAGTAAGCGAAAACCATATCCTGAGACTCAAAGTATTGATCTTGCGGCAGTTGTTCAGACTTGCAACTTAACAGCAGGAAAGCCAGAATGGGGAAAAAGACAGGGCGCATTTATTCCTTTTTTGGAACCCTAATTTACGGCTTTCCTGTAGATCCCCTTTTGAAATTTTCGGCAAATCCTGAGTCAAGGCTAAAAAAATATCCGGCACAGAGGCCGGATACAAAAAGTAAGCTTTTAAAAAAATTATCTTTCGTAGATCCCGTCGTAGAGATTCTGGTAAAGTTTAATAATATTCCGGCGTTTGAGCTTCATGGTTGGAGTGAGGTGTTCTCCTTCAATACTCCATACATCTGGCGTAAGTTCAAACTTCTTGATCTTTTCCCAGCTTCCGAATTTTTGGTTATAGAAATCAACTTCTTCCTGAATCCGGGTCTTAACCTGCTCATTCGAAATAAGATCGGCATTGCTCGGGCCAACCTCGATATGTTTTCTCTTAGCCCATTCCCTTACAAATTCAAAATCTGGCTGAATCAAAGCAGCGGGCATTTTCTCTCCTTCACCCACCACCATGAGCTCTGCAATGAACCTGGATTGCTTCATCTGGTTCTCGATCACCTGTGGTGCTACATATTTACCTCCAGATGTTTTGAACATTTCCTTCTTACGATCGGTTATTTTTAGGAAATTATCGCTGTCCAGTTCGCCAATGTCTCCCGTGTGGAAGTAGCCGTCTTCATTAATAGCTTCTTTTGTTTTCTCCGGTTCTTTGTAATAACCCTGCATAACATTAGGGCCTTTGCAAAGAATCTCCCCGTCTTCGGCGATCTTCACATCTACGTCCTTGAGCACACGTCCTACAGTACCGATTTTAAAGCCGCCGTTTCGCTGGTCGTTTACGGAGATCACAGGAGAGGTTTCTGTGAGTCCGTAGCCTTCCATTACAGGAATTCCCGCGGCTGCGAATACTCTGGCAAGCCGGGGTTGTAATGCTGCACTCCCCGAAACAATTAGCTCTATCCTGCCGCCAAGACCTTCCTTCCATTTTGAAAAGACAAGTTTGCGGGCCAGGTTCAGCTTTGTCTCATACCACCAGCCGTTAGCGCCGTAAGGCTCATATTCCAGACCCAGCTCCACAGCCCAGAAGAACAGTTTTTGTTTAATTCCGCCAACTGTAGATCCTTTTGCGATGATCTTATCGTAAACTTTCTCAAGCAATCTTGGCACAGCCGAAATTACATGAGGTTTGACCTCCTTCAGATTGTCACTAATCTTCTCAATAGATTCAGCAAAATGAATGGATACACTGTAATACTGATAGAGATAAAGGATCATCCTTTCAAAAATGTGACATACCGGTAAAAAACTCAGAGCCGTATAGGTTCCAAATTCAAAAGGAACCCTATCTGAGCTCAGGAGCACGTCACTAACTATATTTTTATGACTAAGCATTACGCCCTTAGGTCTTCCCGTGGTTCCCGAGGTGTAGATAAGCGTTGCGAGGTCATCTTCTTTAACTGCATCTTTTCGTGCTTCCACCTCGTCCTGATTGGATTTGTCCTCACCCATTTTGAGAAC
The DNA here is from genome assembly GCF_035607535.1 of Salinimicrobium aquimaris. NCBI lineage: Bacteria > Pseudomonadati > Bacteroidota > Flavobacteriia > Flavobacteriales > Flavobacteriaceae > Salinimicrobium > Salinimicrobium aquimaris. Next base: position 53,479 of record NZ_JAYDZX010000012.1, read on the forward strand.
TTCATTCCAGTTATCTGCTCCGGGGATCTCATCAAAAGTGTAAACACCTTTCAGCTTTGTATTGCTGCGGATGGTATTCAACTTGTCAAGGATCTCCTTGTCTGACACAAAACAATAAATAGCTTCACTGTGATTGATCACATATTCATAATCCTCTTCAGAAATGGTGGGATAGATAGGCACATTCTGGGCTCCTACCTGAAGAATTCCTATATCCAGAACGTTCCATTCTGTACGGTTGCTGGTGGAGATAACTGCGATCTTGTCGTTGGGCTGAATTCCGAGCCGCAGTAATCCACGGCTCACGGTGTTTGCCTTGTCCACATATTCCTGTGAAGAAAGAGCTTCCCATTTCCCGTTATACTTGGTGACAAGGGATTTGTCCCGGGGCGCATTTTCCAATTGAAAATATGGAAAATCAAAAAGTCTTTTTATTTCGATCATTTATTGATTTGTTACAATACTTCATGCAAAATAGCAAAAGAAGCATCTAATTCAAATAAAATTTCAAAAATCACTTTTTTAGACACAAGTTTTTAATAATTCTATTCCCTCAACTGCAGTTTCGGCACTCATTTGGAAATTGGGGAGGAACAGAAGAGAAGATCCTTCCGTATTTATGAGAAGACCATTCTGTAAGGCTTTTTCTTTTACTTCGGAAGCATAATCCTCATCCTTAAGGTCTATTCCAATTGCAGCTCCTATGATGCGCACCTCCGGACTTTCTGCAAATTCCACTCCCGAAATCCCCTTTTTGAAGGTCTCTTCAAGTTGCCGGATATTCTCAAAAAGCCGCTCCCGGTTCTCCTGAAGAAAATGTAAAGCAGCTAAAGAAGCATCTACGGCAACAGGGTGCCAGCCATATGAGGAATACAACCCGATCTTTCCGCCCACTTTTTTATCGATTTCCTCTGAGGTAATGACGGCTCCCATTCCCGCATGGCCTGCAGTAATGGCTTTTGCCATACATAAAATATCCGGCTGAATATCAAAATGTTCTGAAGCGAACATTTTTCCGGTTCTTCCGAAGCCAGTTATTGCTTCGTCCATGATCAAAAGAGTACCTGTTGCTTTGCAGATCCTGTTGAGGCCACTCATGAATTCTTTTTCAGGAATTATGACTCCCAGGTTTATTATAACGGGTTCCATAATAACTGCTGCTACATGGTTTGAGGAAAGCAATTCTTCCAGATGCTTTAGTTTTTCCTCATTCAGGGGAAGTTCAATTTTCTCACATCCCTGCAAAAGATTGGGAAAGGGTTTCTGCTTTTTTGAAGCTCCTATGCTCAAAGCTCCCATGGTATTTCCGTGATAACTTCCTTCAATTGAAACAATTTTTTTGCGACCGGTGTACATGGTAGCCATTTCCAGAGCTGCTTCTACCGCTTCAGATCCTCCGGTCATCCTGTAACTCTTAACGAGATGATTTGGGGTGAGCTCTGCCAGTAATTCAGCCAGTTCGGTCCAGGGTTTATATCTAAAGTTGGGATAAACATATGAGGGTCTTTCCTTGTTTCTTATGGCATCTTCAATTTCTTGTACTCCCCAGCCCAGGTTCCCAACTCCCGCACCTCCCAGGAAATCCACATATTTTTTCCCATCGGCGCCATAGATATAGCTGCCTTCTGCTTTTATAACTTCCAGTTCCATGGCTGGATTCCCCCGACCAAAGAATTTTTCATCTTTTTCTTTATCTGTCATCTCTTTTTTCTCCTTAAGGTAAACATCAGCAGGGCAAATAGTGTTATAAAAAGGTGAAATCATGATAGACGTTCTTACATATTTTTAAAGCTATGAGTCTTTTTCTGGTTAAACTTCTGATAATTGAGTTAAACGTCTATAATTCAGACTTCTATTTCGATATATTCTAAGTAAACCAATAAAACAGAGAAAGCTATGAAGAAATTGAATCTAATTGTATTATTAATGATAGGAAGCTTATTGTTAAGCTGTGGACCCAGAGTGAGCACATCAAAAACAGCCAATGTGGATCTCGACAAATATGACTCTTTTGCCTATTTGCCAAATTCAAATGTAAATGCCGAAGGACTTAGAATGGATTCCGGTGAGGTAAGTCGTGCAGTTATTGAAGCTGTGAACACAAATCTTCGCCAGGAAGGTTATAATCTGGACCGGCAAAATCCCGATTTGCTTGTATTGATCAGCACCGATACCGATACCGAAGTAACTACCACTACAGATCCAGTTTATGCTACTTATCCATATACTCCGGGTATGACTACTGTGAGCCCGTTATACAATAATTACTATTATCCCGGTTATGCAGGCTATAACAATATTGTTGGGTATGACACAGATACTTATGCCTATGAGGAGGGAACTGTCGTAATAAACCTTGTTGACAGGGAAACACGCAATACAGTCTGGAAAGGAGTAGCTAGTGAAACCCTTGGGGCACAGACCACAACTCAGGGAATAAGAGACCTCGTAAATGACATTTTTGAAGAGTATCCTCTAAGTGAATAGTACTATTTGAGAGAAAGTAAAAGTAAAAAGTCCGGAGCAACTCCGGACTTTTTGTTTTACTGTCTTTCTTCAAGCCATTTCCTGGCGTTGACAAAGGCCTCGATCCATGGCGTGACTTCATCTTTTCTATCTTTCGGATAGTGTGCCCAGTTCCATGGAAAAGTTGAGCGTTCCAGGTGTGGCATCATCGCAAGATGGCGTCCATTGTCGCTTACGATCATTGCTGTATTGTAGTGCGAACCATTCGGGTTGGAAGGATAAGTTTCGTATCCATATTTCCCGATGATCTGGTACTTTTCGATCTCATAGGGGAAACTGAATTTCCCTTCCCCGTGTGCTGCCCATATTCCCAGCCTGCTGCCGGAAAGCGAATGCATCATCACAGAATTATTTTCTGCAATTTCCATAGATGTGAAGTTACATTCAAATTTATGCGACTCGTTGTGCAGCATTTTTGGCTTCTCTTCATGATCTGGGTGTAATAGGCCCAGTTCAATAAAAAGCTGACATCCATTACAAACTCCGAGGGAAAGCGTGTCTTCCCGTGCAAAGAAATTATCCAGCGCAGCTTTGGCCTTCTCGTTATACAAAAATGCTCCTGCCCAGCCTTTTGCACTTCCCAAAACATCTGAATTCGAGAACCCGCCCACTGCAGCAATGAACTGAATATCCTCCAGGGTTTCCCGTCCCGAAATGAGATCGGTCATGTGTACATCTTTTACATCAAATCCTGCCATGTCCATAGCATAAGCCATTTCCCTTTCGGAGTTAGAACCTTTTTCACGAATAATGGCAGCCTTAATTCGCTCACCTCCTTTGGAGGGGCTGAGGGAGGCTGGAAGTTTCCCGGAGAATCCTTCAGGGAACCTGAAATGCAAAGGTTGTTTTGCGTAATTCCTATAGCGCTCGGCAGCATTTTCTTTTCCACTTTGCTTTTCATCAAGCAGGAAAGAAGTTCGCGACCAGGTATCGCGCAGCTTTGGAATATCGAATCTTAGTTGTTGATCGCCATTCTTTATCTTCAGGGTCTTTCCTTCGGTTACTTTTCCTATCCTGAAGAATTCAACTCCTTTCTCCTTTAATATATTTTCTATGCTTTTATCCTTGGCCTGAAAGACAATTCCGCAGTTCTCTGAAAAAAGCAGTTTTACGCTGTCATTTTCTCCCAGCTTTGTCAGATTGAGTTCTGCTGAAAGATCCACATCGGCAAAACACATTTCCAGAAGGGTAGTGATAAGTCCGCCTGAAGCCACATCGTGACCGGCAAGGATAAGATCCTGTCTTATCAAATCCTGAATGGCGTTGAAAGCAGCTGCAAATTTTTTGTCGTCTTTTACTGTTGGTGCTTCAGCACCTACTTTATTGAGGATCTGCCCAAAGGACGAACCCCCAAGTTTGAATTTATCCTGGGAAAAATTGATGTAATAAATACTACCGCCGTCTTTCTGAAGCACTGGTTCGACAACCTTAGTGATCTCATCACAATGACCCGCAGCCGAAATAATTACTGTTCCAGGGGCCAATACATTTCCATCTTCGTACCGCTGTTTCATGGAAAGGGAATCTTTTCCTGTTGGAACGTTTATTCCTATTGATATGGCAAAATCTGATACTCCCTGTACAGCTTCGTAAAGTCTGGCATCCTCACCTTCATTATTGCACGGCCACATCCAGTTAGCTGAAAGAGAAACCGATTTCAAACCTTTTTCAAGAGGTGCCCAGACAATATTTGTCAAAGCTTCGGCAATTGAATTTTTAGAACCCGCAATAGGATCGATCAAAGCCGAAACAGGGGAGTGGCCAATGGAAGTTGCAACTCCTTCTTTCCCTTTATAATCCAGAGCCATCACTCCGCAGTTGTTAAGCGGTAACTGCAAGGGGCCTGCGGTTTGCTGCTTTGCGACCCTTCCGGTAACGCAACGGTCGACTTTATTCGTAAGCCAGTCTTTTGAACCTACAGCCTCTAAAAGCAGTAACCTTTCAAGATATTTGTGAAGATCGTCCTGGTTGTATTCAACTTCAGCATACTTCCTGTCGATCGTCTTGTCTTTCATGATCATTTTCGGCGAGCTGCCAAACATATCTCCAAGGGCAAGATCCATTGGTTTTGCACCGGTTTTCCTGCTTTCAAAAATAAACTTTCTATCCTCTGTGACTTCACCAACGGGGTAGAGGGGAGTTCTTTCCCTCTCTGCAATTCTCTTCATTTGCTTTAGGTCCTCTTCAGAAATGATAAGCCCCATACGTTCCTGGGATTCGTTTCCTATGATCTCTTTAGCCGAAAGGGTTGGATCGCCAACAGGTAATTCGTCCAGATCAATATTTCCACCGGTATCTTCTACCAGCTCACTAAGACAGTTGAGGTGTCCACCGGCGCCGTGATCGTGAATGGAAACTATTGGGTTTTCATCTGCTTCCACCATTGCGCGGATGGTATTCGCAGCACGTTTTTGCATTTCGGGGTTGGACCGCTGGATTGCATTTAGTTCGATGCCGCTGCTGAATTCTCCTGTATCTGCTGAAGATACTGCGGCACCGCCCATTCCTATCCTGTAGTTCTCACCGCCTAAAACAACGATCTGATCTCCCTTTTTTGGAGCTCCTTTGATCGCCTGCTCTGCTTTTCCAAAACCAATTCCGCCGGCAAGCATGATAACTTTGTCATAACCCAAAGCCCTGCGATCTTCTGAATGTTCAAATGTCAACACTGATCCTGCGATAAGCGGCTGCCCGAATTTATTTCCAAAGTCTGAAGCTCCGTTTGATGCCTTGATAAGGATATCCATCGGGGTTTGGTAAAGCCACGGTCTTGCAGGAAATGCATTTTCCCACGGCCTGTTTTCTTCAAGTCGGGAATAAGAGGTCATATATACGGCCGTCCCGGCAAGTGGCAACGAACCTTTACCACCTGCAAGCCTGTCACGTATTTCTCCGCCACTTCCGGTTGCCGCCCCATTGAAAGGCTCCACTGTAGTTGGGAAATTGTGCGTTTCGGCCTTTAATGAAATTACCGAATCAAAATCTTTCTTTCTGTAAAAATCGGGTTTATCTGCCGACTGTGGTGCGAACTGCTCCACTCTCGGTCCTTTGACAAAAGCCACGTTGTCTTTATATGCAGAGACTATATCGTTCGGATTTTCTTCGGAAGTTTTTCGTATCAGCTTAAAAAGGGAAACCGGTTTGGCTTTTCCGTCGATCTCGAAGGTACCGTTGAAAATTTTATGTCGGCAGTGTTCAGAGTTCACCTGGGAAAATCCGAAGACTTCAGAATCTGTGAGCTTGCGGCCGATTCTTTTCGAAAGGTCCTCCAGATATTGAACCTCCTCATCATTTAATGCCAGCCCTTCTTTATTATTGTAGGCACCAATATTCTCGACTTCTTTAATGGGTTCGGGTTCAATATTGATGGTGAAAATATCCTGGTCAAGACCCTTGTATAACTGTGAAAGCATAGGGTCGAAGTCGTGGTAGTTGTCATCAACTTCAATGAACTCCTCAATTCTAAGGATGCCTTCAATTCCCATGTTTTGGGTGATCTCAACGGCATTTGTACTCCAGGGAGTGATCATAGCGGCACGGGGACCAACAAAAAAATCTGCCAGGGCAGATTTGTCTAAATATTGTGAGTTTCCAAATAGCCAGTTCAATTTGACTATGCTTTCAGCCGAAAGGGCCTTATGGGTTTGAACCGCATAGACCTTATTAGGCTTGTTTCCGAAGAATAGGATCATTCCTTGTGGTTTAGTGTGTTGTTGTAAGTAGGCAAATTTACATTTTTTGCCAGAACTCCTTTGGCCTCAAATCAAAAAGGATAGAAAAATATTACGACTCAAAAATGGGATTTTTGAGACCTGTTATTTTTCAAGTTTCTAGTTGGGCTAAAGTCCTGGGCAAAGCATTTTGATCCTCCGCCTGAGGGATGAGGCAATTGATCAATCTTGTCTTTTACAATTGATATTAAAAGATCTTCCTCGATAATACCATTTTTGGAACCTCTTGTTTTGTAGGCTGAAAATTGGGCTAAAGCCTTTGGCAATTCATTTTATATCCTCCGCCTGAAGGCGGAGGCAATTCAATTGGTTTTTCTAAGATTCTCTTTTCAATGCCCATTCAATTCGAAGATATGGATCAGCTATAAAATGAATTGCCCCCGGATTTATCCGGGGGCAATGAATGTAATTCCTTAAAAGGGCTTTAGCCCAACCCTATTTTTTCTTTTCCAGCAGGGCCATGTAAAATCCGTCAAAGCCGGTTTCACTGGACAGGATCTTCTGTTCCTTTGCCAGGCTAAAATCCTTTCCTTCTTCGGAAGAGAGGAATTTCTTCACCTGCTCTTCATTTTCTGATGGCAAAACAGAACAGGTAGCATAGACCATTTTTCCTCCGTTTTTCAACATTTTCGAATACTGCTTCAGGATCTTCTCCTGAGTCATTTTAATGGTTTCAATGAACTCGGGCTGCAGCTTCCATTTTGCATCAGGATTTCGGCTTAACACTCCGAGCCCGCTACAGGGAGCATCGATGAGGACGCGATCTGCACTACCGTAGAGCTTTTTTACCACTTTTGAAGAGTCAATTACGCGCGGTTCAATATTGTGAGCTCCGGCACGGCGGGCACGGCGTTTAAGTTCCTTCAGTTTATTGGCGTAGATATCTGTAGCAATTAACTGGCCCTTATTTTCCATTAATGCTGCCAGGTGCAGTGATTTACCTCCGGCACCGGCACAAGTATCGACAACGCGCATTCCCGGTTCCACTTCAAGAAAACCGGCTACCAACTGTGATGAAGCATCCTGCACCTCGAAAAAGCCGTTTTTGAAAGCTTCAGTCTTAAAGACATTCGCTCTTTCTTTTAGCTGAAGCGCATCTGGATAGTCTTTCAAAAATTCGGTTTCAATTCCTTCTTTTTGAAGCTCCTGTTGTAGCTTCTCTTTGTTGATCTTTAAGGTGTTTACCCGAAGAATTACCGGCGCCTGCTGGTTCAACGCGTGTATCTCCTTTTCCCAGACTTCCTCTCCCAGCTCTTTCACTCCCATCTCATCCAGCCAGTCGGGCACAGATTCACGGTATTTCCTGATCTTACTCAACTCATCAAATTTTCCTTTGATTCGTCGGGTAGGCACGGGTTCGATCTGCTTCCAGTCAGACGGGATTTCAATTCCTCTCAAGGTAGCCCAGACTGCAAAAAGGCGGAAAAGATTTTCCCTTGAATAAGGAGCTTTTACTTCGGCAATTTCAGAATACAGGCGCTTCCAGCGAACAATATCGTAAGTAGTCTCGGCAATGAAACTGCGGTCACGGGAGCCCCAGCGTTTGTCGCGTTTAAGGGTTTTTGCAATGACCTTATCGGCGTATTCTCCTTCATTAAATATTTCTCCCAGGGCATCTACTGTTGCAAAGACCAGGTTTCTGTATAAGCGCATAAAAATTGTTTAAAGCTGCAAAGGTAAGCTTTTTAAACCTTCGGAAAAATCTATCTTTACGGGCAAATTCCTAGAAATGAAGCGTCTACTTTTAATAGTTTTCATAGCATTTTCAGCATATAAATCTGAACCTGAACAACAGCAAAGAAATCCTTTTTCTCAAGTAAACATAGATGTTCTTCTCGAAGATTCCTTAAGCATTAGAGCCATTGAAATCATGGGGGAAGATCTTGCTTTTGCGGGTTCCAACGGCGCTTATGGCATTTATAATTCGGGGCAGGACCAGGTGCGGGTGAGCAGGCAGCAGTACGATTCCATTTATCCCGAATTCAGGGCTGTCGCGGGAACTTCCGAAGATTTCTTTATGCTAAGTGTGGCGAATCCCGCACTACTTTATAAAACAGGTGACGACGGGAAAATGGAGCTGGTTTATAAGGAAGAGGGTGAAAAAGTGTTCTATGATGCCATGACGTTCTGGAATGACAAAGAAGGAATTGCCATGGGTGATCCTGTGGGAAACTGCCTTTCAATAATAATCACCCGCGACGGAGGAAAAAACTGGCAGAAACTTTCTTGCGATCAATTACCTGAAGCAGCCGAAGGTGAAGCCGCATTTGCAGCGAGTAATTCCAATATTGCTGTGCAAGGAAAGAAGGCGTGGATCCTTTCGGGAGGTGCCCGGTCAAGGGTATTTTTTACGCCCGACAAAGGTAAAACATGGGAAGTTTTCGAAACGCCGCTGGTCCAGGGGAAAAGTACCCAGGGCGGTTATTCAATGGATTTTTATGATGAGCAGCACGGAATAGTTATTGGCGGAGATTACACAGCTCCCGAAGAAAATACGGCAAACAAAGCTGTGACAAACGACGGTGGCAAGACCTGGCGCCTCATTGCCGATGCTAAGGATCCCGGCTATAAAAGCAGTGTGCGTTATGTTCCCGGCGGAAAAGGTCAGGAAATAGTAGCTGTAGGATTTACGGGAATTTCTTACTCATCAGATGCAGGGGAGAACTGGAAGGAACTTTCTCCGGAAGGGTTTTATACCATCAGGTTCCTCAATGATTCTGTTGCTTATGCTGCAGGAAAGAACAGGCTGGCAAAATTGAAGTTCAGGTAAAAATGAATGATCCGGCGCTTAAGCAACCGGACCATTCCAACTAACCAACCAAAAACCAAATTATTTCTTTGATGCTTGTCGGGCGCGATATTCCCGCATCATCTTTCTGTTAAAATCGTCTTCAACCTTGTTTAGCTCCATAATTCTGCGGGCGCTAAAGATCTTTCTAAGATCCTTGTAATATTCCTTTTTTAAGAGGTAATCCTTACGCTCAAGTTCAACATATTCCTGCAGCTTTGATTCTGCTTTTTCTTCACTCAGGCATTCCACATTTACTTCAGCTCTTTCCTGTCTATACAGCTCACGGCGCTTTCTTTCGAACTCGTTATAAATAGGCCAGAACTGTTGTGCTTCCTGGGCTGTGAGATTCAAACCTTCGGTAATATAGGCCGTTTTTAAAGCCCTGATCTTTTCGCGATGCTCATCCCTGTCTTGTGCAGAGGCTTGAAAACCTATTGCCAGGAAAAGGACCATAAATAAAAACTTTTTCATTTTAATCTTCATTAAGTAGGAGTGCCGGTTCTTCAATATTTTCATTCAAATATTCAAAAAGGGCTTCTTTATCAATATTGGGGTTTGCCGAAGCAGTTAATTCGTAATCAACATAAGGACTCTCATTAGGATTGTCCATATCAAGGGACTCTAACAGATAATTTTCAACAGCGGTGATATCAAGGTCTTCAAAACCAATTTCACCATTTTCATTAAAGATCACAGAGCTAAATAAAACAGCGGCCACAGCTGCAACTCCTGCAATATAGGACCATGTTTTTTTGCGGAAAAGCGGAACAACCTTGCCCTTTTTGGGAGAATTGTCCAACTTATCAAATACCCGGTCCCCAAGCTGGTCAAAGTAATTTTCGGGAACTTTAAATGGATTTGCTCCAAACTCCTTGTCATCATCGGTTATCCGCTCCATCATACGGGATTCAAAGTCCTTGAAGTAACCTTCCGGAACCTTAAATCCTGATTTGTTGCTATATGGTAACCTGTTCTTTTTCATTTATTTATTTGACTGAAATTTCGTCTTAAGGTTTAAGTCTGTTTTAAAAATTCCTCTATTTTTTTGGTCGCATGATGGTACGAAGCCTTAAGTGCGCCTTCTGAAGTACCTAAAATATCAGAAATTTCCTTATACTTCAATTCCTGAAAGTATTTCATGTTAAATACCTGTTGTTGTTTCTCCGGAAGGGTGGCAATAGCCTTCTGTAATTTCAGCTGAATTTCATCACCTTCGAAATAGACGTCGTTCTCGAGATTATCTATGATTTGCTGCTGAAGTTCCTCTGAGCTGATGTGGTGTTTCTTAGCTCTGTTGTTAAGAAAAGTAATGGACTCATTGGTGGCTATCCTGTACATCCAGGAAAATAACTGACTTTCTCCTTTAAACTTATCAATATTCCGAAAGATCTTTACAAAAGTGTTTTGGAGAACATCATCGGCGTCTTCGTGATTCTTTACAATGTTTCGGCATTGCCAGTAGAGCCTTTCCTGGTACAGTTCGAGCAACTCCCTAAAGGCCTCATTCCTCGACTTTGGGTCCTGAAGGCGTAGCACTAAATTTTCTTCGGAAGGATTCAAAAGGTACCGGAGTTTAAAAGTGGTTAAAGATAGGAGGATTTCTTTAGAAAGTACAAGTTCTGGAAACGGTCATTTCAAGGGTAAAACATCGATGAAATACACAAAATATAGATAAAATACACAAAAAATTTTTTTGTTTGGTTTTTTGTAGTATCTTCACACTGTGAAAAAGTTAATCTTTTTTGCTCCAAATGATGGAGATCTTTTCACTACCTGCCCCAAAGTGGTGACTAGATTTACGAAAAATGGATGGACCTACTTCATCCATTTTTTTCTTCTACCATTACCTACTTGAAAAGAATAGGTTCCAAAAATATCATTTTTGGAACCTTATTTTTTATAGGTGACTTGCGTTAAGATTCCTCCTTCCCCGGAGTACACACTTCTAAAATCGTACTTCTAATTTCGTACTTCGAACCTCTTAATCAAACGACTGCATTTCCACGAGTTTCTGGTAGACAGACTTTTTAGCCAATAGTTCATCATGTTTTCCCTGCTCCACGATCTGTCCTTTTTGCATCACTACAATTTGATCTGCATTTTGAATGGTCGAAAGCCGGTGGGCGATAACAATAGAAGTTCTGTTCTTCATCATTTTTTCTAGGGCTTTTTGTACCAGTCTTTCACTTTCGGTATCCAAAGCCGAAGTCGCTTCATCCAGGATCATGATCGGCGGATTTTTAAGGACGGCCCTTGCTATGGATAGCCGCTGCTTTTGTCCGCCACTCAATTTATTTCCGCTGTCGCCAATGTTGGTATCGAGACCCTGCGGCTGGTCTTTTACGAATTCCCAGGCATTGGCGATCTTGAGAGCATCAATGATCTCTTCGTCTGTTGCCCCTTCTTTTCCGAGGCTCACATTATTTCTAATCGTGTCATTAAACAGGATGGAATCCTGTGTTACCAATCCCATTAGATTCCGAAGAGATCTTTTGGTCATGTCTTTTATATCAATTCCATCTATTTTAATTGCGCCTTCATTGACATCATAAAATCGTGTGACGAGGTTGGCAATGGTAGATTTTCCGCTACCCGACTGGCCTACCAGAGCAACAGTCGAACCTTTAGGAACTGTGATGCTGAAATTCTTCAGGACATTCTCATCTTCATATCTAAAGGAGATGTTCTTGATCTCGATCTCCTTCTCGAAATTAGTTTTTTCGAGAGCATCGGGCGCATCTAAAATATTACTTTTAGTATCGAGCACCTGAAAGATCCTTTCCGCGGCAGCGTCGCCTTTCTTAACGCTGTAGGTCGCTTTACTTATTTGTTTGGCGGGAGTAAGTATATTGTAGGCAAGGCCCATAAAGGCTATGAAAGTCGCACCGTCAAGGGTTCCTTCCACCAGCACCATATTTCCTCCAAACCAAAGAATGATCACTATCACAAAGATCCCCAGGAATTCACTGGTAGGGGAGGCGAGGTTCTGCCTGTTGAGAAGACTGTCCAGAATTCGCTTGAGTCTATTTGTTGAAGTATGAAATTTATCCCTGAATTTATCTTCGGCATTAAATCCTTTTACAATCTTTAAACTGGAAAGGGTTTCTTCAACAAGAGACAGGAAATAACCATTTTCCTCCTGCGCCTGATTTGACTTGCTCTTTAGTTTTTTACCGATTGCAGAAATAATGAATCCGGAAATCGGAAGAAAAACAAAGACGAAAACTGTCAGGGTCGGACTCATGATGAGCATGGCCGTAATTGTGAAAATTATCGTGAGCGGTTCACGCACAATTAGTTCCAGGATGGAAAGAAAAGAAGTCTGTACTTCATTAACATCGGCAGTTATTCTGGAGATGGTGTCGCCTTTCCGTTTTTCGGAAAAGTAGGAGACAGGTAAAACCAGGATCTTATCATAAATGGCATTTCTCACATCGCGCAGTACTCCATTCCGAAGGAAAGTGATAAAGAATGCAGCCAGGTAGCCAAAAAGGTTTTTTAAGAAGAATAAAATAACCACAATGCCGCAGACGAATAGCAGCGCGGTAACTTCATCTTCATTTACGCGGCGGGTAACTTCATAATTGAAGGAATCCACGACGTAATCTTTAATACTTGCCAGGCCCGCCCATTCAGGTTCTACTGCCACTCGTTTGGTTTTGTCAAACAGGATCTGGATCACCGGGATGAGCGCCAAAAATGACAGGGTGCTGAAGAGCGCGTAAAAAATATTACAAATAATATTGAGGATCGCGAACCTTTTGTAAGGGATCGCGAACCTCATGATCTTCTTGAAGTAATTCATTAGGGTTGGCCTAGGCCAGTTTTAGCTCAGATTTTATTGAGGCAATCTTTTCTGAAAGTTCATCTTCGACCTTTCCGAAATTTTCAACTGCATCAAGTGGAGCATTTACACTGATATAAAATTTTATTTTGGGTTCAGTTCCACTGGGTCTTGCAGCTACCTTTGTTCCGTCTTCGGTATAATAGATCAATACGTTTGACTTTGGAACCTGTAGCGTGTTGATCTCAGTTTCCATTGAGCTGTAATTAAAGGATTGGGAGCTTTGGTAGTCTTCCACCAATACTACTTTTTCGCCGGCAATTTCAGAAAGGGGATGCTCTCTTAGATCGATCATCATTTTCTTGATCTGCTCTGCCCCGTCAATTCCTTTTTTGACAAGAGAAACCAGATCTTCCTTATAAAAACCATATTTGACATATAGCTCAACGATCCTGGTGTACAGAGTCTTTCCTTCAGCCTTCATTTGTGCAGCGATCTCGCATGCCAGGAGGGTAGAGGTCACTGCATCCTTATCTCTAACGAAATCACCTACCATAAACCCAAAGCTTTCTTCCCCGCCGCCTATAAAATCAAGGTTTGGAAAATCTTTGATCATTTTTGCTATCCATTTGAAGCCGGTAAGACCTTCCTTATATTCCACGCCATAATCCTCAACCATGATGCGTAGCATAGGTGTGGACACGATTGTGGATCCAACAAACTCTTTTCCTTTCAATCTGCCTTCTTTCTTCCATTGCTCCAGCAGGAACCAGGTCATGATCAACATGGTTTGGTTACCGTTCAAAAGGACCATTTTTCCTTCTGAATCTCTTACAGCTACACCAAGCCGGTCACAATCGGGATCGGTTCCGATCACTATGTCGGCATTTTCTTTTTCAGCTTTTTCCAAAGCCATTTTTAGGGCTGCAGGTTCTTCGGGGTTTGGAGATTTGACAGTGGGAAAGTTTCCGTTGGGTTCACGTTGTTCTTCAACGATACTTACCTGGGAAAATCCGGCTCTTTCCAAAACATCGGGAACCATGGTAATCGACGTTCCGTGAAGGGGAGTAAAAACCACTTTAAGATCCTTTCGCGCTTCAGGAGAGGTCTCAAAAGTTCCATTTTTGACAGATGCTTCTGCAAAGGCTGCATCCACTTTTTTATCGATCAACTCGATCAAGTTGTCGTTAGCCTCAAATTTGATCTCGCTGTATTCTAATCCGTTGATCTCATCCACGATCTCCTTGTCCTGAGGCGGTACTAACTGGCCGCCGTCCTGCCAGTACACCTTATATCCGTTATATTCCGGCGGATTGTGGCTGGCGGTAAGGACAATTCCGCAGTGGCAGTCAAGATATTTTACGGAGAAGGACAGTTCGGGTGTTGGTCTTAATTTAGAAAAAAGGAAAACCTTAATTCCGTTTGCCGAAAACACATTGGCCACTACGCGGGCCAGTTCTTTACTGTTGTTCCGGCAATCATAAGCGATCGCCACTTTTAATTCCTCCCCCGGGAATTGTCTTTTCAGGTAGTTCGAAAGTCCCTGAGTGTTTTTTCCAAGGGTATATTTGTTGATCTTGTTGGTTCCCACGCCCATAATACCACGCATTCCACCGGTTCCAAACTCGAGATCTGTGTAAAAACTTTCCTTAAGTTCTTGTGAGTCATTCTGCAACAAATCCTGTACTTCCTTCTGAGTTTCTTTGTCAAAAGGAGCATTTAACCAGGATTCTGCCCTGGATTTTATATCGTAGTAGCTCATTTCCGAAATTTTTATTCAGCAACAAAAATAAGGATTTATGTGGTAAAGCTGTTAAAACTCTCCTGTAGTTTCGCTAATGCGGTAGCGTTCTTTGTCCCTGCTGCTGCGCAGAATAAGCTCTCCTAAGAAACCTGCAATAAAGAGCAGTGTCCCAAGGACCATGGTGGTGAGTGAGATATAGAACCATGGATTATCGGTCACAAGAATATTAGGAAGACCGTGATACAGCTTATAGAGTTTTGAAGCACCTATCCAGACTGCAAATAGAAAACCGAAGAAGAACATGAGCACTCCCAGTGCCCCAAAAAGATGCATTGGCCTGCGGGCAAAGGTGGAAAGGAACCAGATGGTAATTAGGTCCAGAAAGCCATTTATAAACCGCTCTGCTCCAAATTTTGTCTTTCCGTATTTTCTTGCCTGGTGTTGAACGACCTTTTCATCAATACGGGAGTAGCCGGCATTCTTTGCCAAAACCGGAATGTAACGGTGCATTTCCCCGTAAACGTCGATATTTTTGATCACAGCCTTACGGTATGCTTTAAGTCCGCAGTTGAAGTCGTGCAGTTTTAAACCTGAAGTCTTGCGGGCAGCTGCATTAAAGAGCTTTGAAGGAAGATTTTTGGAAAGAACAGAATCGTAGCGCTTCTTCTTCCAGCCCGAAATAAGATCGAAACCTTCTTCGGTTACAAGCCTATATAATCCGGGAATTTCTTCCGGATTGTCCTGTAGATCGGCATCCATGGTGATGACAACATCACCTTCAGCTTTTTCAAAACCTACGTGCAACGCCTGGGATTTTCCGTAGTTGCGGTTGAATTTAATTCCTTTGACCGAAGGATCTTCCGCAGAGATCTTCTTAATCGTTTTCCAGGAACCATCGGTACTACCGTCATCTATAAAGATTATTTCATAGGAAAAAGAATTGGACCGCATCACCGATACGATCGAATTATATAATTCATTCAATGATTCTTCTTCATTAAGAAGAGGGATGACAATAGATAGCTGCATTTAATTTTTTTTATACATCATAAGGTCTCTTTTCCCTCATTATGAGTCCGCCAATGAGACCAATAATAAGTCCAAAGAACATGTACATGACCAATCCAAGTGCAAAGTTAACCCAGGGAGACCTAAAAGCAGCACTCATTCCCAGGGCGTCGTCAATTTGGGCATCTGTCATTTCGGGAAAGCGTTCGATCATTTGCTCTCTTTGAATGTCTTCCACTTGCACCATATAATCGGGTTCAATGACAGTGGAAAGTAAGATTGTCCATAAGCCACCAATTATAGCGGCAATAAGCCCTATTCCCACTGCGACCTTAATAGCTTCGCCAAGACTGAGGAAGCCACCGTTCTCTGTTTTAAAAGCTTTAATGCCATAGATGACCACCGCGACAAAAATAGCAAAAGTAAGGAGCATGAAAGACCAGTGAGGCTCCAAATGGTTATTGGTGACGTACATGATCACCCCAACAACTACAAGTATGATCCCAAGTAAAAGACCATAATTAAGAACAAATTTACCTGTTTTAGCTTTTTGTAATTCCATTTTGGTTAGGTTTGTTAGTTTAATTACAGGTTAGTAAGCAAATATAACAAAACGTTACACAGGTGGAGTTGCTTTATTTGCTACTTAAAAATTAGGGAAGAATAGTTGTTGATTTAGAAAAATTAATTAAATTTGCACCTCGAAAAAATTACAAGATTTTAAAGAATAAAGAGATGAAGCAGGGAATCCATCCGGAAAATTATAGATTGGTAGCTTTTAAAGACATGTCTAATGACGAAGTTTTTATCACCAAATCTACCGCAAACACAAAAGAAACTATTGAAGTTGATGGTGAGGAATATCCTTTAGTGAAGTTGGAGATCTCCAGAACTTCTCACCCTTTCTACACCGGGAAAGCCAAGTTGTTGGATACTGCCGGTCGTATTGACAAGTTCAAGAACAAATACGCGAAGTTCAAGAAGTAATTTCTGCGTCACGATATAATACCAGCCTCCTGTTAAGGAGGCTTTTTTGTTTTAAAGGGGTTAACGCCGGTTTACTTCTTTCAGATCAAATTTCTTGTACCTTTACCTAAAAGAATTTTCAAATGAACTATATATTATTTGACGGGGCTGTTCGAACACAGCTTTTGCCATTTACCTTTACCAGGCCTGTAGCCGACATTCGGGTGGGGATTCTCACTATTCGTGAGAAATGGGAAAAATTTCTCAATACCACTACCTCTACGATCACCGAGGATTATCTTTCCGAAAAATGGCCTATGGTGGAGATGGAGGAAAATGTAATGATCAATGCGGCTTTTTTACCTACTGCTGAGCTTGTGGAGCAGATAAAGAACCTGCAGCCCGGGGAAGGTATTTTTCACGAAGAAGATGTTGTTGCATTTCATGCATTTGAAGAGCAGGAAGTGGATTTTGCAGACTGTGTGAATATAGAATTGGAAGGAAAAGCATTGCTGGTAGAGCATACCTGGGATATCTTTAGGCTCAATGGAGAAGCAATTGCTGCCGATTTTGAATTACTCACTCAGGACAGGAAGAGCCAGAAAATATCTTCAACCAACCAGGTAATAGGCCCCGAAAATGTCTTTTTAGAGGAGGGAGCAAAAGTGGAATGTGCTATCCTTAATGCTTCTGAAGGACCTATTTATATTGGAGCCGACGCCGAAGTCATGGAAGGTAGTATCGTAAGAGGACCGTTTGCTCTTTGTGATCACGCTACCCTTAAAATGGGAGCAAAGATCTATGGTTCAACTACGGTGGGGCCTCATTCTAAGGTTGGAGGAGAGGTCAATAATTCTGTCATTTTTGGATACTCTAATAAAGGCCATGATGGCTTTCTCGGAAATTCTGTGCTCGGGGAATGGTGCAACCTGGGAGCCGACACAAATACCTCCAACCTAAAAAACAATTATGCCGAAGTGCGCCTCTGGGATTATGCTTCAGAAAGGTTTGCCCCCACCGGACTACAATTCTGCGGACTCATGATGGGAGATCACAGCAAATGCGGAATCAATACCATGTTCAATACCGGAACTGTGGTAGGAGTAAGCGCCAATATCTTCGGAGCCGGTTTTCCGCGGAACTTTATACCGAGCTTCAGCTGGGGCGGCAGCGGCGGAACCACTACTTTTAAGACTGAAAAAGCTTATGAGGTTGCTGAAAAAGTTATGGAGCGCCGGGGTATTGAGTTTTCAGAAGAAGATAAGGCTATTCTTGACCAGGTCTTTGAAGATACTAGGAAGTACAGGAGGGATTAGTGATCCAGTGATCAGTGATCAGTTTGCAGTTCTCAAATGAAGTTTAAAAATTGGTGCTTAAAATTTGCCTCTGGTTAATTATTGCTAATAGTCTACTGGTTAGTGCTAATTGATCTCTAATTTGGCACTTTTAGAGAGGTATTATTTTTAAAACATGAAATAAAGAAATACGCTGAGGAGCAGCACAAGGACAATCGCCGATATTCCATAGATTTTCAGTTGCCTTGCCTTGTATTCCGCCTTTAAACGTTTTCTTGTCTCCTGAAGCTCCTTTTTTGTGGGTGTGCGGTGGCTTTGTATGCCGCTTATCTGTTCTTTTCCAGCAAAGTGTTTTTCTGCTCGCCCGGATTTTAATCTCCTGTTGTTCTTAAGGCTAACAATGGCTCCGAAAGCGCTTCCAAAACTCATGGGTTCTTCAGATTTTTCGACAAGATAGGGAAATATGAACATTTTTTGAAGAAGTGGTAAGTTGCAGTGAATAATATTATTAGAGGGTATGAATTATTGATCTATGATCATTGGTCCCTGATAATTGTTCATTGATTTAAAGTTGGTATCTTTGCAGCCTCTAAAATGACTTTTTTAGAGGCTGTTTTATTTAACTGAATTCCTGAAGGTTATCCGTCGGGATCGTGATTGAGAAGAAATGCAAGACACAAAAAAAGTAGCCTTTTATACCCTGGGTTGTAAGCTTAATTTTTCTGAGACCTCTACTATTGCCCGTTCTTTTAAAGATGAGGGTTTTCAGAGGGTTGATTTTAGCGAAGCAGCCGATATTTACGTGATCAATACCTGCTCGGTGACCGATAATGCTGATAAACGCTTCAAAACCATTGTAAAACAGGCCCAAAAGGTCAATGAGAATGCTTTTGTGATTGCAGTTGGTTGTTACGCTCAGCTAAAACCTGAAGAACTCGCCGCAGTAGACGGAGTGGATCTGGTCTTAGGAGCTACTGAAAAATTCAAGATAACAAACTACCTTAATGATCTCACCAAAAATGACATGGGAGAGGTGCATTCCTGTGAAATAGGGGAGGCAGATTTCTATGTTGGATCTTATTCCTTTGGGGATCGCACGCGAGCTTTTTTGAAGGTGCAGGATGGTTGTGATTATAAATGTACCTATTGTACCATTCCGCTGGCGCGCGGGATTTCCAGAAGCGATACTTTGGAGAATGTCCTTGAAAATGCAAAGAAGATCAGTGATAAGGGGATCAAGGAAATCGTTCTGACAGGTGTAAATATTGGAGATTACGGGAAAGGTGAATTCGGCAATAAGAAGCACGAGCACACTTTTCTTGATCTTGTAAAGGCTTTGGATCAAGTAGAAGGAATTGAAAGGCTGCGAATTTCCTCTATAGAACCCAATCTGTTAAAGAACGAAACCATAGATTTTGTTTCCGGGAGTAACTCATTTGTTCCTCACTTTCATATTCCCCTGCAAAGTGGAAGCAACGATGTGCTCAAAGCAATGCGCCGTCGTTATCTAAAGGAACTTTATGTTGATAGGGTACAAAAGATCAAGGAGGTAATGCCCGATGCGTGCATTGGTGTGGATGTGATCGTTGGATTTCCGGGAGAGACAGATGAGCATTTCCTGGAAACCTATAATTTCCTAAACGAGCTCGACATTTCTTATCTGCATGTTTTTACTTATTCAGAAAGAGATAATACTCTGGCTGCTGAAATGGATGAGGTAGTGCCACTTAAGGTGAGAAAGAAAAGGAGTAAGATGCTACGTGGCCTTTCAGCAAAAAAGCGCAGGGCATTTTATGAGTCTCAGTTAGGCAAGACTAAAACTGTTCTTTTTGAAGGGGAGAATAAAGAAGGATACATCCACGGCTTTACTGAGAACTATGTCAAAGTGAAAACTCCCTGGGACCCGGCACTGGTAAATACACTACATCAGGTAGAATTAAAAGAAATAGGAGAAGACGGGTTGGTCCGTTTCTCCTATGTAGAGGATAAAATCTTGCTTTAGATATTTATGCCAACCGGGAGCATATCTTTGTATCTGCGTCGATTCTTTCGCATGAACTTTGCAATGGTAGGACTGGTAGGCATCACCCGAATCTCACGCTCTTTGATAATATCCAGCACCTTTTCAATAAATGGTTCAAGATAGCCTTTTTCCTTGAGGTCTTCGCTCATTTCCAGTTTGGTAAGGAAGATCTTACGGTCCTGACTCGCATATTCGATCTTGGCTAAATCTCCATCAACCTGAAGCTCAAATTGACGCAGGAATTCATTGTCATTAACAGTTAGTTGAGGGTCCATAGTTTTTGTTTTTCTAACTAAGTATCAAAAAATCAGCCACTTTTAGAAGTATTGTATAATAGATGAAAATTGGCTGTTCCGGAATAACCGGCAGGAAATTTTATATTAAAAATTATTTGAGGCAGTCAATTTCCCTTAAATTTGGAAGTAAAGTTAATGATTTTTGGGCACATCTGGGCTGTAGAAGCTCTTGAAATATGGCGAAAGACTCTCTAATTCACGTATACTGTATGCCGGGTTTGGCTGCAAATCCAAGCATTTTTGAAATGATAAGTTTGCCGGAAGATAAGTTTAAGATCCACTGGCTGGATTGGTTATTGCCAAAACCTGGGGAAAAACTTATCGATTATTCTGCAAGATTGTGTAAAAAGATTGAACATGAGGATCCTGTTCTAATTGGAGTCTCCTTTGGCGGGGTTATTGTTCAGGAAATGGCCCAGATCATTGAGGTGCAAAGGGTGATTATCATCTCCAGTGTAAAGAGTGAAAAGGAGTTGCCCCGAAGAATGCGCTTCGCCCGTTGTACTAAAGCATTTAAGATCCTGCCCACTTCTTTGGCCCGGCATGTAGATGCTCTGGAAAAGATTGCAGTAGGAGATTTTGCTACAAAGAGAGCAAAACTCTACAAGAAATACCTGTCAATTACCGATACGCGCTATCTGGACTGGGCGATAGAAAAGATGGTGTGCTGGGAGAGACCCGAACCTTATAAGGGCGTAGTGCATATACATGGTGATAAGGACGAGATCTTTCCTTACAAATATATTGACGGATGTATAACTGTGAAAGGAGGAACTCACGTGATGATCATCAATAGATTTAGATGGTTCAATGATCATTTGGAAGAAATTATCCTTACCGGAAAACTTAAAAAAAAGAAAGAAAAAGAAATAATCAATTAATATGAAACTGAAGAACATACTTATTGGAGGGAGTTTGCTGGTGGTTTGTGGACTGGGTATAAATGCGGTCCAGGATGCCCCTACAGATGAAAATCAGGAAAAGCAAATTTCAAATGGCTATAACGTCTATGCACTTCCTATGCCAGATGATCTCGAGTTTGCGGGCGAAACTGTACCTTTAGAAGACCCCGATGTTTTTGAAAGGATGGATAGAGAGCTGTTAGTGAATACCTATTGGCAATCAAATACGCTATTGCTGCTGAAGCGGGCAAATAAGTATTTTCCTGTCATAGAACCCATTTTAGAGGAGTACGGGGTTCCCGATGATCTCAAATATATAGCTGTGATCGAAAGCGGACTCACCAATGCAGTTTCTCCTGCGGGAGCAAGGGGCTTCTGGCAGATCATGGAAAGTACCGGAAAGGAATACGGGCTGGAAATAAATGATAATGTGGATGAGCGTTATAATCTTGAAAAATCGACCCGCGTAGCTGCTGAATATCTGAAGAAGTCAAAAGAGCGGTTTGGAACCTGGACCCTCGCTGCTGCTGCATACAACGCCGGGAATTATGGAGTGGACAGACAGAGAGAGAGGCAGGACGTAGTAGATTATTACGACTTGCTTCTGGGGGAAGAAACCGGTCGCTACGTCTTCAGGATCCTGGCATTAAAGGAGATCATGGAAAACGCCAAGAGCTATGGGTTTAACTTCAGGCAAAAGGACCTTTACCAACCTATTCCTTCCTATAAAGTTAAAGTGGACACCGCAGTGACCGATTTTGCGAAGTTCGCTCAGGACTTCGGGATCAACTATAAAATCCTTAAGATCCACAATCCATGGCTGCGCGAGGCCCATCTTAACAACAGGTCCCGAAAGGAATATCTTATAGAACTCCCTGAAGAAGGTTATTATTCTCCGGCTCCCTGATAATGGAAATCCTGAAAAAAGAGAAGGCTCTTGAGAAATAGGCCTTCATTAGCTGAAATAGCTTCAGTTTTTGACGTGCTCGTAATGGTAATTAGTTAGGTTCCTGTAAAGTTCAGGTTGCTTTTTTGTACCCTCTTACGGGGTAAAAGTTTCTTCAGCTGTAGAGTACTGGCTGCTGTCTTTTATAAGGAGTAGGGAAAGCGCATTAGAGAACGCATCATAGTTGAGGTTGAAGGATTTCTCAAACTCAATCCCAAATGGATGGGAGATCTTTCTCCTTATATCCAGTATCTTTTTATCCTTATCCATTAAAAAGGAAGTTGGGAAGCCAAGGGAGTGCTTCATCATTTTAATTACGTGCGGACTGGTATTCTGCATCTCATCAACATAAAGAATGGAGATGTTATCGCTGTATTTTTGAGCAAGTTGCTTCGCAGTTTCACGATCATCCCAAAACAACATCACGAAGTCTACCTGTTCATGGTATTTATCGGCTAGCTTGTTTAGTGCAGGGATTTCTCCGGCGGTAGGAGCTATCCAGGAAGCATAAGTAGTAAGATATACCGGCTTGTGGAATTCATCCAGAAGAACGGATTTCTTTCTGAGGTCTTTTACCTTAAAGTTATCCATTCGACTTCCCTTTAAACAATGATTCACGAGTGAGTCGAACAGAAAAGTAGCTCTTTCCACATTTTGAGTGCGATAAGCTTTATCTGCGTGTTTTTTATACTTGGGAAGGTGGAGGCTAAGTGCTTGAGAAAAACTTATTTGTTCCTGCTGACCGTAGCTTGTCAAAAGACAGGAGCATGTAAGAATCAAAAGAAAAAATTTGCGCATTTAGCTAGGGGTCCAAATTTTGTACAAAAGTACGCTATAAGAACCTTAGCGGGGAAATTACTCGATTAAATACCTAAATATTTGTTGAAATACAGCCCTGAAAATCCTACAAAAGAAATCTTAAAGAAAAATTCCGGAAGGGTCAATTTCTAGATCTTTTTCATTTGCTGCTTCATCATCTTGATCTGTTCATCAAGCATGTTGTGCTTATCAAGTTTCTTTGCTTCCTGCAGCAGCATTTGGGCTTCTCTTTTTCGGCGTTTGGTCATGGCTATTCCCGCAAGATTAAGTTTTGCCATAGCCAGGTCCTGTTTCATGGAAAGACCGAGTTTGATCGCTCTCTTGAAGAATTTTTCAGCCTGAGTTATATTGGTTTGGGAAACCATCAATCCGTGTAGGTACCAATAGTAGCCCTGTTGTTTTTGGGTAAGAGCTTTTTCGGGATCCTTGATCTTGTCAAGCCATTTCTTGGCTCTTGCAAAATCTTGTTTCCTAAGTCTCAAAAAGGCCATTAAGATCATCTCATTCTTATAATAGAGGAAGACAAAAATCCCCGAAAGAAGTAAAAGGAATATTCCGTTACCTATATTACCTTCGAAAAATTGCCAGATGGCGAGGATCACCAGGATTCCGGTGATGATCAATTTGTAGACTTTATTGAACATTTGCAGTAAAATTTAAAGGCTGCAAAGGTAAGAAAAACAATTGGAAATTATTTCAAATTAGGGTTTGTGCAAGTAAAAACTCTTTGTATATTTGCCCGCAGTTTTAAGAGGAGGTCTTAAAGCTTTTTTCAAAGCGATTTCAAAGAAGATTAAAGATAATTATCATGAAAAGAACGTTTCAACCATCAAAGAGGAAAAGAAAAAACAAGCACGGTTTTAGAGAGCGTATGGCAAGTGTTAACGGAAGAAAAGTGCTTGCTCGCAGAAGAGCAAAAGGAAGAAAGAAATTATCTGTTTCCTCTGAGCAAAGGCATAAACACTAGATGATTATCGACCCGAAATATTAAAGGTGTTACTTTTTTAAGTAACGCCTTTTTTTATACCCTTTAGGTTCCTATTTTTACAAAACACACCCACTCAAAATATTTCCTAATGCCCAAGAATAAAGACCTTAAAAGTATTTTAATAATTGGTTCCGGTCCTATTATTATAGGGCAGGCTTGTGAGTTTGATTATTCCGGTACACAAGCTTTGCGATCCTTAAGAGAGGACGGGATAGAAACTATCCTCATAAATTCCAATCCTGCAACTATCATGACCGATCCTTCGATGGCCGATCATGTTTATTTAAAGCCTCTCACCACAAAATCTATAATTGAAGTTCTTAAGGAACACCCGCAGATCGATGCGGTTCTTCCAACCATGGGAGGGCAAACTGCACTCAACCTTTGTATAGAAGCAGATGAAAAGGGCATCTGGAAAGATTTTGATGTTAAATTGATCGGGGTAGATATCGATGCGATCAATATTACTGAAGACAGGGAAAAATTCAAACAGCTTATGGGACGCATCGGGGTCCCGGTTGCCCCGGCACAAATTGCCACTTCATACCTTGAAGGTAAAGAGATAGCGCAGGAATTCGGTTTTCCGCTGGTAATTAGAGCCTCCTTCACTCTTGGTGGAACCGGAGCTTCTTTTGTACATACCGAGGATCAATTTGACGAATTGCTGGAGGCCGGTCTTGAAGCATCTCCAATTCACGAGGTATTGATCGATAAAGCCCTTCTAGGCTGGAAAGAATATGAACTGGAATTACTTCGGGACAAGAACGACAACGTCGTGATCATTTGTTCTATTGAGAATATGGATCCAATGGGAATCCATACCGGGGATTCAATTACTGTTGCACCGGCCATGACGCTTAGTGATGTCACCTATCAAAGGATGAGGGACATGGCTATAAAAATGATGAGGAGTATTGGAGACTTTGCCGGGGGATGTAATGTTCAATTTGCAGTGAGTCCCGATGAAAATGAAGATATTATTGCAGTAGAGATCAACCCACGGGTTTCCCGCTCTTCCGCTTTGGCCTCCAAAGCTACAGGATATCCAATTGCGAAGATCGCTGCAAAACTGGCCATAGGCTATACGCTCGATGAGCTGGATAACCAGATCACCAAATCAACTTCCGCATTATTCGAACCCACTCTGGATTACGTGATCGTGAAGATCCCGCGTTGGAACTTCGATAAATTTGAAGGCAGTAACAGAACGCTCGGTCTGCAAATGAAATCTGTTGGTGAGGTAATGGGAATAGGACGCTCCTTCCAGGAAGCGCTTCACAAAGCCACGCAATCCCTTGAGATCAAGAGAAATGGTTTGGGAGCAGATGGAAAAGGATACACAAACTATGATGTAATTCTTGAGAAACTCCAAAATGCGAGTTGGGACAGGGTGTTCGTTATTTATGACGCGATTCAGCTGGGGATTCCGCTTGCCCGCATACACGAGATTACCAAGATCGACATGTGGTTCCTTAAACAATATGAAGAACTTCATGCTCTTGAGGTAGAAATATCAAAATATAATATAGATTCCCTGCCAAAGGATCTCCTACTCGAAGCTAAGCAGAAAGGTTTTGCCGACAGGCAGATCGCTTACATGGTGGACTGCCTCGAAAGTCAGGTTTACAAGAAACGTGAAGAGGTTGGTATTAATAGGGTCTACAAACTCGTAGATACCTGTGCTGCCGAATTTAAAGCTGAAACGCCTTATTACTATTCAACTTTTGAAGCTGAAATCGAAACAAAGGATGGCTTCAGGTATGTTGAGAACGACAGCAAGGTATCAGACCGACGCAAAATTGTTGTTCTTGGTTCCGGGCCCAACAGGATCGGTCAGGGAATTGAATTTGACTATTGTTGTGTTCACGGGGTTTTGGCAGCCAAAGAATGTGGCTATGAAACCATTATGATCAACTGTAATCCTGAAACAGTTTCGACCGACTTTGATGTTGCAGATAAACTTTACTTTGAACCGGTATTCTGGGAACATATATATGACATCATTCGTCACGAAAACCCTGAAGGAGTTATTGTCCAACTTGGAGGGCAGACTGCCCTTAAGTTAGCTGAAAAACTTGATCGCTACGGAATCAAGATCATAGGAACCAGCTACCAATCCCTGGATCTTGCTGAAGACAGAGGGTCGTTCTCTAAACTATTGCAGCAGAACGATATTCCTTATCCGGATTTTGGAGTAGCCGAGACTGCCGATGAGGCGCTTGAGCTGGCAGATGAACTTGATTTTCCAATCCTTGTGCGTCCTTCTTATGTACTTGGTGGCCAGGGAATGAAGATCGTCATCAACAAAAAGGACCTGGAGGCTCATGTTGTAGATCTTCTTCGTAAGATCCCAAATAATAAGTTATTGTTGGATCACTATTTGGACGGAGCCATAGAAGCCGAAGCCGATGCTATTTGTGACGGGGAAAACGTCCAGATCATTGGAATTATGGAGCACATTGAACCTTGTGGAATACATTCCGGGGATTCAAACGCCCTACTTCCTCCTTTCAATTTGGGTGACCTTGTTTTACAACAAATAAAAGATCATACTAAGAAGATCGCGCTGGCATTGAATACAGTTGGTCTTATTAATATTCAGTTTGCCATTAAAGATGACAAGGTGTTCATTATAGAAGCCAATCCAAGAGCTTCCAGAACAGTGCCGTTTATTGCTAAAGCTTACGGGCAGCCTTATGTGAACTTTGCTACTAAGGTAATGTTGGGAGAGAAAAAGGTGACCGATTTTGAATACAGCACCAAGCTTGATGGATATGCAATCAAGCAACCTGTATTCTCCTTCAACAAATTCCCGCATGTGAACAAGCAGCTGGGACCGGAGATGAAGAGTACAGGAGAAAGTATCCTGTTCATTGACAGTTTAAGAGATGATACCTTCTACGAGTTGTATTCCAGGAGAAAGATGTACTTAAGCAAATAAGATTAGAAAATGCTATTTTTGAATGCCATCTTTTTAAGGTGGCATTTTTCTTTATTCAAAGGATATGAAAGAACTGGTTCTTGTAATGGGCGGACTTTATGGTGCCCTGGCAGTAATAGTTGGTGCGTTTGGAGCGCACGGGTTAAAGAAGTACCTTAATGAGGAACAATTAAAAAGCTTTGAAACCGGTGTGAAATATCAAATGTATCACGCCCTGCTGCTTATTCTCTGCGGAACCATTTTCCCCTTTACCGGTTTTTCTCAAAACCTTATGGGCTGGATTTTAATCCTCGGGGTTTTCTTTTTCTCCTTTAGTATTTATGGCTTGGTACTGTCTGGAGCTAACGGACGAAAAATGTCATTTTTGGGACCTGTTACCCCATTAGGGGGATTATTGCTCGTGATGGGGTGGATTCTTTTTATCATAAATGTTGTAAAAACTGCTGCAATTTTTTGATGAAGAAAGAAGATTTTAATCTTCACTTGACCATAGGTGAAGGAACTTCTTGCAGACAAAAAAGACTACTAAGTTTTTTTGAACAAAATAATACATCATTAGTTTTCAAACCTATACAGTTTTAAAAACTCTTCATATTCTTTCTGAAATGTCTTTGTTCTGTGATGTTCTTTTTGGTTGAGGATATATCGGAAAACCTTTTCTACGGCCGATTCTGACACAGAGAATGCTCCATAGCCGGTTTGCCATGCAAACTTTTCATAAGTTAAGTTGTTACTATTAATGTAATGGGAACTACTGCCTTTAATTTGCTTTATTACTTCGGCAATGGATTTTTGAGGATTTAACAGAAATAGGCAATGAATATGATCTGGCATTCCATTAATAATTTTTTCCTGGCACCCCATCTCTTTAAATTCCTTATTAATAAAGTCATAGATCTGGGTCTCAATCGGTTTTATAATGAACGGCCGCCGATCTTTAGTTGACCAAATGGCATGGATCCAAATTTTATTATAGGAATGAGGCATAGAATCATAAAGTTGAAAACTGTTAAAACGGTTTTGTTGTTATTGATCTCTTCAAAACCCCGGGTTTAAACCCGGGGCTATAAAACTATGTTTTAATTAATTGAAAATAAACGTTTTAAAACTTATTTTTCAGAACTTGATAATTGGGATCAACGGATGTAATTCCTGTAACAAGGATTTTCCATAGCCTAACTCGCAATAATCCAGGTTTTGGAGGAAATATAAAAATAGCCCCGGATTTTAATCCGGGGGGGATATACAGTAGGCTGGGTAAACAGGAATGGTTTTAACCATTTTCCATTTCCCTTTTCCTGTAACCTTCAGCAAAAATAGCGATCACCAGCAACTGCAGGATATGGTAAAGCATTATAGGTAGAAGGTACAAGGCGTTTGCTGCGCTGTTCCCAAAGATGACCTTAACCATTACAGATCCATGTACCAACGATTTTTTCGTGCCACAGAATTTGGCTGTGATCTCATCTTCAGTAGAAAAATTGATCCATCTTGAGACGAGCCCGAGGCCAAAATAGATCGTAAAGAATAGAACTGTGACTAAAACCGAAAGCTTCAGAAGATCTGCCAACCCAACTTTAGTGAATAATTCCGAGGAAAAGGCGCTGCTAAAACTGGCGTAAACGATCAGGACAATAACCGACTTGTCAAAAAAACTGATCTTCGTCGAATTCTTTCTGGCCAGTGTCCCCAGGTATTTCTGGAGAAATAGCCCAATAGCCAACGGTAAAATGATTTGGATCAACAGCTTTTGAATTACAGCGCCAAACTCAAAGTCTGAAGAGGAAGCCATGAAAAGACTCATCCAGACAGGGGTAGCTATAATTCCTATCAAACCTGAAAGACTGGCATTAAATATTGCGGTTGGAATGTCTCCTTTTGCAAGGGAAACCATCACTATGGAAGAACTCACGGTAGACGGCAAAGCTCCAAGAAAAAAAAGAGCCAGCCAGAGTTGGGAGGAAGTGCCTCCTTCAAAGAAAGGTGTGAAGCCCAGCACCAGCATGGGGAAAATGAGAAAAGTGGTAAGCTGGATAATAATATGGACTTTGTAATTACTAAAACCTGCTTTAAATTCCGTCGGGGATAGCTTTAGCCCATAGAAAAAGAATATAAATCCTATTCCAATATCGGTAATGGTCTTAAGCGGCAATACCTCCGGCCCGTTTGGTAAGAACCAGGCGAGGAGAATGGCAAAGAGCAGTGCAGCTATGAACCCGTTGAACTTCACTTACTGCTCGATCTTTACATTATAGGTCTCTACTATGTGCAGGTGTTCTTCCGAAACAAAATCTGTTTCTGTAAATTCTTTGAGACGAACCCTCTTGTTATCGTACCGCTTGATACTTTTGGCAAACCTTCGAATATCATCTCTGGACTTTAGAATCAATCCAGGAACCTTGACCGATTTCCCTTCGCTGTCTTTAGCGACCATAGTAAAATAGGAAGAGTTGCAGTGTTTAACTTCTCCGGTTTGAATATTCTCGGCTTCTACCCGAATTCCAATTTGCATCGAACTGTTACCAACGAAATTTACAGAGGCTTTCATCGTTACCAATTCCCCGATTTCAATTGGATTTAGAAAATCCACCGTATCAACACTTGCCGTAACGCAATAGACGCCCGAGTGTTTAGAAGCACAGGCAAAAGCGATCTGGTCAAGCAGGGAAAGCACATATCCCCCGTGGATCTTGCCATTGAAGTTGGAATGGGAGGGAAGCATAAGTTCCGAAATGGTAACATGAGATTCGGCAACTGTCTTGTATTCTGGTATCATTCTATAGATTTTGGTAAAGCAGGTTCATAAATTCTCCCATTTTGGAAGGGTCTAACCAGCGGGTGACGACAACTATATCATTTTCTTTATCTACGACTATGAAATTCCCTCCGAAGCCGGCTGCGTAAAAAACATGTTCAGGTACATTCTTCCAGTTGCCTTCTCCGCGGTTGAGCCACCACATGTAACCATATTTTTCATTGACATTTGAACCTTGCATGGCTTTGGAAATATTTTGAGGAGTTAAAAGCTGCTTTCCATTCCAGCTGCCATCGTTCATGTAGAGAAGTCCAAACCTGGCCATGTCTTTAGTGTTGATGAACATTCCGCCGCCCGAATGACCGCCCCCACTTACCGATTGCATCTTTAGTCCGTCGATAGTTACCCATGAATTGTCATAGCCATACCAGCGCCAGGTAGTGGAGGCACCAATTGGATCCATGATCTCATTCTTAAGAACGCGGGGCAAGGGTTCTCTAAAGACATTGAGCAGGGAATAGGCCAGGACATTTACCCTTACATCATTGTACTTGTAAGAAGTACCCGGCTCCTTTAGTTCTCTCCCGCGCCATTGATCAATGTTTTGAGAAGAAGAAGGTCTGTCGGCCCAGTCAAAGCCACCCCAAAGTTGTCCGCTCCAGTCAGAGGTTTGATGAAGCAAATGTTCCCAGGAGATCTTACTGTTGTGTGGACCTTCAAAAATGTCATCCCAAACATATTCTTTTACCTTATCGTCAAAACTGTCAATAAGTCCTTGTTGCTCTGCGAGCAGGGCAGTGGTCGCCAGAAAACTTTTGGTAACGCTAAAGGTCATATCCACCCGGTCAATATCTCCCCATTTTCCAATGATATAGCCGTTCTTAAGGATCATTCCTGCAGGACCTCCGCGTCTTTTCGTGGGCCCAAGAATTTCGTGATAAGGCTCATGCTCAAAACCTTTCAAGATTGCCTGCCGAAGGTCCCTGGATTCTGAATATTCATTGTTTTTGGCGAACTCTATTGCCGCTGAAGGGTCTATATTGAAATCTGAAGGCTGTTTTTCTTCCCATTTATCTTCTGAAGGAAAATAATTTTCCTGCGCGGAAAGGCTAAGTGTGATACTACAGATCGCTAAAAAATAGAAGAATTTTAGTTTTTTCATGCTGTTAATTCAATTGATTTTGTGTGTCCTCCCCATTCGCGCGGGAAAGCCATTTTTGAGACATTTTTTGTTTTGGGGAAATACCAAGGGCTTCCAATTGATCGATATCCTTGATAAGATTCTGTTGCCCGGTCAATTTTTTCATGGCATCATCATATGCCGTAGTCGTCGATTTCAGTCTTTTTCCCACTGTCTCAAGTTCATCGAGCAGTAGCTTAAATTTGTGGTAAAGGGAAGCCGCATGGTTTGCGATCTCCAAGGCATTTTGTTGTTGTTTTTCATTGCTCCACAAAGTATCAATGGTTCGGAGTACCGATAGCAAGGTTGTAGGGCTTACCAGAAGAATATTCTTTTGAAAAGCGGTATAAAAGAAAGAATTATCAAGATTTTGAGCTAAGTACAATGCCGGTTCCACAGGAATGAACATGAGCACAAAATCTGGAGACTTCATCTTATACAGGTCCTCATATTTCTTGGAACTCAGGTCCTGAATATGGCTGTTGAGCGACCGCAAATGCTCCTTTAGAAATTTACCTCTCTTTTCCTCGTCGTCCTCGTTTACATATCGTTCATAGGCAACAAGGGAAACCTTTGAATCAATGACCATTCTTTTGTCACCCGGTAAATGCAGTACAACATCGGGCAGCAGCTTTTTTCCATCTTCAGTTTCATGCGATCTCTGAAGAAAATATTCCCGGTCCTTTACCAGGCCCGATTTTTCCAGAACCCGCTCCAGGATCAGTTCTCCCCAATTTCCCTGGGTTTTATTTTCACCTTTAAGAGCTTTAGTAAGATTGTTGGCTTCCTCGCTTATCTTGATGTTCTGCTCATGTAAATACTGAAGTTGTTTTCCCAGCTGTGCATGCCGCTCAATGAAGTCATTCGAATTCTTTTCAACCTTATCTTCAAAAGTTTTTATCTTTTCCTGAAGCGGTTGAAGGATCTGCTCAATATTTTCTTTATTGATGCTGGTAAATTTTTCCGATTTCTGCTCCAGGATCTTATTCGCCAGATTCTCAAACTCCTTGCTGAATTTCTCCTGAAGTTTTTCTAACTCTCCTTTTTGTTCTGCGAGCTTTTCCTGAAGATTCTTATATTCTGAATTCCGCTCTGTCAATTGAGTACTAAAAATGTCTTTTTCACCCCTTATTTTTTCCCGTTCCTCACAGGCCTCCAAAAGTTGCTTATTGATAGCTTCCTTTTCTTCCTTAGCCTGCTCTTTAAACTGAAGCAGCTGTTCCTGTATTTGCACTTTATAATCCTGAAACTGATTATTGAGCTGTTCATTTCTTTCCTTCAGAACATTCTGCACACTTTTGCTTCTGAAGTTTGCGATCAAATAACCCAAAAAGGTTCCAAAAATGAGAATTCCGAAGGAGATTGCGAGGAGGATAGGATCAATCATGAGGAGCAGGTTTGCCCAAAGATACTATTTTCAGGTTTTTATTCTGAAGGTTTCGGTGGTCCTGTCAAAAACAATCAGATCCTGCGGAAAGATGCTCTCAAAATGCCCTTTTTGAATGAGCTGTTGCGGACTATCCTGTACCACTCCATCGGGCTTCATCAAGATGATCTTATCACAAAGCTGAAGAGCGAGATTAATCTCGTGAGTAGCAAAGATCACAGCTTTGTTCGTACATAAACTAAGGTCCTTCAGCAATTTTAGAACCTGGGCTTTATGATACATGTCGAGATGAGAAGTGGGTTCATCGAGGATCATAAGTGGGGTATCCTGGGCCAGGGCCCGGGCAATAAGAACCTTTTGTAACTGGCCGTCACTAAGTTCATAGCACTTTTTAGCCTTTAAGTCTTCAATCCTCACAAGAGACAGGGCGTTTTTTACCATTTTACGATCCTCTTCGGTTAGGCTGCCTATCCAGTTAGTGTAGGGTTGCCGTCCCAGGGCCACCAGTTCTGCAACCCCAAGATTCTTGGATAATGGCTGTTCTGTGAGAACAAGGCTTATCATTGTCGCCAGCTTTTCTGAAGAAAGATTTTCCCTGTTTTGCCCATTGATGTTGATCTCTCCTGAAAGCGCTGGTTGCACTCCACTTATAGTTCTTAAAAAAGTGGATTTTCCCACTCCGTTTATTCCAACTACAGCCACCAGTTCTCCTTCTTCCACAGCAATATTAATATTAGAAGCAACGACATTCTCCTGCTGCTTCTTGCTGTAACCTATGTTGAGATCTTCAGTCTTTAAAATGATATTTTTCGCTCCTGTTTCTATGCTGCTGAATTTTAAAAGAGGAATTTTCTTTTTCTTACCAGAAGCCAGATGATCACGGGTGCTCCCACGAGGGAAGTAATGGCATTTATGGGTAAGGTGTGTTCACTTCCCGGAAGTTGTGCTACCATGTCACATAGCAACATTAAAATAGCTCCGCCCAGAATCACCGCCGGCAACAGAATCCTGTGATCATTTACCGGAATGACCTGTCTTATAAGGTGCGGAACTGCAAGTCCCACAAATGCGATTGGTCCTGCAAAGGCTGTAATACTACCTGCCAGTAGACTTGTGGAAATGATCAATAACAAGCGGTTTCTTCCAATATTCATTCCCAGGCTTCGGGCGTATTGCTCCCCCAGTAAAAGCGAATTTAGGTTCTTTATGCTGAAGAGGGCTATTAAAATTCCGGTTAGCCAAAAAATGCTGAGTACGAACACCTCGCTCCAGCTAAGATCACCCACACTTCCGAAGGACCAGAACACGTACTGCTGCAACTGCGCCGCCGGACTAAAATATGACAACACGCTCACAACTGCCGACGTAAGGCTGGCAAACATGAGCCCGATGATAAGAATGGCCATGGTGTCTTTTAGTCTTACCGAAGCCAGTAAAACAGCAAGTAATACGAGGAGACTTCCAAGGCTGGAGGCTATCACCAGGCCCCATTCTGACAACAGAATGCTTCCGGCAAGCCCTCCAGTTAATGTTGCTCCCATGAGTACTACCGCAACTCCCAAACTGGCTCCGCTGCTTAGTCCCAGTACATATGGACCTGCCAGTGGATTCCGGAACATCGTTTGCATCAGCATTCCGCTTACAGCGAGACCAGAGCCTGTTAAAACGGCTGTGATTGCTTTTGGGATACGATATTCGGTAATAATATATTGCCAGCTCTCGTTGGCTGTTTCCGAAGAGAACAAAACAGCAATTACTTCCTCAAAAGGGATGTTTACAGACCCCAGGCTAATGTTGAGAAACCACACTGCCACTGTCACTCCCAGGAGGAGCAAGAGCACAGCGGTATAAGAGCGGGTGGTTTCCAACTAGTCCAGTGGTTTATAAAAGGTGGTGGTATATTCAGGTAGCAGCTGTGGATGAAAAATGGAGATCAGATCTTTCAGGACCAGATCGGGTCGCATTGGGGCGAGCTCGTAAAAAATTACGCCGCCGGTTTCCCCTTTTTCGCTCGAAAAGGTATAGATGTTCTGCTCCTGAAAAGCTTTAAATCTGGTGTAATGAGGAGAGGCATTTTTTAGCTCTTCATAGGCTGTGAATTGCGCCGGACCAACCCAAAATTCGGCATTGGCAGCTTCTGCCAGAACGGTTTCAAAAGAGAGGGAAAGACTTCCTGTACCTTCGGTATCTCCAAAAAGATAATTAGCATTGGCATCTTTGATGAAAAGTGCCTGCCACGAATTACCTGCCGGGAGGTACCATTGATCTTTATACATGGAGCCCGCCACCACTGTAGGAGTTTCTTCAGCTTTTTTTGCGAGTTCCTTTGCAGACAAATAGTTTTTTTCTACCTCTTCAAAAAAGGCATTTGCCTGCTCCATTTTTAGGAAGAAGGCACCAAAGAATTTTATCCATTCCACTTTTCCCAGTGGAGAACTTTCAGTCCAGTCGGCGTTAAAAACTACCGGAATTCCGCTTTTTTGGAGGGTGTTGAAGCTCTTGTTGCTGCCGTCAATGGAAAAGCCTATCACCACATCGGGCTGCAGGTCCAGTAGGTTTTCTGTGTTTAGAGCTTCATTTTTTCCAAGCTCTCTTACTTTTCCTTCAGTAATTAATTTTCTGGTCTTTTCCGATGAAATATAATCCAAACCCGGAAAACCGACCAGAGAGCCTTCGGTCTCCAGTATTTCAAGTGATGGGATATGAGTAGTGGAGGTGACTACCATTTTTTCTACCGGGATTTGGATCCTTTCGTCAAACTTCACATTCTGCGGTACATCTGCTCCTTCCTTAGCCAATAAATAGCGGTAGGTCCTATCGGCATTGGGCCATGGATTTTCCACCTTAAGGATCATGTGATCCCCAAAATTTATGATTTTTAGACCCGATGCATATTTTATCTCAATTTCCTCTCCTTCCTGCGTCAACAGCGGAGTCTCTTCCTTTTCCTCAGATTTGCAACCCAGGATAAGGATCGAAAATAACAGGATGATCTTGTATGGAATTTTCTTCATTGGCAGTTCAAAAGTAAGATTATTTAAAATTATTGAGAGCGGAAGAATTGAATTGTTTATTTTCGCAGTGAAATTTTGGTTCGATTGTTTTCTGAGGTTTTTCAGAAAGAAAAGACATCGATTAAAAGGGAATCAGGGGAAGTTAGAAGTACGAATGACGAAATACGAAATTCTGTCGATAACTTCCGAAGCGATTTTTGAGTTTGAATTACTTCTAACCTCTAACTTCTAAAATCTACCTTCAAGTAAGCCTGAGCTGTTCCCGCAACTGTAAGCTTAGTTCCGATGCGTCGGAATGCCTTTTGTACGCTTCATACCACTGTCTCCATAGCTATCGGGATGGGAAGGTCAACAAAAGGACGCGAGCCAGGAGACCTGCCAATTTTCAGCAATTAAAACCTTTGGCTTTCGGGAAAAAAGCCTGCGGATGATGAAAAAAAGCGTCTTCTACATTTTATTTCCACTGCTACTCTGTTCCTTCACGGGATACGGTCAGCTCGACTCAATTAATTATTTGGAGGAAGTTGTGCTGAGTGATGTACATCTTTTTCGGAACTCTGAGACTAACACTGTTCAGGTTTTAAACGATTCTGTACTGCAGCAAAATCCGCCGGCGCTCACTTCTGTACTTAAATTCAATTCTCCGATTTACTTCAGGGAGAATGGGCCGGCAATGGTAGCTTCAGCTTCTTTTAGAGGAACAACGGCTTCCCAGACAGCTGTGGTTTGGAATGGAATCAATATCAATTCTCAGTTTACCGGGCAAACAGATTTTAATACCATCCTTACTTCCGGATATGAGAACGTTGCTATCCGGTCGGGTGGGGGAAGTGTCTTGTATGGCAGCGGCGCGATTGGAGGTAGTGTGCATCTCAACAATCGGTTCAGGTTTAGTAAGGGTTTTCAAAATGAAATCAGATTACGCTATGGCAGCTTTGACACCCGGTTCGCTAATTTTGATTCTGAATTTTCTACAGAAAAGCTGAGCCTTCAGTTAAATGTTGCCCGACATGACAGCCAGAATGATTTTCCTTACCCCAATTCAGAAAAAAAGAACGAGAATGGAGACTTTTCTAATACCGCTATAAGTGCGGCAGCCGCCTATCTCCTTAACCACAGCAACAGCCTAAAATTCTATACCGCATATTTTGATGGGGAAAGAGGTTTCTCGGGCACGCTTACTGCTCCTTCCAGGAGTAAATATGAAGATCTTAACAGTAGAAATTTACTGGAATGGAAAAGTTATTTAGGTGATTTTACATCCACTTTGCGGCTGGCATACCTGGAGGAACGCTACAGGTATTTCGAGAACAGGAATAGAGAAAACTACAGCTATGGAAGGGCAAAGACAGGAATTGTAAAATATGATCTTGAGTACGATCTGGGTTATGATAAAAAATTATTTGCCTTAGTAGAGTATAATACTACGGCGGGCGAAGGAACTAATATAAGCGGGTCACAAGAGAGAAATACCAGTTCTGCAGGGCTGCTTTTTACACATAATCTGTACCCTTTGAAATATGAAATTAGTGCAAGAGCTGAGTTTTCAGATCGATATGATTCGCCTTTGCTCTTTTCAGCCGGGACTTCTTATGCGATAACAGGGAATTATCTTCTAAAGCTAAATATCTCAAGCAATTACAGGATTCCGACTTTTAATGATCTTTTTTGGCACAATGGAGGAAATCTGGACCTGCAACCGGAAAAGTCCTTACAGGCTGAAGTGGGGCAGGAGTTGCAGATCTCCACCCTTGAACTCAGCATCGTA
Source organism: Salinimicrobium aquimaris (assembly GCF_035607535.1). NCBI lineage: Bacteria > Pseudomonadati > Bacteroidota > Flavobacteriia > Flavobacteriales > Flavobacteriaceae > Salinimicrobium > Salinimicrobium aquimaris. Next base: position 90,343 of record NZ_JAYDZX010000012.1, read on the forward strand.
GGATTTATTATCGACACCGAAGATCTTCTGCGCTGGGTACCATCTACAGATGGAGTTTGGAGACCAGAAAATACTGAAGAAACACTTAATTATGGTCTCGAAGCAACAGCCGACTGGAACAGGAACCTGAACGGTCATATTTTCAATTTTAGCGGTACCTATGCTTATACCCGTGCCCTCGATCAGGAAAACGGGAACCAACTTATTTTTGTTCCCAAACATAAGGCCACAGCTTCGGCGGGTTACGGTTTTGGAAATTTCAACAGTTACTTTCAAATGCTCTATAATGGAGAGGTCTTCACTTCTTCAGACAATCGTTATTCCCTCGAGTCCTACACCGTAGCGAACGCCGGATTGGGTTATGACCTTATTACACAAAAGCTGAACCTCGAACTGGAGGTACGCAATATTTCCAATGCTTCATATCTAAGCATGCCTTCAAAACCTATGCCGGGGCGATCATTTTATACTTCATTAATCTTTAAATTTTAACCAATGCAAATTAGAAACTATCTTTTACTGCTTTTTATGTTCTCACTTTTGACTTCTTGTGAGGTTGATGACGATAACAATCCTGTCCCCGATAATTCCGGAGCTTTTTCTGAAGGAATTCTTGTGCTCAACGAAGGTCTTTGGGGTCAGGGAAATTCATCTGTATCTTTTATCGATGGAGCAACAGGAGAGGTAAAACAGGGAATTTATTCTGAAGTCAATGGAAGTGATCTCGGAGATACAGCTTCAGATATAGGATTTTATGAAGACCTTGCCTTTATTGTCGTGAATGTGTCCAACACCATTGAGATTGTGGACCGCAGAACGTTTGAAAGCGTGGCAACTATTGATTCTGAACTGGAAAACCCTCGAAAAATAGCTTTTCTAATGGGGCTGGCTTATATCACTAATTGGGGAGACGCATCAGATCCTTCAGATGATTTCATAGCTGTTTTCGATGCGCGCACTTTTGATTTTCTGGACAAGATAGAAGTTGAAGAAGGACCTGAGGATATCCTGGCAATAGGAGAGAAATTGTTTGTAGCACACCAGGGTGGATGGAGCTTTAATGATATTATAAGTGTAATCTCGGGAGATGAAGTAGAAAAGACGATAACTGTTGGTGATGTTCCCAATGACCTTTCTGAAGACAATGGATTTCTCTGGGTTTCCAGTGCCGGACTGCCAGATTACGCAGGAGAAACTGCAGGCGAAATAAGTAAGATAGATCTGTCAACCATGGAAGTAGTTAAAACTTTCAGTAATGCTGCTGCTACCTGGCACCCTTCAAATATAACTGTAGAGAATGGTCTTGTTTATTATACTTTAGGAACAGAGGTTTATAGCTTTGGCAGCGGGGAGGAAACCTTACCTTCAGAACCTCTTTTTAATATGGAGGAGGTGTCTAACCTCTACGGGTTTAGACTTCACGAGGGCAGGATCTATGCTGCTTCTGCAAGTGCAGATTATACAGGAGATGGAAAGTTATATATTTATAATACGGCCTCGGGGAATCTGGAAAATACATATGATACAGGGATAAATCCCAATGGAATTTTCATTGCAGAATAAGTAGTGATAATAACGTCAACAAAAAATCCCGCTGTAAAGCGGGATTTTTTAATTTATTCTGATTTAAAATTTTTACTTTTTATTAAAAATGAAAGGCAATTGATTTTTTGGATCATCCAAACTTATAAAAAATCCTTTCTCGTCTTCCATGGGTATTTCACGAAAATCAAGTGCATGCTCATCGGCTTTCTTCTGGTAAGCGGCTGAAACGCTACTGACGCCTGTTATTGCCTCAATTGTTCTGGCTAAAAGAGGTTCATCTAATTCTCCCAGCTGGCCGAGATTGTTTATATCTTCCTCAATACGAATATCAGGAATTAATCCGTCTACGAAATCGGTGTAACCATTGGCATTAGCAAATTTGTAAATTAAAGGTTGAATGGCGTATTTATGATTTGGATTGATATTCTTTTTATTTGTAAGACCTTCCGAATCATATAGGGTAATCGAGCCTTGAAATTTACCTCCGGTTTGAGTTCCTACATGAATTACTTCAATGTAAGGCTCCAGACCAATCAGGAAACTTTCGCTGGCAGAAAAACTCCGGCCAGTTTCAATGATGTGTACTCTATTAAGGTTTAGGCTATTTATTGCTTCTCCATTACTTATCTCATTATTATAGCGGCTATATAAATATTCGGGATTATTTTGTTGCCAATAACTTTGATAATCATCATTCCATACCTCTTGAGTGAAAATTTCTCCATTAAATTGCCCGGTCACCATACTAGCTAAATCTGATGAAAACTCGGAATATCCACCCCCATTGTATCTCAGATCCACAATTAGTTCTTCAATATTTTCGGATTTGAATCTTCCGAAAGTTTCGTTCAGCTTTACGTCATCAATCCCGAATTCCCCTAGAAACGAGGAGAGATACAGGTATCCTATTTTTACCCCTTCAACCGTGAAGATCTTCTCGACAGCAATAGGATTTTCCTTAAATACGCTTTTAGTTACATTGATTGGATCCTCCACCTCGACAAGAAAACCATCTTCAATGGTTGAGAGACCCAATTCTAAATTATCTGGGTTAAAAATGCTCTGGTAGTTATTAACTGTAATGTCGGTTCCGTTCACTTTTGAAATATAATCCGCTCGCTTAAGACCTGCAGCTTCGGCAGGGCCGTTAGGAGAAACATAAATAACGTAAGCCAAAACCTTAGTAGTGCTGTTGGGAGCATAAACTAAACCGTATCTGAAACCAGCAGATTTACTGGAGCCCTGAAGATAACTCTCCAGTTCTTCATAATCCTCTACAATCCAGCTAAACCTGTCCTCATCGGCAACCAGTCCACTGTAAAACAGGTCATCTGGAGTATCCCATTTTAAAAGATATTCATCTAAATCGGCCTGAGTAGAGAAATAATTGTCAGCTAATTCCGGAATATGGCTTTTATACAAATAGATATTGTTCATAGATTTCCAAATGAAATCTTTTATTTCGAGATCTTTCTTTTCTTCAGCAGTTAGTTCTACTGGTTCTACTTCCTCTTTCTTTTCTTCAACTTCCTCCACAACATCATCTTTTGAACAGGAGGTAAATAAAATTCCCAGCAGGAACAACGGCATAAAAAACTTCTTCATGTATAATTTATTTATATGGTCGCTAAAACTAATCTAAACAGAGATATTACCAAAGAAAAAACATAAGGAATTGTTAATTTAACAGAACTAAAGTTACTTTAATAAAGGTTCTTCAGAATACATCTTCTGGTACAGTGGGTCGTACATTTGACTCTCTCCTAACACCTGCATTTTTTGTTTACTGTAATTCAAAGGCGGGTTGGTTCCCGATATAACAGCTAAAGCTGCAGCCAGTAAGGGTTCTTGAGGATCTCCTAAAATTCCCAGGGTTTGAATATTTTCACTTATTTCAACATCGGGTTCTAATCCATTCACGTAATCACTCACATTATTTGCATTGAGGGTTTTGTAAATAAGAGGTTGTACAGCATAAGTGTGACTAAGATTTGCGCCATTTCTTCTAAAGTTCGGGGAATCATATAAAGTGGTTGATGCCTGAAATTTTCCCGTTGTATTTTCTCCTACCTGTATGACTTCAATGTAAGGTTTAAGGCTGTTGATCAACAATTCACTGGCAGATGCGGTTCTAAGTGTGGTGATGAAGTATACTTTTGACAGCCCCAGACTATTGATAGCAGCCCCGGTTCCGATATTACTGTTGAATCGATTGATAAGACTTTCAGGGGCAGTGGTTTCGAGAAGGGTCTGGTAATCTTCATTCCATTGTTCCTTACTAAAGATCTCTCCCGCAAATTGTCCGGTGATCATACTTGCCAGATCATTTGCCGTTTCTACAGAGCCGCCACTGTTGTACCTTAGATCCACAATAAGATCGGAAATCCCTTCAGCTTTAAACATGGCGAAAGCATTATTTAGAACGGCATCAAAACTGCTGGTAAAGCCATTATACATGAGGTAACCCACTTTTCCGTTCTCAGTTGTCAACGTTTTTGCGATGTAAACCGGATTAGTAGAATATTCCTCCTTCTGAAGGGTTACCGTTTCCCCTGTAGAAACCACCTGTTCATCTCTAACTTCTGCCAACCCGATGGTATAGGTCGCCGGTTGAAGTAACCTGAAGTAATTTTCCCTGGTTAATTGAACTCCATCAACAGTATTAAATAAATCACCTCTTTCGATTCCCTTTTCTTCAGCCGAAGTATTGGGCAAGACATATCGCACATATCCTACAACTTCCTCTGAATTAGTGGTGTATGGTATTATTCCGTATTGCATTCCGTTTGACAGATTAAGGCCGTCGAAAGATCTTTCCAATGCGCGATAATCGGACACTAAAAAACTAAACTCATCATGATCGGCTACCAAACCTCTATAAAAGAGTTCTTCGGGGGAAGCAAAGCTCTCAAGAAACTCATTCAGCTCATCCTGATTTTCAAAGTGATCATCGGCCAATTCGGGAACATCTGCTTTATACAGATACATATCGTTCATAGCCCGCCAGATAAAATTTTTAATCTCCAATTCGCTGGCAGGTCTAATGACATCATCCAGATCGTCATAACAGGAATTGGAGAGCAGCAACAGGCAACATAACAGCAGTAGGTTTGTAGTAGATTTCATAGCTTTAGCAACTTTTTGTTACCTATAAATGTACTTGAAAAAATAAACTTTTGAAGTTTTTGGTAACAAAAATGAATTGTATCCGTCGTAAAGGAAAGGGGGCAGTAAAAAGCCCTGCCAACCAAACCAAAATGAAGCAGCATACTTTCATAAGTCTTATGAAACCGGTACAGGACAAGATGTACAGACTTGCCTTGCGATTACTGGTCTCGAAGGAGGCGGCCGAAGATGCAACGCAGGAGGTAATGATGAAACTGTGGAGCCGCAAGGAGCAGTTAAGTTCTTATAATAATCTGGAAGCATTTGCCATGACGGTTACTAAAAATTTTTGTTTGGACCAGCTCAAGCTGAAACAGAACAATAACCTTAGGATCGTTCACAGCAATTATGAGTGCGGCGAAACTTCTTTACAACGTAAAGTTGAGGTGCAGGATGATCTAAACTGGGTTCAGAAGATCATTGCTGAATTGCCCGAGCAACAAAAGATCCTTGTGCAGCTTCGGGAAGTGGAACAATATGAATATGAGGAGATCGCTGAAATGACCCAGATGAAAGAAACAGCTATACGGGTAGCTTTAAGCAGAGCCCGAAAGAAAATAAAAGAAGAAATGATTAAAAGACACCGCTATGGAATCGCAAATAATTGAAAAACTGCTCGACCGATATTTTGAGGCCGAGACCACAGGAGCCGAGGAGGCAAGGCTTAGGGCCTACTTTAGCTCGGGAGAGGTGGCTCCCCACCTGCAGCAGTACATTCCTATGTTCTGTTACTTTGAGCAGGCGAGGACAGAGCACTTAAGCAAAGAAGTCTCTTATACTCCTAAAGCAGGGCCATTTTCCCAGGGAAGGAAAAAAGTTTATTCCTGGGTGGCTATCGCTGCGTCTATAGTTATTCTCCTGGGAGTTGTGATTCAACAGGAAAACCAGATTAGTGAGTTTGGAACTTATGAAGACCCCGAGCTTGCCATGAAAAAAACTAAAGAAGCTCTTGAGATGATGGCAATGTACATGAACTCTGGTACCGATGACCTGGGCTATATTGAAGAATTTAATAGTACAAAAGATAAAATAGTAAAATAAAGAACCTAAAATCAAAATCATGAAAAAGTTAACCTTAGCCTTACTGGCACTTATATTACCCTTTTTGGGGAACGCTCAAAACTTTGACAAGTATGAGAGCATGAAAGAAGTAGATGCGGTAGTAGTCACGAGCAAGATGTTCAAACTGCTAACTAAAATAGACCTCAATGCAGATGATTCTGAAACCCAGGCATATATTGATCTTATCGAGAACCTAAAGGAGATGAAGGTCCTTTCTACCACAAAAGATGATATTCGCAAACAAATGGCTGCAGATGTTGCGTCGTACATAAAAAAAGGTAGTATGGAAGAGCTAATGCGGGTATCCGAGGATGGAAAGACTGTAAGATTCTATTATAAGCCGGGTAAAAATGATGATTACGTGAGCCAGTTGTTCATGTTCATGGAAGGAGAGGAAAAGAATAAACCAATGTCTGTGATCCTCAATATTACCGGTGAGATCAATCTGGCGCAGGTATCAAAACTTGCCAACGACTTTAAGATCCCCGGAGGGAAAGAATTAGAAAAAGTAGAAACCAATTAAAATGAAAAGATCAGTTTTAATACTGGTGCTGCTAAGCCTGGGGGTTGTTTCATGCAACAATGAAACAACCCTTCAGGAATTCTACGTTGAGCACCAAAATGACAACCAGTATTTGGCGTTTGATATTCCTGCAAGTTTGTTAACAGGAAATAACGCCAGCCTTAGTGCTGAACAGAAAGCAACCTTGGAAACCATCAAAAAGGTGAATATTCTGGGGTTTCCATTGAAAGAAGAGAATAAGGATATTTACGAGGCCGAGAAGGAAAGACTGGCTTCCATTTTAAAAGCTGACAAGTACAAACAGCTTATACGCTACGGCGGAGGAACAAAAAAGGCTGAACTTTACTACCTGGGAGAAGATGACGCTATAGATGAATTGATCGTCTTTGGAAGTGATGATGAGAAAGGCTTCGGAATTGCCCGCCTCACCGGAAATGACATGAATCCCGAATCCCTGATCCGACTTCTTAGATCTTTCGAAGAAGGAGAGCTTGATGTATCCGGTCTGCCACAACTAAACGGCTTTTTAGATTAAAAAAGTAGAACCATAAAAGTAAAGGGCCTCAAAAATGACATTTTTGAGGCCCTTTATTTTTGTTCAAGGCTCACGGTTCAAAATTCAAGGTTCAGGATTCAAAATCTGTGGTAACATCCAATTTTTGATCTGACCACCGAACACCGATCACTGACCACTGACCCATGACCACTGATCACTGACCACCGACCACTGACCACTGACCACCGACCACTGATCACTCCTTCAAATTCCCGTATAATTTTGAGGGGTGATCTGGAGGAGTTCTTTTTTAATTTCTTGTGAAACATCGAGTTGTTTAATGAATTCTCCAATGCTGTTCCTGTCGATTTTTTCGTTTGTTCTGGTGAGACCTTTGAGGGCTTCATAAGGATTTGGATAGCCTTCCCTTCTCAGGATCGTTTGAATAGCCTCGGCTACTACGGCCCAGTTCTTCTCAAGGTCTTCATCAAGTTTGGCTTCATTCAGCAGCAATTTATTAAGGCCTTTTAGCGTTGAGGAGAAACCTATGAGCGTGTGGCCAAAGGGAACTCCAATGGTACGCAGCACAGTACTGTCGGTAAGGTCACGTTGTAAACGACTCACCGGAAGTTTTGCTGATAAATGCTCAAAAAGGGCATTTGCAATACCCAGGTTTCCTTCACTGTTTTCAAAATCAATCGGATTTACCTTGTGTGGCATGGCCGAAGATCCCACTTCTCCCTTCTTAATCTTCTGTTTGAAATAGTCCATGGAAACATAAGACCAAATATCCCTGTCAAGGTCGAGAATAATTGTGTTTATCCTCTTAAGGGCATCAAATAGTGATGCCATATGATCGTAATGTTCTATTTGAGTTGTTGGGAAGGAATGGTGAAGACCGAGGGAACCTTCAACAAAGTCTTTTCCGAAGCTTTTCCAGTTAACCTCCGGATAGGCCACTTTATGAGCATTGAAGTTTCCCGTAGCGCCGCCAAATTTAGCTGCGTTAGGAATGTCCTGAAGGAACTTGATCTGTTCTTTCAATCTCACCACGAAAACCTTGATCTCTTTTCCCAACCGGGTAGGAGAGGCCGGCTGACCATGAGTTCTGGCCAGCATTGGAATTTCTTTCCAATCTGCAGCCAATTGCTCCAATTTTTCCACAAGAGCATCGAGTTGCGGGTGATAAACATTTTCCAAAGCTTCCTTTATACTCAAAGGGACTGCAGTGTTATTTATATCCTGGGAGGTAAGGCCGAAATGAATAAACTCCTTGTGCTCCGAAAGTTGAAGCTTATCAAATTTATCTTTGATAAAATATTCAACGGCCTTTACATCATGATTTGTAGTTTTTTCGATTTCTTTTATTTCCAGGGCATCTTCATGGGAAAAGTTTTTGTAGATCTTGCGAAGATCTGTAAAGATGGATTCAGAAATAGCCTGTAGTTGAGGTAAACCGTGTTCTGCAAGAGAGATGAAATATTCTATTTCTACACGTACCCTATATTTTATAAGTGCCTGTTCACTAAAGTAATCTACCAGTTGTTGCGTCTTGGAAAAGTACCTGCCATCGATTGGAGATATGGCCTTAAGAGAGCTCATGAAAGTCTGTTAAAAATTAAAGGCTAAAGATACAGTTTACGCCCAAACCCTGAAAAGTAAATATTCTTTAGTTTTTCCGGGCATCTTCCAACAGCTCCTTTACAATTCTGGGGACTCCCGTAGATGCTTTTTCGGCAAAGACCTTTAACTTTCTGGTTTCTTTGGCAGATGGTTTTGGATCGATAAAATAAACCGGTATATCTTCGGGTGCATAATAAAGTAGACCGGCTGCAGGATACACCTGCATAGAAGTTCCCACGATCATTAGAATGTCTGCCTGCTGTGTGATCTCCATGGCCGGTTCCATCATGGGAACTCCCTCTCCAAACCACACTACATGCGGCCTCAACTGGTGATTGTGTTCACAGAAATCTCCCTCATTGAGATCGTCTTCCCAGTCCAGTACAAGATTCTCGTCGAAAGTGCTGCGTACTTTTCTTAGTTCTCCGTGCAAATGAAGAACGTTCTTGCTCCCTGCACGCTCATGCAGGTCATCGACATTTTGGGTAATGATATGTACCTCATATTCCTTTTCAAGTTCCTTCAGAGCTTTATGAGCAGGATTTGGTTCAACTTCCTTTAATTGCCGTCTTCTTTGGTTGTAGAAATCAAGCACCAGCTCCCGGTTCTGTTCCCAACCAATAGGAGAAGCCACCTGCATTACATCGTGACCCTCCCAGAGTCCGTCGGCATCCCTAAAGGTGCTTAATCCGCTTTCGGCACTTATACCTGCTCCCGTGAGTACTACTACTTTTTTCATTTTAGGTGTAATTTCTTCTGAAAATTTAAAGAGATTTCTTCAGAATTCATAATACACGAGTGGATTTCCTGAGGTCTCAAAAAGGACAAAATCGAAGAGGATTTCCTAATTTCGCTGTCATGAAAGAGAAGCTTGAATTGCTGGATTACCTGGAAACTTTTTTAAGCGACAGGAGAAAGGAACTTTTTAAGGAGGTGATCGCCCGGCGCACTAATTTTTTTACTGTTGCTACCCAGGATGTTTATCAGCTTCACAATACCAGTGCGGTGATTCGCAGTTGTGACGTTTTTGGGATCCAGGATGTTCATGTGGTAGAAGAAGTGAATGTTAAGAAAATTGATAGGGAGATTGCGATGGGGGCACAGAAATGGGTGGATATCAATCGTTATACATCAACGGGTGATGCGATTTCTGCACTTCGGAAGCAAGGTTATAGGATAGTAGCTACCTCACCTCATAAGGGAACTATGCTTCAGGATTTTGATATTTCTGAAAAAGCAGCTTTTTTCTTTGGAACTGAGACCGATGGATTATCTGAAGAGGTGATGCAGGAGGCAGATGAATTTTTGCAGATCCCCATGGTGGGATTTACAGAGAGCCTGAATATTTCCGTTTCGGCGGCAATTATTCTTCAGGATGTTACCTCAAGACTCAGAAAAAGTGACCTGCCATGGAGACTTTCAGCAGAAGAACAAATCCTTAAGCGAATCGCCTGGGCAAAAAAGAATTTGAAAAATTCCGCCGAAATTATAGCCCGCTTTGAGGCATCACGATAAAATTATTTACATTTAGGTCCCCCTAATTGAATAACATGACTCTTTTCTTTTATGTTGTTATTGGCATTATTACCTTCATCGCGTTCCTGCACGCCTGGGCAAAGAAGGAGTACAATCTTAGCCGTACGGTTGTGATCAACAGGCCAAAGGCCGAAGTGTATGCGTTTATAAGACAACTCAAAAAACAACCGTTATGGATGCCCTGGTTTATAAATGATCCCAAAGTGGTGATAAGGTTCAAAGGTGAAGATGGAAAAGTAGGGGCAGCGTCTTACTGGAAAGGAAGTAACAATATTGAAGGCATACAAAAGATAGTAAAGGTGAAGGAAGGGAAAGTCTTTGAAACCCAATTGTTGTTCATCAAACCTTACAAATCTCTTTCATTGAATTACATGGCGGTAAAAGAAGTGGAGCCGGATCGTACTAAAATGGTTTGGGGTGTTAAAGGCTCTCATAAATTCCCTGCTTCTGTGGTAATGCTATTCTATGGGATGGAACGTGCTTTAGGTAAAGACTTTGAAGCCGGATTATATAATTTGAAAACTCATTTGGAGAGAAATAAGTAGAACGAATTAAAGATTTCCAAATTCCAAGCACCAAATACCAAATAGTAGATTCCAAGCACCAAATTTCAAATTCAAAGCACCAAATTTCAAGCACCAAATTCAAAGCACCAAATTCAAAGCACCAAATTTCAAGCACCAAATTCCAAATTCTAAATTCTAAGCACCAATTTCCAAGCAATTTTTAAGCACCAAATTTCAGGTGCGAAATTCTAAAATTCAAGAACCAAATTCCAAATACCAGCCCTGGCACTACTCAAAGAAAGAGCATTTGTTTTTAATGAAAATAGGGCTTAATTAGAGGAAGATCTTGAGCAAAAAAAAGGTGCGTAAAATGTCATTTTACGCACCTCATATTCTTATCTACTTTCTTTATCTGTTCAGCACTTTATACTCCTCATAACAGCCGCTCATGGCATCCAGGATCTGAAGATCGTTGGCAGAATTTATAAAGTCGGTCGAATAATTGCACCGCCGCAGCACTTCATCAATATCCATCCTGTTAATTCCCAGAACAGCCATTAGAGTTTGCCGGTCAAATTTGCTTTGTAAAAGATTCCTTATTTCATCATCCTGTTTCATTTCCCTTAGCTTCTTCATTTGCTTTGGCTGTTGACCAAATATGTTGTAAAGAGCATCTGCGGGATTAAAAACAGCACCTAAAACTCTTGAAACTGCATTTGGACTGTACTCACCACCTTCATATCCCTGGTTAAGTCCGGAAATACTGTAGCGGTAATTTTCGTAAATAGGTATATTCTTGGCGTCGATCTCCAGGTAACCGGTCAGCTGTATTGGGCTTACCACCACTTCTTCAAGGGCTATACCCAGTTCGGTCATTTTGACTTTTACCTCCCCATATTTAAGCCAGTCATTGGTAACCCGTACCCGAATTGATTTGAACCCGAGATAAGAAAAATACAACGTATCATTCACCTCGGCTTTTATTTCAAATTTTCCTACTTCTCCCGAAACAGCACCAATTACCTGATTGAGGTTCACAATATGTGCATTTTCAATAGGTACATCATTAGCAGCGTTAAGAACTTTCCCTGTAACCACAGTAGCCTCCTGGCCAAAAGCCATTAAACCCAACAATAGGAACAGGGGGATAAAAACTTTTTTCATTTTATATTTTAAGCTTCTCTTTTCCTTCGGGAAAACTATACCAAAAACATCAAAAAATCTTATTTTTTTGACCTTCTTCTTTTAATTGAACTTTCAATGCTGCTGCTGCGGCCACCGCTCTTCTTTCCCTTGCGTCCGCCGGTTCCTGCATCAGATGATCTTCTTCGTCCTCCTGAAGGCGCATCAGCAGACCTTCTGCGGCCTTTATCTGCCCCTTTGGGTTTGTCAAAACTTCGACCACCTTTATCTTTGCCTTTAAAACCACCTTTTCTTCCGCCGCTGCGTTCCTTGCCTGCGCTTTTCTTGGTAATCTCCACATTGATATGGCGTCCCTGGTGTTTGAAATCCTGAAAGATTCTCAGAACCTCTTCGGCTTTTGAGCTGTCAACATTAAAGAAGGAAAAGCTGTCTTTTACTTCTACGCGATTTACGTCGTCTCTTCCCAGATCTAAAGTTGCCTTCAGGAAATCCTTCAGACTCATCCAGTCGAAATCGTCTTTTGCACCTACATTGATAAAGAACCTGGTGCTGTCTCCATCAACTTCAAAAACTTCATTTGATCCTTTTGCATTTAGATCCTGTGCATTTTTATAGTAGTTGAAGAATCTGGTAAATTCAACAGAAAAGAATTTTTTAAGGAGCTCTTCTTTGGAAAGACCTTCAAAAAGTTCAGAAATACTTGGAAGATACTTGTCGATCTCGTGGTTGATCTCTGTCTTGCTTATTTCACTCGCTAGGTGAAAAAGCTGAACTTCACAGATCTCCCTGCCATCAGGAATATCTTTTCTCTCGAAACTTTGTCCAATGATACGCTCGATATTCTTGATCTTGCGCACCTCACTTTTGGAAACAATTACCATAGAAACTCCGCTTTTTCCGGCTCTTCCGGTACGGCCACTACGGTGCGTATAAGTTTCAATTTCATCTGGGAGCTGGTAGTTGATCACGTGCGTGATATCATCAACATCGATACCACGGGCAGCAACATCTGTAGCTACCAGCATCTGGATCTGTCTGGCCCTAAAGCTTTTCATTACTAAGTCACGTTGATTTTGACTAAGGTCTCCGTGAAGGGCAGCAGCGTTGTAGCCGTCCTCGATCAACTGTTCTGCAACTTTTTGGGTATCGCGTTTGGTACGACAGAAGATCACCGAAAAAATATCGGGGTTTGCATCTGCCAGTCTTTTTAGGGCTGAATAACGGTCTCGGGCATTAACTACATAATATTCATGCGAAACATTCGATGTTCCCATGTTCTTTGTGCCCACCGTGATCTCCACAGGGGTACGCATGAATTTCTTAGCAATGGTTGAAACTTCCTTAGGCATGGTAGCCGAGAACAACCAGGTGCTCTTTTCGGAAGGAGTGTGGGAAAGGATCTCGGTAATATCCTCATAGAATCCCATGTTCAACATTTCATCTGCCTCATCAAGAATGCAATATTCAATGGCCGAAATATCTACAAGTCTTCTGTTGACCATATCCTGCATACGGCCGGGAGTGGCAACAATGATCTGTGCTCCTTTCTTGATTTGGGAAGCTTGATCTGTAATACTGGCACCACCGTAAATAGCTACGGTGTTAAGGCCTTTAAAATATTTAGAGTAATTCTTTAATTCGTTGGTAATTTGCAAACACAACTCACGGGTTGGAGAAAGAATAAGGCCCTGAGTCTTTCTGCTGTTTACATCAATCTTTTGGATTAGTGGAAAACCAAATGCTGCGGTCTTTCCGGTTCCGGTTTGTGCAAGGGCCACCATATCTGTGTCCTCCTGCAGTAAAATTGGGATTGCTTTTTCCTGTACTTCACTTGGGCTTTCAAATCCCATGTCATTAATTGCCTGTAACAGGGCATCATTCAATCCTAATTGTTCAAATTTATTCATACATATCTAATAAGCGGCAAAGGTAAGGATTAGTTAGCAGCTTATTACATTTATATTTACCCCTCAAAAGTGGCTAAAAAGTCAATCAATTTGCAGGTTGCGCGGGCACGGTGACTTATTTGGGATTTTTCCTGCAGGCTCATTTCGGCAAATGTCGCCGATTTTCCTTCTGGTTGAAACACAGGATCATAGCCAAATCCCTGTAATCCTTTCCTCTCAAAAATGATCTTTCCGGAACAAATTCCGGTGAAGGTGTGAAGTTCGTCATTCAGATAAAGGGCAATGACAGTTTTAAAGCGGGCGCTGCGGTCTTCTTTTTCCTGAAGTTCCTTTAAGAGTTTTTCAATATTGGCTTCGCTGCTTTTCTCTTCCCCGGCATACCTGGCCGAATAAACACCGGGAGCGCCGTCTAAAGCCTCAACTTCGAGTCCGGTATCATCGGCGAAGCAATCATAGCCGTACTTTTCCTTTACATATTCAGCCTTTTGAATTGCATTTCCTTCTATAGTTGGTGAGGTTTCAGGAATATCTTCGTTGCAGCCTATTTCTTCCAGGGAAAGGAGCTGGACCCCTTCCGGCATCAATGCCTGCACTTCTTTGATCTTGTTCTTATTGTTGGTAGCAAATACTAGCTTCATTGAATTTTATTTGTGATGATAAGGTTCATTCCGCAGAATGGTGAAAGCCCGGTATAGTTGTTCCACAAAGAACAGCCGAACCATTTGGTGTGAAAATGTCATTTTTGACAGGGATAACTTTCCGTCAGCTCTGGAATAGATTTCTTCTGAAAAACCATAGGGGCCGCCAATGATGAAGATGAGCTGCTTCATGCCGCTGTTCAAACGCTTCTGAATGTATTCTGAAAAGCCTTCAGAAGAGAACTGTTTTCCGTTTTCATCCAGCAGAACTACAAAATCTGAAGCACTGAGCTTTTCGAGGATCAATTTTCCTTCGGCAGATTTTTGCTGGTCAACAGAGAGGTTTTTCGTCTTTTTAAGATCGGGGATGATCTCGAATTCAAATTTGTTGTAGTGCCCCAATCTGTTGACATAGGTATCGATGAGTTTTTGCAGGGCAGGATCATCGGTCTTTCCTATAGTCAGCAATTTTATGGTCATGATGAAATTTAAGTGTTTACTTTGTAACTTTAGCAAAAATAGGCACTGCAATGATTTCAAAAGAACAATTTGAAAAGGAAATTGAAATAATTATTGAAAATGCGTTAAGGGAGGACGTAGGTGAGGGAGATCATAGTTCCCTGGCGTGTATTCCTGTAGAAGCACGGGGAAAAGCAAAACTTCTCGTGAAAGATACCGGAATTGTTGCGGGTGTGGATTTTGCTAAGCGTGTTTTTGAAAAGGTGGATCCAGAAATGAAAGTGGAAGTTTTGATCCCGGATGGCAGCCGAATCAAGCCGAGAGATATAGTTTTCTATGTTGAGGGAGCTTCGCAATCCATTCTTAAAGCCGAACGCCTCGTGCTCAATGCCATGCAGAGAATGAGTGCCATTGCCACCAAAACCCGCACTTTTGCAGATAGACTGGAAGGTACCGACACGAAAATTCTCGACACCCGGAAAACAACGCCCGGGATTAGAGCATTAGAGAAATGGGCCGTTAAAATAGGCGGGGGAGAAAATCACAGATTTGCTCTTTACGACATGATCATGCTCAAAGACAATCACATCGATTTTGCCGGAGGTATAGAAACAGCTATTGCCAAAACCAGAAAATATCTCGCAGATAAAAACCTGAACCTGAAGATCATCGTCGAAGCCAGAAACATTAACGAGATCCAGCAAATTTTAAAAGCAGGGGGAGTGGACAGGATTTTACTGGACAACTTTAATTATGATGAGACCCGGGAGGCAGTCGCTCTTATCAATGGCCGATGTGAAACCGAATCCAGTGGTGGTATTACCCTCGAAACTGCAAGAAAATACGCAGATTGTGGAGTAGATTTTATTTCCAGCGGTGCATTAACTCACTCGGTACACAATCTCGATCTCAGCTTAAAGGCTGTGTAATTGAATGAGCAACGGCGAAACAACAAGTACAAAGAAAAAAGAAGGATTCACCTATTGGTGGGCCAGCCGGGCAAAAAAGATCATTCTTCCCGGGCTGGAAGGACTTTCTCTTTTTGACCTGTACATTATATTTTACGCCGGGCTCGTCAAAGGAACATTTTCAGCAAGGGCCAGCGCCATCTCTTTCAGCTTTTTCATGGCGCTATTTCCTTTCTTGCTGTTCATCCTTAACCTTATTCCTTTTATCAATTTTATCGACGATTTTCAGTTGGAGTTCCTTGCATTCATTGACTCCCTGTTGCCACCTGAGACAAGCGAATTTTTCAACGATATTTTCTACGATATAGCGGCAAGAAAACGAGGAGGTCTTCTTTCAATCGTGTTCCTGTTGTCTATTTTTCTAATGGCAAACGGTGTCAATGCTGTCTTTACGGGCTTTGAATTCTCCTATCACACCAAAAAGAACCGTTCAATAATAAGGCAATACATAATTGCTGTGGGGGTTTCGTTAATTCTGGCGTTGTTATTGCTTATAACTGTTGTAGTGTGGGTATATCTCACCTATCTTACCGAAGATCTCAAAATGCTGCAGGTAGTAAATGATGCAGTAGTATGGGCAAATATTGGAAGGTATGTGATATTTACTGCAATGATCTATCTGGCCGTCGCTACCTTATATTATTTTGGAACCAAGGAGAGCAGGCTTAGCCGCTTCTTTTCAATTGGATCTGTTTTTTGTACGATCTTTATTTTGTTGAATACTTATTTATTTGGATTATATATTGAAAATTTTTCATCTTATAACGAGCTATATGGTTCAATTGGGGCATTGTTGATATTGATGTTCTACATCTGGATAAATTCCAATATATTGCTGCTCGGTTTTGAATTAAACGCTTCCTTGATGAAGCTTAGAAGAAAATAATTTAAACTTAAATTTAAACACAAATTATGAAGAACCTGCTAATGTTATTTATGGCTGTTGTGGTATCGTCAACTGCGGTAGCTCAAAAGAAGGTTGGAGGCGTGGTGCTTCCTGCTACTCAAAAATTCCAGGAACATACCCTGCAGCTTAACGGTGCCGGAGTAAGGGAGAAATTGTGGATCGATCTCTATGCTGCCGGACTTTACCTGGATCAAAAAAATAAGAATGCCCAGGAGATCCTGAATTCGGATAAACCTATGGCTATAAAACTGCACATTGTTTCTAAGCTTATTAGTAGTGATAAAATGGTAGAGGCTGTGACTGAAGGTTTTGAGAAATCCACAAATGGAAATACAGCTCCTATTCAAAATGAGATCAACACCATCCTTGGTTTCTTTAAAGAAGATATTACCAAAAATGACATTTTTGACCTGGTCTATATTCCCGGAAAAGGGGTTGTGGCTTACAAGAATGGTAAGGAAAAAGGAGTCGTGAAAGGAAAGGAGTTCAAAAAGGCTCTTTTTGGGATCTGGCTTTCCAACAGGCCGGCAGATGATGGTCTAAAGGACGATCTTTTAGCCGCAAACTAGTTTCTAGATCAAAACATTTAATAAACCATTCTTTTTAGGATGGTTTATTTTTTTGCAGTAAATCCTCTTATTTTTGTCTCAAACCCAGCCTCTAAAATGCCATTTTTCATCAATGTTATTCTGCCGCTTCCACTGGAGAAACATTTCACGTACAGCGTGAGTCGTGATGAGGCTCAATTCCTTAGACCCGGAATGAGGGTTGCGGTTCCCTTCGGAAAATCAAAGATCTATACGGGAATAGTTGCTGAAGTGCATCAGGAGGACCCTGTTATCTATGAAGCCAAGCCTATTGAGCAGATCCTGGATAAAAATCCGGTTGTAACTGAAGGTCAGCTGAAGTTGTGGCGGTGGATAGCTTCCTATTATATGTGTACAGAAGGAGAGGTGCTGCGGGCAGCCATACCAAGCGCTTTCCTACTCGAGAGTGAAACAATAGTTCAGCTTTTAAAAGGAGCTGAGGTACGCGATGAAGATCTGACAGATGATGAATTTCTCCTTTTTGAAGCCTTACAGAGGCAATCTTCTATGAAGATCAACGAGATCGTTCAGCTTCTGGATAAGAAGACTGTACTTCCGGTGATAAATTCTCTGGTAGAGAAAAAGGTGGTGGTTGTAAACCAGGAGATCTATGAGCAGTACAAGCCGAAGGTAGAAAGATATGTAAAGCTGCATGAAAGGTTTTCAGAAGAAACTGCAATGCATGAGTTGCTGGATGAACTCGGCCGGGCACCAAAACAAAGGGAGGTGATTTTTACCCTTTTTGGAATGTCAGCAAAGGGAAAGGTGAAGATTTCTGAACTTGCAAAAAAAAGTGGTGCTTCCGCAGCTGTGATTAAAGCTCTTATAGAAAAAGGAATTCTGACGGAATTAAAAGTTGAAACGTCACGATTTAACCGGGACCTGGAGGAGGTAACCGGAAGGGTGGAGCTTAATGAGCATCAAAGAACTGCTTTACAGGAGATCCATAATGCTTTTAAAACTCAGGATGTTTGCCTGCTCCACGGGATCACCTCTTCGGGCAAGACTGAAATTTATGTGGAGCTTATAGAGGAGGCTATTTCCAAGGGAAAACAGGTGTTGTACCTGCTGCCGGAGATCGCACTCACCGCTCAACTTATAGCGCGGCTTCAGAATTACTTTGGACAAAAGGTGCTTATTTACCACAGTAAATATTCAGTTAATGAAAGGGTTGAGGTATATCAAAATGTACTTCGGAATTCAGAAAATGCCAGAATAGTCATAGGGGTACGCTCCAGTATTTTCCTTCCATTTCATGATCTGGGGCTTATCATAGTAGATGAGGAGCACGAATCCACTTTTAAACAATATGATCCTGCACCAAGATATCATGCCCGTGATGTGGCAGTTGTTTTGGGGAAAATGCAGAAGGCAAAAGTGCTGCTGGGCTCGGCGACTCCTTCTTTGGAATCTTACTTTAATGCCGATCATTCGAAATACACCCTGGTGAACCTGGACCGTCGTTTTGGAAATGTGCTGTTACCGGAAATTCAAATTGTAGACATTAAGGAAAAACACCGGAAAAAGCGCATGACCGGCCACTTTTCCGATAGGTTGCTGGAGGAGATCAGGGAAACGCTTGATAATAATGAGCAGGTAATTCTTTTTCAGAACCGGCGAGGTTTTAGTCCTATTCTGGAATGCAATACCTGCGGACACTCCCCTCAATGTCCTAACTGTGATGTTAGTCTAACTTACCACAGTCATAACAATCAGCTGCGCTGTCATTATTGCGGCTACCACATGGCGATGCAACAAAAATGTATGGCTTGCGGTAGTGATGAGCTTTCCACTAAAGGTTTTGGGACAGAACAGGTGGAAACGGAATTGAAAGCTCTTTTTCCCAATCATAAAATAGGGAGAATGGACCAGGATACTACCCGTGGAAAGTATGGTTATGAAAAGATCATTGAAGCATTTGAGTCGGGTGAAGTGCACATTCTGGTAGGAACACAGATGGTTACAAAGGGATTGGATTTTAGGAATGTACGGCTGGTAGGGATTATGAATGCGGATACGCTTCTCAACTTTCCCGATTTTAGAGCACACGAACGTAGCTTCCAGTTGATGTTGCAGGTTGCCGGCAGGGCAGGTCGGACTCAAAAAAGAGGGCTGGTGCTCATCCAGACCTATAATCCTCACCACCAGATAGTACAGCAGGTTTCCACGAATAGTTATCTGGAAATGTACAAAGAGCAATTGGAGGATCGCCGCAACTATAAGTATCCGCCATTCTACAGGCTTATCAGGATCAGCTTAAAAGGAAGGGATTATTCGAGAGTCAACGAGGGTGCCGACTGGCTGGCGACTTCTTTGAAGAACACCTTCAGGGAGAATGTGCTGGGTCCCGAATTTCCGCCGGTGGCGAGGATCCGGAATGAGTATTACAAGAACATCCTGATAAAAATTCCGCAGCGGCAGTCCCTGTCAAAAACAAAAGATCTTTTAGGTCGGGTGCTCCAGAGCTTTAAAGCAATAGGGGCTTACAGGGGAGTAAAAACAGTAATAAATGTGGATCCTTATTGATTGGCAGCAAGGGCCTCAATAAGATTTGATTTCTTGTGCCTGCTCAATGGGATCTGTTGCTTGTCAATCTCAATATTCCGGCTGTTGTAGCGTTCAATTTTGTCGAGATTTACAATGTAAGACTTATGGATCCTAAGGAATTTATTGGAAGGTAACTGACTTTCAAATGACTTCATGGTCGCCAGTACTACAAAATTATCTTTCTCGGTCACAAATTTAACATAGTCACCCAATGCTTCGATGTACTTGAGCTTATTCAGAAAAACCTTACGATTCTTCAGGTTGCTCTTTACAAAGATGTAGTTATCATCTTCTGGCGGTGCTCCTTCATGTTTAAGCCTGTAAAGGTTGATCGCTTTAGAAACAGCATTAAGAAAGCGTTCTTTTGAAATAGGCTTATGTAGGTAATCTACTGCGTCGTAGTCGAAGGCTTTGAAAGCATATTTTGTCTTTCCGGTAACAAAGATGATCTGTGGTTTATTAGGTAGGTCATCCAGCAGGTCAAAACCAGATAAGATAGGCATTTCTATATCGAGGAATATGAGGTCTACTTCTGTATCCAGTAAACCGTTCTTGGTCTCAATGGCATTGTTGTATTCCGCCACCAGCTTAAGGTTAGGGTGATCTTTGATGAGTTTTACAATAGAAAGTCTTTGCAAACTTGAATCATCAACGACAGCACATTTAAGTATTACTTCTTCCACGATAAAAAGGTTAGCACTAGCAATAATAGCTAAAATAAATTATAAAAAAAAGTAAAAATTGGATTTCATCGATTAAAGAAGCAGTTTACCTAGTTAACTTCTGCTTTGTAATATTAAAGAATAATGTTACTTTTGCAGCCAATTTAATTTAAAGTAAAATTTTTATGAATCATTATGAAACTGTTTTCATCTTGAATCCCGTTTTATCTGATGACCAGATAAAGGAAACAGTTAAGAAATACGAAGATTTTCTTGTTTCTAACGGTGCCGAGATGATATCAAAAGAGAACTGGGGGCTAAAAAAATTAGCTTATCCAATTCAGCACAAGAAGAGTGGTTTTTATCACTTATTTGAATTCACTGCTCCAGGTGAAGTTATCAACCCTCTTGAAGTAGAATTCAGAAGAGATGAGCGTATGATGCGTTACCTAACTGTGAAGTTGGATAAGCATGCTGTGGCCTGGGCTGAAAAGAGAAGAAACAGAAACAAAGAAAAAGCGTAAGGTATGTCATCAATTGAACAACAAGCTAAAGGAAAGAAAGACGGAGAGATAAGATATCTTACTCCTCTTAATATTGAAACTAGCAAGACAAAGAAATATTGTCGTTTTAAAAGATCGGGGATCAAGTATATTGATTACAAAGATCCTGATTTCTTAATGAGCTTCGTGAACGAGCAGGGGAAACTTTTGCCACGTCGTTTGACCGGGACTTCTTTGAAATATCAGAGAAAAGTGGCTGTAGCCGTTAAGCGTGCACGTCACTTAGCATTAATGCCTTATGTTGGCGATTTACTAAAATAAAAAGGGGCTATTATGGAACTGATATTAAAGAAAGACGTAGAGAATTTAGGATTTAAAGATGACGTTGTTACTGTAAAACCAGGATACGGCAGAAACTTTCTTATTCCTCAAGGTGCTGCTGTGTTGGCAACCCCTTCTGCTAGAAAAGTTTTGGAAGAGACTCTTAAGCAGCGTTCTTATAAAGAGAAAAAGCAAATTGAAGAGGCAAAAGCTCAGGCTGCAAAACTTCAAGGGCTGGAAATTAAACTTACTGCAAAAGCAGGTGCCGGTGATAAGATCTATGGATCTGTAACCGATGCCGATCTTTCTGAAGCACTTTCAAAAGAAGGTGTAGAGATTGACAAGAAGTATATCTCTATCGCAGGTGGTAACATCAAGCGTTTAGGACAGTACGAAGCTACCTTGCGTTTTCACCGTGAAGTGGTTACTAACTTCAACTTCGAAGTTGTAGCAGAAGCTTAATTGCTGAATAAATATGATGTAAAGCCTGCTTCTAACGGAGTGGGCTTTTTTATTTTAGTTGGCAGTGCGCAGTAGCTAGTTAGCAGTACTTAATAAGAAATTCATAAATGATCTAGAGCTCCAACCCTTTTAATCTTTAGAAAAAAACCTTAAACCTTAAACCTTAAACATTGAAATACGCCCGATTAACAAAAGAGCAATTTGAAGAACTGCATCAGGAGTTCATAAATTTCCTTGCAGCCCAATCGATAACAGGAGATGAGTGGGAGGAAATAAAGTCAAAAAAACCTGATGTGGCCGAGCAGGAGCTGGATGTTTTTAGTGATCTTGTATGGGAAGGGGTTCTCAATAAGGCAGAATATCTCGAACATTTTTCTCCCAACCAGATCTACCTCTTCAAGATCACAGAGTTGACCATAAATCTTATTGCCGTAGAAGTAAAAAATGAGGCTATAGATGTCACTACCCGTCACGGTTATGCCTGGCTTCAGCAAAACTTAATGGATGACAGGGTTTCTCTGTATACATCTTCAAAGAATATCAGCGAAGACAGGAATAAGGATATTTTTGCGCTTATACAGCAGGGAGCAGTGATCACAAAGGGGGAATTGTACAACTTCTTTGAGAAGCATCTTAATCTAAGTTAGGAGTTAAGAGTTGGGAGTTCAGAGAATTTAGGATGTTCAAATGTCTCCGCGAGCGCCTGCCAGGAGGCAGAGAATAACAAGTTTAACTCCTAACTCCTAACCCCAAACTCTGAACTCTGAACTCAAAACTACTCGTATCTCAACGATTCAATTGGATCCTGTTTTGCGGCCTTGGCTGCAGGATAACTGCCAGCAAGGATTGCGACAATGAGAGTTATTGCAGTTGCCCAAAGAATTGCGACCCATGGGGTTGTAAAGTCAAACCCTACAGAGGTTGAGACTATAAGTCCTATAGTGATTCCAAGTATAATACCTATAATTCCACCCATTTGACCAATGATAAGGGTTTCCATGAAGAATTGCATTGCAATGGTGTTCTTCTTGGCTCCTAGTGCCTTGCGCACCCCAATTTCGCGGGTCCTTTCGCTAACCGAAACCAGCATGATGTTCATGAGAGCAATAGAGGAACCAAAAATGGTAATAATAGAGATCGCCCAGGCAGCGATGTTGAGGTATTGTGTGATTGAAAAGATGCGGTTGAGCAGGTCATCACTTTTAGCAATTCCAAAATTGTTCTCCTCCACTGGATTCAGTCCTCTTACGTTTCGGAAGGTAATGATTGCCTCATCCTGAGCTCCCTCCAACATCTCCTGATTTTCAATCCTAACACTTATGTTGTAATTAATATTTGGATTGGTGAACATGGAGCGCGCCACCTGGATTGGGATAAATACTCTAAGATCCTGGTTGTTCCCAAAGGTTGAGCCTTTGGATTCCAGTACACCGATTATTCTGAATTTTACACCCCGAATGGAAATGATCTTGTCCAGCGGATCCAGTCCCTCGAGGAGTCCGTTTTTGACATCGGCACCAATAATAGCTACATTATTGTTGTTTTCGATGTCAAAAATGCTGAAATCCCTACCTTCTTCAACAGTAAGTCCCGAGTTGTTCACGTAATTCTCATTCACCCCAAGAACACTTGCTTCAGGGTCTGTCTTTTCATTTTCAAATTTTATTTCGGCGCCGGAGGTCCCGGTAAAGGAGATAGCAACGTCTGTCTGTGGATAGACGAACTTCTCTTTGAAATCTTTTACTTCTCTGTAAGTAATAATAGGATTGACTTTATCCCTGTCACCGCCGTTTACCCTAATTTGAGAATCATAGCGTTGCAGGTTAAATGTGTTGCTCCCCATAGAGGCAAAGTCACTTGTAATAGTGTTCTCAAGCGCTGCTACAGCACTTAAAATACCCACAAGCGCAGTTATCCCGATTGCAATGATCAATACTGTTAGAACGGTTCTTAGAACCTGACTTTTAATTGAAAAGAACGCAATGCGAACATTTTCTTTAAGGAGTGGAAACATTAGAAGCTCTCAGTTTAGAGGTTAGACGCATTTCAACTGCTCTTGTTACAGAAACTCTCTTCAAATCTGTTTACGGGCATTCCTTATATTTTTCAGATATTTGCTCTTCTTAAAGAACAAGATAAAAATGGCGCAAAAACCTTCCATTCCCAAAGGTACACGGGATTTTTCTCCTTCCGAAGTAGCAAAAAGGAATTTTATAATACAAAGTATCAGAGAACAATTTGAAAAGTTTGGATTTCAGCCTATAGAAACTCCAAGTTTTGAGAACAGTGATACCCTCATGGGAAAATATGGGGAAGAGGGCGACAGGCTTATCTTTAAGATCCTTAATTCCGGTGATTTTTTGAAGAAGGCGAATGAAGAAGCTTATAATGAAAAAGACAGCCTTAAGATCACTCCCTCTATAAGTGAAAAAGCCTTGCGTTATGACCTCACAGTGCCTTTCGCCAGGTATGTAGTGCAGCATAGAAATGAAATTGATTTTCCGTTTAAACGTTACCAGATCCAGCCGGTATGGCGGGCAGACAGGCCTCAAAAAGGGCGTTTTAGAGAGTTCTTTCAATGTGATGCCGATGTGGTAGGCAGTGATAGCCTGTGGCAGGAGGTGGAATTCGTGCAGCTGTACGATGCAGTTTTTACCAGCCTTGGCCTTAATGGGGTGACCATTAAGATCAATAACAGGAAAGTGCTTTCCGGTTTTGCAGAAGTCATTGGAGAATCAGATAAGCTTATTGATTTCACTGTAGCTCTTGATAAGCTAGATAAGATAGGTGAGGAAGGAGTGAAAAAGGAAATGCAGGAGAAAGGCATTTCTTCAGAAGCTCTTCAAAAGATTCAGCGGGTATTTGATCTTAAAGGGACTTTTTCAGAAAAGATCCAGGTCCTAAAAGACATTTTAGAGACTTCGGAAGTTGGCAAAAAAGGAATAGAGGAACTGGAGTTTATTAATACTGCGATTAATGATTTACAGCTTGGTACAGCTAGTCTCGATCTCGATGTAACCCTTGCCCGCGGACTCAATTATTATACGGGGGCAATATTTGAAGTGTCGGCTCCCGCTGGTGTTGCTATGGGCTCCATTGGAGGAGGTGGAAGATATGATGATCTTACCGGCATTTTCGGAATGAGCGGCGTGAGTGGCGTAGGTATTTCTTTTGGGTTGGACAGGATCTATCTGGTACTTGAGGAACTGGACCTTTTTCCCGAAACCGTTGCCAGGAATGTCAAAGCTCTGTTCATCAACTTCGGTCAGAAGGAAAGCCTCTACTGCCTAAAAGCAATTAAACAACTCCGCAATGCAGGGATTGCTGCCGAACTCTATCCTGAAGAGGCTAAAATGAAGAAACAAATGAACCATGCCAACAAAAGAGAGATTCCTTTTGTGGTTCTTGCAGGAGGTGAAGAGATGGAGGCCGGTAAATTTACGCTGAAGAATATGAAGAGCGGGGAGCAATCTTCTGTGTCAATAGAGCAGCTTATGAATGAGCTCTTATAAGATTTTCCATGCCTCTGAAAAACCTTAATTTTCTGTTGCAAAGCTTTAAATTTATGTTAAATTAGTGGGTCTAACTAACCACCTACTATGAAAACTCTTTTTTCTTTTGCCGCTTTATGTCTCGGCTTTTGTTATGCTCTTACGGCCCAGACGCACGCAGTCACAGATACAGGGCAGGAAGTTCTACTATACAGTGATGGAACTTATGCTTATGTCAACGCCGAAGATGCTGAGGCAGTGACCATACCCACCAATCCTGAGAAATTTACAAGAAGCGAAAATGCATCTTTTCTCCTGAAGAGTAAACGTATGGATATGGGGTTTTATCTTGATCCTAAACTTTGGTCCTTCGGCGAATCCAGGGAAAACCCAGATGCGGAATACGAGGTAGTTCTAAAGGGCGAAGATCTTTATGGGGTGATCATTACCGAAAAGATTGAGGTGCCACTGGAAACCCTGAAAAATATCGCAGTAGAAAATGCCCGACAAATAGCACCCGATATTCGCATTGTTGAACAGGAGTATCGTACGGTGAATAACCAAAAAGTACTTTACCTGCGACTTGACGGCACAATGGACGGGATGAAGATATCTTATTCGGGATACTTTTACTCCGACGCCTCAGGGACTGTACAGTTTATCACCTTTACAGCCCAGAATCTGGTTGAGGAATATAAAGAAGCCAGTCAGCAGCTCATTAATGGGCTGGTAAAGATCAGCTGAAGGTAAGTGGGCTCTAGCGGTTCAGGCTTTCCATCTCTTCCTGCGAGAGCTTCATGTTGACAGCGTCTTCAAAAGCTTGAAGATGTTCTTCTTTCGTAGCACTTGCGATAGGGGCGGAGACTTCGGGGCGTTGCATTAGCCACCGCAGCGCAACGGCTGCATTTGAGACTTCGTGTTTTTCTGAAATGTCGTCCAGAATTTGAAGTACTCTTAACCCTTCCTCATTGAAATATTTCCTGATCATTTCTTCGCGTGCTCCCTTAATATCTTTAGGCTCTCGATATTTGCCGGTGAGAAAGCCACTTGCCAGGGAGAAGTAGGTGAGTACGCCCATACTGTTTTCTTTCGCTATAGGCCGGTATTGCGTCTCAAATTTCTCTTTCTCCACCAGGCTGTATTCCGGTTGCAATACTTCATAAGCTGGCAGGTCACAATTTTCTGCAGCTTTTAAGGAGGCTTTTATTCTTTCGGGGGTGAGATTGGAAGCTCCAATATGAAGCACTTTTCCCTGCTCCATAAGTTGCCTGTATGCCTCCAGAGTTTCTTCTACAGGGGTATTTTCATTGTCCCAGTGCGTGAAATAAAGATCAATGTGATCTGTTTGTAATCGCCGCAGAGAATCTTCGGCAGCTTTTATAATATATTTTTTAGATACATCTCTACCTTCTTTTCCCGGGTTTGAACCCACTTTGGTGGCTATGGTGATTTCTTTTCTATTTCCTCTTTTCTTCAGCCAGTTTCCAATGATGGTTTCGCTTTCCCCTCCGCTATTTCCGGGAGCCCAGTGGGAGTAAGAGTCTGCTGTGTCAAGTGTAGTAAATCCTCTTTCAAAGACTTTATCTAACATCTCAAAGGAATCTTTTTCGTCAAGCGTCCAGCCAAATACATTCCCGCCAAAAACTATGGGGGATATCGTTAGCCCTGTTGTTCCTAATATTTTCTTTTGCATAAGGTGTTTTGATTTTAAAGTTCAATGAATAAATAATAGAAGCTCGTATTCTTTTTTAGCTTTATTTATTGTAGGAATTTTATCTTCTTTTTCTGTGACTTTTTCGATGAAAAGCAGATTTTGCAGATAAAATTAATTATTCTAATTTGTATCGTCATAAATTTCAATGCTAATGATCTTAAATCATGATGTTTATTCTTTCAGTTTATTAAGAGATGGAACGACCGTAGAGGAAGTAACCCGTAATTCATCTTTAAGTTATGTTGAAAGCCTTCAGGAAAACAGCTTGATCAACATAGAAGGCGGGAGAGTCTTTCTTACAGAAAAAGGACAGGCGGCAAAAAAGATTGGCGTACAAAAATACCTGAAGCTTGAAAATTACGAAACGAAGATTGGTGCCTGGAACTCTGAAAAACGACAAAGGGATATCAGGTTCATAAGGCTCTTATCTGCATTGGTGCTTATTCTTTCAGCACTACTGTTCTACGTAAATTTTCTACTCTCCTTATAAGCTCAAATCAGGATCGATTGATAGTTACTGTCCTGCGTTGGGTTCTTCAGCTTCTTTCTCCAGCAACAGTAAGTATCTGTCATATTGTGGCTGAGTGAGTATGTCGCGGATATCTTTTGTTTCAAGTATCTTCAGGTTTTTCAATCTTTCCACTTTTTCTTCCGGAGAAATATTTGCATCCATTACTTTTAATCTTTTTAGATCAAATTCAATGAATTTCTTTTCCAGGAGGATCATTTGTTTAGCTCTTAATGCCAGCTCATCATTCCATTTTTCAGCTCTTTCTTTCGCAGCCATTTCTACCTGTCTGCTCGCATCATCCTGAATAATACTCTGGGCAGAACTTTCCATTGTAAAAAATAAGGTAAGTACAATGCCTAATGTAAATTGATATATCCTCGTCTTCTTCATGATGTTATTCTTTATTGGTTATTAATATTGGAGGAAACAACTATACAGCTGCCACCTTTTTTTCTGAATTGAAACTTTTTTTACCCGTTTTTCGGAAGCAGGGAGAAGAATTTGTTTGCCGTTAATTCTCCGTCCAAAAATGGTTTCTGCCCGGGCCCAC
Organism: Salinimicrobium aquimaris; assembly: GCF_035607535.1. NCBI lineage: Bacteria > Pseudomonadati > Bacteroidota > Flavobacteriia > Flavobacteriales > Flavobacteriaceae > Salinimicrobium > Salinimicrobium aquimaris. Next base: position 118,169 of record NZ_JAYDZX010000012.1, read on the forward strand.
TTTCATCTTAAAAAAGATCAATTTTTTTAAAGTTACCGGCAAGATTGGCAGATAGCAAGGAGTTTAAGAAAGTCTTAGGCTGAAAATAATATTCACTTAACAGGTTGGAGCTTTAAAATAAGCTATAATTAATGGTAGCATCTTCACGAAATTGTCCTGAAGCACAGATTTTATACAAGTAATTATCGTAGACCTATGTTTCTGAGGAATGCTGACCAGCAGTGACTTGAAGGGAACGAGCAGTAATGATGAAGCGTCTGTTTAATTAAAAGAGCTATATTAAACCAGCAAGTGACCGAAATTTCAATATAAAACCAACCTCTATGACCGGCGGATTTAAATTATCTGTAAAAGTTTTTCTTCTAATTGTTGGCACCTATTTCCTCTTTAGTGGCTTGTCATCTTCAAAATCTTTTTTAGCGCCCCTGGCTTTCGCTGTGGTATTAGCTCTGCTGGTGCTACCGGCCGCAAGAAAAATGGAGCAATTTATTAGCAGTAGAGGCTTTTCCTCCTTTTTGAGCACCTTACTTCTTTTCATTTTCTCCCTTCTTTTTCTCAGTCTCTGCTCAATGCAAATTCAGAATTTCTTTAATGACTGGCCTGCAATTAAAGAGGCAATGGCGCCCGAAATTGAAGATTTTAAAGCCTTTTTATTTGAACACACTCCTCTTAATAAGGAATCCCTGCAGGAGTATTATCCGGCCGGGTCTATTCCTTTCTTTGGGGATGAAGTGAATGAAGCCGCAAAAGCCCTCACTTTTTTGAGATCCTCCATGAACCTTATGGGAGCATATCTTCTCACATTTATCTATACCTTTTTTCTGCTTTTCTATCGGAGTCACTTCAGGAAGTTCCTGCTTTCCTTCTTTGAATCTAAAAGAAAAGAGGAAGTAGGGAAAGTTCTTGAGGAATCGGCAGGAAGGGTGCAGGATTACTTGGTAGGAAGATTGATCCTGATGGCTATTCTTGCAGTGCTGTATTCCATTGGACTGGGTTTTTCGGGAGTAGAAAATTTTATTCTGGTGGCGGTCATCGCATCCCTTCTTACCATAATACCATGGATAGGAAATATCATTGGTTTTGCTATGGCAATGGTCTTTGGGTATCTCACTTCTGGTGACATTAATGTCTTGTGGGGAATAGTGATCACTTTTACAGTTTCCCAATTCTTAGAAAGCTATGTGCTTCAGCCTTACATTGTAGGGGATAAGGTAGGCTTGCACCCATTCTTTGTGATCCTGTTCGTGATCCTGGGAGGAGCGGTTTGGGGACTGGCGGGAATGGTGCTGGCAATTCCGGTCATGGCCATGGCTACTGTGATCTTTCAAAATGTAGAACCTCTTAAGCCTTATGGATTTCTTTTCAGTAAGAATTCAGATTAGATTACATCAGCCGGAAATTCTAAAAGGAGAATAAAAAAAGCCGGAAAAAATTCCCGGCTTTTTTTTGTAGCGAGAACGAGATTTGAACTCGTGACCTCCGGGTTATGAATCCGACGCTCTAACCAACTGAGCTACCTCGCCATTTGCTTTAAGAAGAGAGCCTGTAGGGCCTGTGCTTCCTTTTAGCGGGTGCAAATATAAAAACAATTTGACTTGTGACAAACTATCTTTTGGGAATTATTTATTTTGATTTCTTTTTAGGTTTATAATTAATATTTATATTGCCCGAAACTAACAAAACCGAAGAATGGACGATAAGATCAAGTATGAAATGGAATTTCCAATCCAGGCTTCTCCTTCCTTGCTTTACAACTATATTGCAACTCCTTCTGGACTAAGTGAATGGTACGCAGATAATGTCAATTCCCGTGGAGAAATGTTTACCTTCATCTGGAATGGCAGTGAAGAAAAAGCAAAGCTTCTGAGTAAAAAATCTGGTGAAAGAGTGAAATTTCGCTGGGTGGCAGATGAGGATACTCCATATTTTTTTGAACTTCGAATTCAGGTTGATGAGATTACCAAAGATGTTTCTATCATGGTGACCGATTTTGCCGAAGAAGACGAAATAGATGAAGGAAAGATGTTGTGGGAAAATATGATCTCAGACCTTAAACAAGTGCTGGGTTCCGTTTAAAAAACCTTTTATAAATCTTACCTTTGCCCGTTCTTAAACGGGTTTTTTTATGATCAATATTAACGGGAAATTATTTACAAAAGAAGAGGCAAAGATTAACCTTACCAATCGCGGATTTGCCTATGGAGATGCTGTTTTTGAGACCCTGAGGGTCATCGATGGCAGGATCATTTTCTGGGAAGACCACTACTTTAGGTTGATGGCTTCTATGAGGATCATGCGAATGCAAATTCCTCAAAGCTTCTCTCCTGAATTTCTTGAAGCTGAAATATTGGAAATTGTTCGGGAAAACGACCTTTTTGAAAGTCAGGCGCGCGTGAAATTTTCTGTGTCCCGTAAGGAAGGTGGATATTATACTCCAAAAACTAACGAAATTGATTATTTCGTTACTGCTGAAGCCTTACCCGAGTCCTTCTATTTATTAAACGAAGATTTTTATGAGGTGGAACTTTTTAAAGATCATTATGTCACAGCCGGATTACTTTCAACCCTTAAGACAAATAATCGTGCAGTAAATGTGCTCGCCGGGATATATGCCAGCGAAAATGATTATCAGAATTGTTTGCTTCTCAACGAACAAAAAAGCGTAGTGGAAGCTTTAAATGGCAATATCTTTCTTGTTAAGGACAATGTGATCAAAACACCGCCCCTTACCGATGGTTGTCTAAAAGGTATTACCCGGGGAAAGTTGATCGACATCATCAGGAAATTACCAGATTATAAACTGGAAGAAGCATCTGTCTCTCCTTTTGAGCTGCAAAAGGCAGATGAGATGTTTATTTCAAATGTCATAAGTGGAATTCAACCGGTAAGCAAATACCGGAAAAAGGAATATACTACAGAAGTAACGAAGACATTGCTCGGCAGACTCAATACCTTAGCCCGCTTAGCTTAGTTATAAGAAGGATTTTCGGGTGCGTTAGACCAGATGACGTAATTCCCGCCGAGTTGCATCATTTTATCTTTCCAAAAAGTTCTGGGTTTCTTGTTGAGGATATCCTTGTGATCTGGATTTTCGGCTACTATCCAGGAGTGGGCATTTAATTCTTCGTTAAGTTGATCGTATTCCCATCCCGAATAACCCAGGAAGAACTTGATCTCATTCTCTGTTATCAGGTCTTCATTAATAAGACCCTTTACTACTTCAAAATTACCACCCCAGTAGATCCCACTTGCAATTTCGATACTGTCGGGTATTAGATCGGGCACTTTATGGATGAAGTAGAGATTATCCTGCTCCACAGGTCCGCCGTTGTGCACTTTGAAATTCCCTTTTATATCGGGCAGGAGATCCTTCAAGGTGAAATCCAGCTGTTTATTAAGAATAAAGCCGACAGAGCCATTTTTGGTATGGTCTGCAATAAGAACAACCGATCGGTTAAAAGAAAGATCCCCTGTTAATGTGGGCTCTGCAATGAGAAGTAATCCTTTGGCGGGTTTCAATGTAGTCATGCTTCAATAGTTTCTACGATCTTTCTTTTAAATCTAAAAAAATAATGAACAGCTTCAAATGTGGCTGGAACATATTTAACAAAAAAACTCTCCCAATTGGGAGAGTTTAGTATTTTGTTAGCTTTTGTGAGAATTAGTTCACAGCTTTCTGAAGATCTGCACCAGCTTTGAATTTTACAACATTCTTAGCTCCAATCTTGATAGTTTTTCCTGTTTGTGGGTTTCTTCCTTCTCTTGCAGCTCTTTTAGAAACTGACCAGGAACCAAATCCTACTAAAGAAACACGATCACCTTTTTTAAGAGATTTTTCTACATTCTCAAGAAAAGATTCTAAAGCCTTTTTAGCAGCTGCTTTTGAAATTCCGGCATTTTCTGCCATTGCATCGATTAAATCTGTTTTGTTCATAATTCGAGTTTTAAATAGTTGTTGGTTAAACTTTTATTAATTTGCTCTACAAATTTATATGGAAATCTTTCCCATGCAAGTAATATCAAGGGAAAAGCGGGATATTGTTAATAACTTCGACAAATTGTTGATAACCTTTGTTGATTTTTATGAAAATGCGCTCATATCAGCATTCATAAGGCTTCAGGCAACTTTTGCGTTTGGAAAGAATTCGTAGCCGTTCAAAAGATCTTTCATACTCATTTTTCTCTTTCCGGGTAATTGAATTTCCTTCAGCTCCAAAAATCCGTTTTTAACTGCCACTTTAACTTTCTTCCCCTCCTGCACAATTTCTCCAATAGGGTAGGAGTGTTCTGCCTTTTCAGGTTCACTTTTGTAGACCTTCAGCATTACTTCATCATTGCCATTCTTCAAAGTTGTCCAGGCGGCAGGATAGGGGCTAAGGCCGCGTACGAGATTAAAAATATTCTCTAAAGGTTGATTCCAATCAATCCTGGTATTTTCACGCGTAAGTTTATAAGCAAAGCGTAAGTGGGCTGCATCTTTTTGAGAAGTGGTTGGTACCGGCCCCTTTTGAAGAGCCTCAATTGTTTTTAGCACAAGGTTGGCACCTGTAGTCATAAGTTTGTCATGCAGTTCTCCTGCGCTTTCTGTTTCTGAAATACTCACCTTTTCCTGCATGATCATTTCTCCGGTGTCAATTTTATCGTCGATAAAAAAGGTCGAAACTCCTGTTTGCGTTTCTCCGTTAATAATAGCCCAGTTTATAGGTGCTGCTCCCCGGTACTGGGGCAGGAGTGAAGCGTGAAGGTTAAAGGTGCCATATTGCGGCATTTCCCACACCACTCTCGGTAACATCCTGAAGGCAACAACTACCTGCAGGTTTGCTTCCAAAGATCTTAGCTCTTCCAAAAAATCTTCGGCTTTTAGATTTACGGGCTGTAGGACCTTGAGGCCCTTTTTTATTGCATACTGCTTTACAGCAGACTGCTGTAATTTTCTGCCCCTGCCTGCAGGCCTGTCCGGCGCAGTGATGACTCCCACAACCTTATAACCGGCTTCCACGATGATTTTTAATGTTTCCACCGCAAAATCGGGCGTTCCCATAAATACTATTCTAAGATCTCTCATAAATGTTTCAATTTATATCTGTTAGCAGAAGTGGTGGCCAAAGCTCCTTTTTCGACAAGTAAATCCAGTACCTTTAGGATATGGTCTTCCGGAAAAGGTAATTCTTGGGTCATTTCCCTGGAAGTGAATTCCCGTTCCTCCAGCAATGCTATTATTGCATAGTATATTTTTTTCATTCCCTCCCGGTCCAGTCTCGTGACCGAAGATTGGCAAACAGAACAAACCCCGCAGGGTTCTGTTTCCTTTTCTCCGAAATAACGCAACAATTGCTCACTTTTACATTGGCGGTCATTTTCAACATAAGCCAGGACCTGCTCGATTTTTTCCCTTTTAATTTTCTCCTGAAGCTTAATATAAGGAACCAAAGGATTTATTGTAATGTCATCCTCCCTGGGAACTAAAAATGTAATCCTGGTATCGTGTTGATCGTGTTCAAATTCCACAATACCTTCCTTTTGCAACTGCTGTAAAAGCCGTACAGCCTCCCGGGATGTAGTTCCGGCTTTAGCTGCAATAATCTCGGGATTTATCTCGACCATGCCATCAAAGGCCCCGCCATAGGTGCGTAAAATGGCTTTTACCACAGGGTCGAACTGAGGATTTGCCTCCAGGTACCAATTGACCTGTTTCCCCGAAGATAAAAACTGGATGCGGGTCTTCTTTTGAAACTGTTCCGACAAATTGAGAACGCTGGCTCTGTCAAGCAACAACATGGTATTGTAAGCCAATAAAGGATTAAGCTCGTACTTTTGACAGAACTGGTTGAAGTTGAAGTGTTCTTCTTCACCCTGTCCTTCCCCATAAGCGATCCTGAAGTAGGTATTGAGCTTACGGTACACGAGCCGCACCATATCTACTCCGGGAAGAGTCGCTAAAAATTGATTTTTTAGTAGCGGAATATCACTTTTGTTGGTAAGCACTACAGCCTTTGCAGGTTTTCCATCCCTGCCCGCCCTTCCGGCTTCCTGAAAATAGCTTTCAAGGCTTTCCGGCAGGTTCATGTGAATTACTGCACGAACATTTGCCTTATCTATTCCCATTCCAAAAGCACTTGTCGCTACCATGACCCGCTTTTCTTCCTTGAGCCATTTGTCCAGCCTCGAGGACTTTTCAGCTTTGGTGAGTCCGCCGTGAAAAGAGGTGGCAGAAATGCCTTTTTTGACAAGGAATTGCTCCAGTTCAATAGTGGCCTTTCGGGTACGTACGTAAATAATGGCAGCTTCCTCGTGTTCTTTGAGCAGTTGCTCCAAATAATAATTCTTGTCTTCCGCCTGCCGCACTAAATAAGCAAGGTTTTCTCTGCGGAAGGATTTCTGAAGTACTTTTGCTTCCCTTAACTCCAGTTGCTGCACTATGTCTTTTACTACCGGAAGTGTTGCAGTCGCAGTAAGTCCTACTATATTAGCTTCAGGTTTGAGCTGTCTCAAAAGGGAGATGTCCCTGTAGGCCGGCCTGAAGTCATGTCCCCACTGGGAAATACAGTGAGCTTCATCTACGGCGATGAGGTTCACCTGCATTTGTTTTATACGCTCCTGTACCAGTTCCTGCTGAAGCCTTTCTGGTGAAAGATAGAGGAACTTGTAGTTGCCATAGATGCAATTGTCCAGCATGGTGTCTACCTCCCTAAAAGGAATTCCGCCGGTCAGGGCCATGGCTTTGATGCTTTTTGCCTGCAATGCCTTTACCTGGTCTTCCATCAGGGCCACCAGGGGAGAAATTACAATACAGATGCCCGGCTGCATGAGCGAAGGCACCTGAAAGCACAATGATTTTCCACCACCTGTTGGCAACAGGGCGATCACATCTTTCTTCTCCAGTAAGCTTTTGATGATATCTTTTTGCAGTGGCCTAAAGGTGTCATAGCCCCAGTACTGCTTCAATATTTCTTCCGGGCTAGCCAAGGTGGTCCAGGATAAAGGAGGTACGTTCGGCTACAGTGCCCTGCGGGACTTCAATAGCGTCGTATCCATGGAAAGCATAGCTGCGGGCAAGTTCATCGTGGATCTCCACGGCTTGCTCATAGCTTTCATAGCGTTCATTATCTTCGGTATAGATCTGTTTCCAGGGAGGTAGGATAAATACCTTTTCATACAGGTATTCGCGGCATACCCTATTAAAAACAGGAGGATAGTCATTGCCAAAGTAGTTCATATAGGCAACTACATCGGGCACTCCGCGGTCCAGAAAAACAAGGTCGGTAGTCATTTTTTCGGCATCCTTATGCTGCCTTATCCTGCCTTCAAGTAACATTTCGCTAAAGAGCAGAGGGTCTTTTAAGAACAACTGGTCAATTCCTTTTTTTTGCGCTTCTCTAATGATCTCCCGGGAAACCTCATGGAAACAAAAATAGCCATGATGTTCTAAAGCCTCAATAACAGAGGTCTTCCCGGTGCCCGGCCCACCCGTAATAACGATCTTCCTGGTTTTCACCCGGCAAATTTCGGGATTTGCTTCCGATTTAAAAAATGGATTCTAAAATGTATCTTTGCAGGAATTATGAAGTAAGATCATTATGAGCGAAGCAAAAGATCCCGAAGAATTCTATCGCAAATTAAAATCACAATTGCTGGATACTACCAGCTGGCCTGCTATTTACCTCTTCAAATTTATAGTTCCTACAGATCCTGAAAAGATCAAAGGCATTGAACTCATTTTTGACAACCTTGGTGCTGTGATAAATACAAAGCAGTCAAAAAAGGGAAATTATACAAGTGTTTCGGTGAACGTACGGATGCAAGATCCAGATGAGGTGATAGAAAAATATAAAGAAGTGGGACAAAAAATTGATGGTGTTATCTCCCTGTAAAGGTTTGCCTCATAAATTGATAGTTCTCCTTTTTTCCTGAATTTATTTTTTTAATTTGCAGTCGATAAACTTCTGCAGTAAATTATCATCTAATATTATCATTTTGACAAACGAATTAGAATATAACTCCGAAAGGAGTAAACTTATCATTCCAGAATATGGAAGACATATTCAGAAAATGGTGGAACACGCCGTTGAGATTGAGGATGATAATGAACGCAACCGCGTGGCTAAGGCCATTATTTCAGTTATGGGAAATCTCAATCCACACCTGAGAGATGTGCCCGATTTTCAGCATAAACTTTGGGATCAATTGTTCATCATTAGTGATTTCAAACTGGATGTGGAAAGTCCTTTTCCTAAGCCGTCCCGGGAAATGCTGGAGGAAAGACCGGAGCGTATGACCTATCCTCAGAACTTTCCGAAGTATCGTTTCTACGGAAATAATATAAAGCGCATGATCGATGAGGCTAATAAATATGAGGAAGGTCCCGAAAAGGAAGGCCTTGTTTTCACGATAGCCAATCACATGAAGAAGTCTTACCTAAGCTGGAACAAGGATTCTGTAGATGATAAAGTGATCTTCGAACACTTAAGAGAATTAAGTGGCGGAAAGATCAACCTGAAGCATACAGATGAAGATCTAAGCGAAGCTTCAGACCTCTTGAGGAGCAACAAGAAATTTGCTTCCAAAAAGCCTACAAAAAAGAACAGGCCTCGCAGCCGTAAACGTCACTAAATTTAAATCACTTTATGGGAACTTTTCAAATTGAGGGAGGGCATGCTTTAAAAGGGGAGATCCAACCCCAGGGAGCAAAAAATGAAGCCCTGCAGATTCTTTGCGCCGTTTTATTGACTCCCGAAAAAGTTACTATTCACAATATTCCAGACATCCTCGATGTCAATAAGCTTATTCACCTGCTCAAGCAATTAGGAGTAAAGGTGGAAAAAATTAAAAAAGGCACTTACATTTTTCAAGCCGATAACCTTGACCTGAACTATCTTAAAAGTGAAAAATTCAAGGAAGAGGGCAGTGGCCTGCGGGGATCGATCATGATCGTGGGACCAATGCTTGCAAGATTTGGTCATGGTTATATCCCAAGGCCCGGCGGTGACAAGATAGGCCGAAGGAGATTAGATACCCACTTTGAAGGATTCATTAAACTGGGTGCAGACTTTCGTTACAACAAAGAAGAGCGCTTCTATGGAGTGGAGGCACCAAATGGCCTTAAGGGGACATACATGCTGCTTGAGGAAGCTTCGGTGACGGGAACTGCAAATATTGTAATGGCCGCTGTACTGGCTAAAGGTAAGACCACTATCTACAACGCAGCCTGTGAACCTTACCTGCAGCAGTTGTGTAACATGCTTAACAGCATGGGTGCAAAGATAAGCGGGGTAGGATCGAACCTTCTCGAGATCGAAGGTGTGGATTCCCTGGGAGGTTGTACTCACACTGTTCTTCCCGATATGATTGAGATTGGCTCCTGGATAGGCCTTGCTGCCATGACCAAGAGTGAGATCACAATTAAAAATGTAGGTTGGGAACATTTAGGTTTGATCCCTGCCACCTTCAAGAAATTGGGAATTCAGCTGGAGAAAAGGGGAGATGATATTTACATTCCTGCCCATATCAATGGATATGAGGTGCAAAGCTTTATTGATGGTTCTATCATGAGCATAAGCGATGCCCCCTGGCCGGGATTCACGCCAGATCTTTTGAGCATCATGCTGGTAGTAGCAACCCAGGCAAAGGGAGATGTGCTCATCCACCAGAAGATGTTTGAAAGCCGGTTATTCTTTGTGGATAAATTAATAGACATGGGAGCAAAGATCATTTTGTGTGATCCGCACCGGGCGACTGTTATAGGTCATAATTTTACTTCTCAACTTAAGGCAACCACAATGGTTTCTCCCGATATTAGAGCGGGAATTTCACTATTGATCGCCGCACTCTCGGCTAAGGGAACTTCTGTGATCCACAACATCGAGCAAATTGATCGGGGATACGAGAACATTGATGAACGTTTACGTGCTATAGGAGCGAAAATTACGAGAGTAGCGTAAAAAAGAATCAAGAGCCAAGAATCAAGAGCCAAGAATAGTCACTAATTAAAAAGGGCTGCCGAAAATTTTTTTCGACAGCCCTTTTCTTTAATACTTATTCCTTAGACCTTAGTCCTTATTAGTGGCTTTGCATTTCGGCCTTACGTTTCTTTAATTGTTTCTCAATATCTTTCACAGTTTCGGCAGCGGCGGCTTCAAAGCTGTCTGAATTAGAGGAAGCGTGGATCTTTGGGCCTGGCAGGCTTAGTTCGATCGCGCAGGTCTTTCCATTTCCATTTGTAGATTTCTCTTCCCTGAACATTACATCTGCAGAAATGATCCAGTCATATTTATTTTCAAGTTTGTCTAACTTCCTTTGAACTAGCTGCTCAGCCGACATTTTTGAATCTGTGTGTACAAATTGAACGTTTGTCTTCATAGTCATCTAAATTTTATCATTTATTCTACCGGAATATACCAAATTTGCTGCGGATTTCCCTTAGTTTATCAAAACTATAACGTTGTTCCTAATGCCATTTTTCCACGGTTCTACCTGTCCTCTGGTAACCTGGAAACAACTTCAGTAAAGATCACCTCGCCGTTTGGCTGAAGTTCATATTCATAAATACTTTTTCCCTGAATATGCCCGTCATCATAGACTGCCATTACCCAATCTTCCGTAAGGATCTCTATCTGTCTGTATTCCATGTTACCGCCCAGCACAGCATCGATAGGGATCTTTTCCCTTTGCTGTTGCAGTGCATTTATGATGTACGCCTTAGGATCATTAATAGTGTCAAATTCTTTTTTGAAGTAGACAGGGAAACCGGGTGAAGCAATGTTTTGAGAGATCTGTTCCAGGGAGTCATTCCGCCGTTGTTGTACTTCCACAATTCCGGTTAATGAATCCACTACAGCTTCCATCTCCTGTAATTCCCGCTGCTCGTTTTGGCAACCAAAAGTTGCTATGAGAAGGAGCCCCAAAAATGGCATTTTTGGAAAGTGTATTCTAGAGGTCATAAATGTTGTTATATGGATTACCGGGGGTAACAAAGAATTCTCCTGTCACATATCTGTACTCCCTTTCAATGTTCGCGATCTTCTTAAGATCCTCCTCGTCCAGAGGGAGTTTTTCGCTTTCCAGGTTAGAGATGATATGTTCCTTTGTGGTTGATTTAGGAATGACCGCAGTACCTCGAGCAACTGCCCACTTTATGAGCACTTGTGCAGGGGATGCATCATGTTTTTCGGCAATTTCCTTTATAGCGGGTTCTTCCATTAAGGAAGGCTCGTCATCTGCTTTCATTTGCGCACTTCGATCACCACTTCCCAACGGCGAATATGCTGTACAATGAATATCGTTCTCTTTACAGAATTGAAGTAGCTCGGGTTGCGGTAGGAAAGGATGCAGTTCTACCTGATTCATTTCGGGTATTTCGCTGGTCTTGGACATTAGGTCATTCAGTTTTTTACTGCTGAAGTTCGATACTCCGATATGCCTTACAAGGCCCTGTTTTTTTGCTTCGACCATAACATTCCATGTTTCTATGATCGGTACTTCCTCAAGCGACAAGTAGTCGTCATCATTTGATGGAAAGGAAACTCCGTGTTTAAAAGCAACAGGCCAGTGGATAAGGTAAAGGTCCAGGTAATCCAGCTGGAGATCTTTAAGCGTCTGTTTCAGGGCCGGAAGGACATGTTCCTTTTCGTGAGAGTCGTTCCACAATTTGGAAGTCACCCATACATCTTCTCTTTTTACCTTTCCTTCTGAAAAGACAGCAGAGAACGCTTCTCCGATTTCTGCTTCGTTGCCATAAGTAGATGCACAATCTACATGGCGATAGCCATTGTTAAGGGCGATCTTCACAGCTTCTCCGACTTCTCCTTTGCCCGATTTCCAGGTTCCCAGGCCTATGGCCGGCATTTTATCTCCGTTCTTGAATTTTAAAGTTTCCATAATTAGATTAGAATTTGTAATCTTAAATTACGCACTAATAAACGGTTCCCAAAGCAATAGAGAAGCTTTAGCAGAACTTTAATATCACAATTTCAAGCACGATATTTGAGATGCCAATTTCCGGCAATACTTATGTTTAAATTTCGAATCCTGAATTTTGAATCTTGAATTAATTCAACGTCTCGGGTGGAAATCTTCCATTACCTTTCTAAGGTGGGAGCGATCGAGGTGAACATAGATTTCTGTGGTGGTAATACTTTCATGGCCGAGCATTTGCTGGATCGCCCGAAGGTCGGCACCATTTTCCAGCAGGTGCGTGGCAAATGAATGCCTGAAGGTATGCGGACTTATCTTTTTCTTCAACCCTATGGCGGCCGCCAGTTGCCTGATGATTGTAAAGATCATGGCTCGGGTAAGTTTTTTACCTCTCCTGTTTAAAAAGAGCGTATCCTCGTGCCCTTTTTGAATATCCTGATGTATCCTTACATGTTCTTTGTAAAGTTCAATATATTTTTGAGTTGTATCGGCAATGGGTACAAATCTCGACTTGCTTCCCTTTCCTGTTACTTTTATAAATCCTTCCTGGAAGAAAAGATCACTAAGTCTCAAGTCTACCAATTCCGATACGCGCAATCCACAGCTGTACAGCGTCTCAAGAATTGCCCGGTTCCTTTCTCCTTCAGGTTTACTGAGGTCTATTGCCCCAATGAGCGCATCAATTTCAGAAGTAGAAAGAGTATCAGGAAGTTTTCGGCCAATTTTTGGAGAATCAATGAGCTCCAACGGATTTGTCTTTCGGTAATCTTCAAAAACCAGGTAGTTGAAGAATCCGCGTAATCCCGAAATGATCCGTGACTGGGAGCGCGCATTGACTTTCTTTGCGAGATCGTAGATGAATTGTTGAACTTCCTCTTCAGAAATGGAAAGAGGGGAGGCCTTGATTTCGTTGGTCTCCAGCCAATTTGCCAGCTTCTCCACATCAAGAGAATAATTCTCTATGGTGTTGGCCGCCAATCCTCTTTCGATCTTGAGGTAATCCCTGTAATCTTTTATAGAATTCTTCCAGTTCACAGCCTAAAGATAGCAGGATAACGGCAGGTTTTACCACTAATTTAATACAATGTGAGAATTTTCTTAACACTATGCCTCCTACATTTGTCGCAACTTTTAAAACATAGCATTATGAAAAAGTCAATTTTATTTATCGCAGCAATGATCATGAGTACCACTTTTGTAGCTGCACAGGAATACGTTTATTTTGGAGCTAAAGGAGGTTTGAACTTCTCCACTTTTTCGGGAGACGGATTCTCAGATTTTGATGAAGAATCTAAAGCCCGTACAGCATACCACCTGGGGTTATTGGCTGAAATCCCACTGTCTGACAGGTTTTCTCTTCAGCCGGAAGTTCTTTATTCTGCACAGGGTTATGATATCACCGAATTAGATAACGCAGAGGATATAGAATTCCAACTGGATTATGTGACTGTTCCGGTTTTAGCTAAGTTTTATGTGGTGAATGGATTTAGTCTTGAGGCTGGACCTCAATTCGGATTTCTAGTCAAGAACGAAATTGACAGTGGAGACGGAAGCATCACCCTGGATGATGATAACTACAACAATTTTGACCTGAGTTTAGGATTGGGAGCATCGTTCAAATTCAACAAGTTCTTCATCTATGGAAGATATAATGCCGGCATGACCGATATTTATGAAACCGACGCGTTCGAGATTGACGCGAAGAACTCGGTAATTCAAGCAGGGGTAGGATTATTATTTTAGGTCATACTAAACATTTAAAAAGGGCAGTTTTTACTGCTCTTTTTTTTTGCTTCAATTTTTCAAAATTGAGCTGAATAAACTAATGTATGTAAAATTTAGACTACAATAAAGTTTCCGGTTCCCGACAACCGTACTATGTAAATGTCTAATTTAGTGATAGATAACACTAAAACAACTCAATCATGAAAAAATTACTACTCTTAATTATTTTCCTGGTCGGCGGAGTAACTTCTACTTACGCACAGGGAGATCTTAGACTGGGCATTAACGCAGGTGTTCCTGTAGGAGATGCTGCAGATTATTCCAGCTTCAATGCCGGTGCCGATGTCGCATATCTTATGGGCTTTGGAGATATCTTCCAGGTCGGCCCCATGGTAGGATATAGTCATTTCTTTGGGGAAGAGGGTGTCGATGATTTTCAGTTTCTTCCTATTGCGGCTACTGCACGCTTCGGCCTGGCCGGACTTGAATTGGGCCTCGATCTTGGCTACGGATTAGGAATTTCTGATGATCTTGATGGTGGATTCTATTATCGCCCAAAGGTAGGATTCAGTCTTTTCGGTCTCGGCTTAATTGGCTCTTATACAGGATTCAGTAATGACGGTGACAGCCTTTCTTCAGTGAATCTCGGCCTTGAATTCAGGCTTTGATACGAATTCCCTGAGAAGAATAAAGATGTGTAGAACGGAAACTTCGGTTTCCGTTTTTTTATTTTTTACATTTACTTCATGAAAATATTGATCATTAACGGCCCTAATCTCAATCTGCTCGGGAAAAGGGAACCGGGAACTTATGGCAGCCAAAACTTTGAAAGCTATTTCGATCAGCTCCAAGAAAAGTTCCCGGAGGTAGAACTGGAGTATTACCAGTCCAACATTGAAGGTGAAATTATTGACCGGCTGCAGGCTGCAGAAGAGGCCTTTGACGGAATTGTACTCAATGCAGCTGCTTACACTCACACTTCTGTAGGAATAGGGGATGCTGTTAAAGCGATTGCTACACCTGTTGTAGAGGTCCATATCTCCAATGTGACCGCCCGGGAAGAATTTCGGCACAACTCTTTTATCGCACCTTATGCAAAGGGAATTATCATAGGATTCGGGTTGCGGGGTTATGAGCTGGCAATCAAAAGCTTTTAATTCCGAAGTACTTTTTTTCCTCTTTTTCAAAAGTTTATATGCAGTTTACCGTTAATACGGATATATTTATCCGATTAATCCGCCAATGTTAATTTTAGTAAAATAATTTCTTTAACTTTAGTTTATTAACAACCTAAACTTTTGATTATGAAAAAATTACTAATTGTTTCTGTGGTTTTAATTTCAATGGGTCTCACAACCTCTAATGCCCAAAACTTTGTATTTGGTGTACATGCAGGTGTTCCAGTGGGGGATGTCTCAGACAGTCATAATTTTGATATAGGAGCGGATGTGTCTTATATGTTCAATACTATGGGGGTATTTCAATTTGGAGGATTAGTTGGTTACTCTCATTACTTTGGAGAATCCATGGAGTCGATGGGAATCGAAGTAGATATAGATGATGCTCAATTCTTGCCAGTAGCCGTTACAGGGCGTGCATCATTGGGTGACGCTGTCTTCGTAGGATTGGATCTTGGTTACGGGATAGGAGTAAATGATGGTAACGATGGTGGGTTTTTTTACCGTCCTAAACTTGGGTTTGACTTTCTTGGAATAGGAATAGTTGGATCTTACGAAGGCTTCAGCATGGATGGAGGAACAGTTTCTTCTGTGAATGCAGGTGTCGAATTTGGACTTTAAGCAATTTTTGGAATATGTAATTAGGCGGGAACATTGGTTTCCGCTTTTTTTTTGCTTTTTAGTTACCTTCGGAAGATGAAAAAATCTTTTTTAAACTGGAGTTCAGGTAAGGATGCTGCCTATGCATTACATCTTTTGCAACAGCAGAAGGAGTATGAAGTGCATTCTCTGGTCACCACGATCAATTCTAAAATAGACCGGGTTTTCATGCACGGGTTAAGGACCCGGCTTCTCGAACAACAGGCAGAAAATTTAGATATTCCAATACGAAAGATCAATTTGGATGGCAATGTTTCCATGTCCAAGTATAATGAGATCATGGAAAAGGAGACCGGCAAACTCAAAGCTGAAGGTTTTAGCCATAGTATCTTCGGCGATATCTTTCTTGAGGATCTAAGGGAATATCGGGAGCAGCAGCTTCAAAAAGCCGGTTTACAAGCGTTGTTTCCGCTTTGGAAAATGCATACAGGGAAGTTAATGGAAGATTTTCTTGTAGCCGGTTTTAAAGCAATAACTGTGAGTGTAAATGCTAAAGTGCTTAGCAAGTCCTTCTGCGGAAGGGAAATTGACACCCAATTCCTCAAAGATCTTCCGGCAGATGTTGATCCTGCAGGGGAAAATGGAGAATTTCACAGCTTCGTATTTGATGGTCCTATTTTTTCTAAACCCATTACCTTCCAAAAAGGGGAAATTGTAGAGCGATTTTTTGAATCCGTTCCAGATCAGAACGACAATTGTTTTAAAGAAGAACCCGGGAGCTGGGACACCCGATTTTACTACTGTGATCTGCTGCCACTTTAGACTTCCAATTATTCCTAGAATATCTATCTCATATCTAAAATCTATTTCTAATTAACATAATTTTATTTCCCTCCCTTGCACAATCTCATTCCTAACAGCTAAATTGGAACATGGAAAGGCATAATGTGAGAAAAGGTTTTGTATTTAAAAGATTTGAGGCTGAAAATATTCCGCCTTTTGACAAACTCTTTGAGATCTTCAAGGAATTGATCACCCATACTTCAGGGGATTTTGACGAGGCTATTGACTGGTTGCGGCAACTGGACCAGGAATACAAGCTTACCGATGAAGACTACACAATTGATGACTTTATAGAAGATCTCAGGAAAAAGGGTTACATAAGGGAAGAAATAGAAGGTGGTGGCGGGATTGCAATTACCGCCAAGACCGAAAGAGCGATAAGGCAGCAGGCGCTGAATCAGATCTTCGGAAAATTGCGCAAGAGCCGCTCCGGAAACCACAGCACTAAACAGATTGGTTTGGGAGATGAGCATACAGGAGAATTCCGAAGTTATAATTTTGGGGATTCCCTCGACAAGATCTCGATGACAGAATCTCTTCGCAATGCCCAGATACAGCATGGAGCCGATGATTTTCGGATGACAGAAGATGATCTGGTTGTTGAAGAAACACACCACAAGAGCCAGATGAGTACGGTGCTTATGATGGATATAAGCCACAGTATGATCTTGTATGGGGAAGACAGGATCACCCCGGCGAAAAAGGTAGCTATGGCCCTCGCAGAGCTTATCACTACCCGTTACCCAAAAGATACTCTGGACATCCTGGTCTTTGGAAATGATGCGTGGAGGATCTCTATTGGAGACCTTCCGTACCTGCAGGTAGGGCCTTATCACACCAATACAGTTGCAGGTCTTGAGCTGGCGATGGACCTGCTGCGCCGCAAACGGAATACCAATAAGCAGATCTTTATGATTACCGACGGGAAACCGAGTTGCATTAGGGAGCGCGACGGCAATTATTATCAGAACAGTGTAGGACTGGACCCTTATATAGTTGAAAAATGTTACAATGCTGCCAGCCAGGCCCGAAAGCTTCACATTCCCATTACAACCTTTATGATCGCCCAGGATCCATATTTGGAGCGATTTGTACGGGAATTTACACAGGCAAATCAGGGAAAAGCATTCTTCACCGGCCTCAAAGGTCTGGGAGAGATGATCTTTGAAGACTATGAGACCAACAGGAAGAAAAGAATAAAAGGATAAAATAAAGGAGGCTCAAAAAAGCCTTTTTTTGGAACCGAATAATTTAAGGAAAAACATGGAAATTCAGGAGCTTACTACCTTTGGATCACTAAAGGAATCTGGCTATAAAAGTAAAAGTATAAAGGACGAATTGCGTCAAAATCTTTTGAAGAAGATCAGGAATGAGGAATCTGCTTTTGAAGGTATTCATGGATATGATAATACCGTGATCCCGGAATTGGAGCGGGCAATTCTTTCAAAGCACAATATCAATTTCCTGGGGCTGCGCGGCCAGGCAAAGACGAGGCTGGCAAGGATGATGGTGAACCTGCTCGACGAGTGGATCCCGGTAGTGGAAGGTTCTGAGATTAATGATGATCCGTTTCATCCCATTTCGCGCTATGCTAAAGAACTTTTACAAGAAAAAGGGGATGACACTCCTATTTCCTGGGTGCATAGAAACGATCGGTTTTTTGAAAAGCTGGCGACTCCAGATGTTACTGTGGCCGATATTATAGGGGACGTGGATCCTATCAAAGCAGCAAACCTAAAGCTGAGTTATGCCGATGATAGGGTAATTCACTACGGAATGATCCCGCGAGCCAACAGGAGTATTTTTGTGATCAATGAGTTGCCCGATCTACAGGCACGGATCCAGGTGGCGCTGTTCAATATTCTGCAGGAAGGAGACATCCAGATCCGCGGATTCAAACTGCGACTTCCGTTGGATATGCAGTTCATATTTACAGCCAATCCCGAAGACTATACCAACCGGGGAAGCATAGTCACCCCGCTTAAAGACCGGATAGGCTCACAAATCTTGACTCATTATCCTATGACCGTGAAAACTGCGAGAACAATTACCCAGCAGGAAGCCAAACTAGACCCGGTTCAAAAGGAGATGATCCACGTGCCCGAACTGGCGAAAGATCTTCTGGAACAAATAAGTTTTGAAGCCCGAGATCATGAGTACATCGATTCCCGAAGCGGAATAAGTGCCAGGTTGAGTATTACTGCTTATGAAAACCTGTTGAGTACAGCTGAAAGGAGAGGTGTCAAAAATGGCGAAAACAAGACGCTTCTTAGGCTGGGAGATTTTCTTGGAGTGATCCCTTCAATTACCGGAAAAATTGAACTCGTATACGAAGGAGAGCAGGAGGGTAGTGCGGCAGTGGCTATGGAGTTAATTGGGGAAGCTGTGAAAACACTTTTCCCCACCATGTTCCCTAAGATTGAAAAACTGTCCAAGCCTGATGCCGAAGATCCTTACGCTGAAATTGTGGAATGGTTCTTTGCCGAAAGCGGTTTTGAATTAATGGATGAGACAAGCGATAAAGAATACCGGGAAGCATTGGAATCTATACCTGCTCTTGACAATCTTATCGCCAAATATCAGCCAAAAGTGCCAAAAGAAGACCGCTATTTTCTAAAGGAATTTATCCTTTGGGGACTCGTGGAATACAAGAGGCTGAACAAATTCAGGTTTGCGGAAGGTATGCAGTTCAAGGATATGTATGGAAGCTATATAGAAGGATTAAGGAATAATGATTAAGGTCTATTGATTTAATATTTTTTATTCAAGCACCAAAAACCAAGCACCAAGCGCCAAACGCCAAGACCAGGCACCAAGCACCAAGCACCAGGCGCCAAGCGCCAAGCGCCAAGCATTAGGCACCAAGCACCAGGCCGCAAGCACCAAATACCAAATACCAAATACCGAATAGCAAAAATTAGGTATGCGATCAGTTATATTGGGAACAAAGGGAATAAGAAAGTATTAGTTTGAAAAATCAAATTTCAGGAAGGACATTCCAAAAATCAAAAAAACCTCTGGAAATTTCCGGAGGTTTTTGAGTTTTTGTCAGACCCCAAATGGAGACTTACAAAATACAATAGACTATATACAATATAGAATATACAATATACAATATACAATATACTATTAGAGGTGTATCACCTCCCCGTAGGCATCGGCTACAGCTTCCATCACGGCTTCACTCATTGTTGGGTGAGGGTGGATAGCTTTTAGCACTTCATGTCCTGTGGTTTCCAGTTTACGACCAAGAACAGCTTCAGCGATCATATCGGTAACGCCGGCACCAATCATGTGGCAGCCAAGCCATTCGCCGTATTTTGCGTCAAAGATCACTTTTACAAATCCGTCAGGGGTACCGGCAGCTTTTGCTTTTCCGGAAGCTGAGAACGGGAACTTTCCGATCTTCAGTTCATATCCTGCTTCTTTGGCTTGCTTTTCAGTCATTCCAACAGAAGCTATTTCAGGAGTAGCATAGGTACATCCGGGAATATTGCCGTAGTCGATTGGCTCAACATGCATTCCTTTGATCTTCTCTACACAGGTGATCCCTTCCGCAGAAGCAACGTGGGCAAGTGCAGGTCCTGCAACCACATCTCCAATCGCATAGATCCCCTTCACATTTGTTTCGTAGTACTGGCTCACCACGATCTTATCTTTATCGGTTTTGATGCCCAATTCCTCAAGCCCGATGTTCTCAAGATTGGATTTGATACCAACAGCCGAAAGTACAACTTCAGCCTCCAGGGTTTCTTCTCCTTTCTTCGTCTTGACTTTGGCTTTAACAACATCTCCGGAAGTATCAACACTCTCTACAGAGGAGCTGGTCATCACCTTGATCCCTGCTTTCTTAAAGCTGCGTTCAAATTGTTTCGAAATCTCTTCGTCCTCAAGAGGCACCAGGTTTGGAAGAAATTCCACAATAGTAACATCTGTTCCCATTGTTTTGTAAAAGTGTGCAAACTCCACCCCAATAGCACCCGATCCAACTACGATCATAGATTTGGGCTGCTTCTCAAGGCTCATCGCCTGGCGGTAACCAATTACTTTCTTGCCGTCCTGTGGCAGGTTTGGCAGCTCTCTTGAGCGGGCTCCTGTAGCGATGATGATATGATCTGCAGAATATTCAGATTTCTTGTTATCTTTATCTGTAACTTCAATTTTCTTTCCCTGCTTCAGTTTTCCAAATCCATAGATCACGTCGATCTTGTTCTTCTTCATAAGGAATTGTACTCCCTTGCTCATACCTTCAGCAACATTTCGGCTTCGTTTGATCACTGCGCCAAAATCTTTTTCAGCTTTATCCACTTTTAAACCATAGTCAGCGGCATGGTTGAGGTATTCGAAAACCTGCGCACTTTTAAGAAGGGCCTTTGTGGGGATACAACCCCAGTTAAGACATACACCACCAAGGCTTTCTTTTTCTATAACAGCGGTCTTAAAACCTAATTGTGATGCACGAATGGCAGTCACGTAGCCTCCGGGACCACTTCCTAAAACTATAACGTCGTATTTACTCATTATTCGGAATTTTATGTAACTGAATTTAAGACAGCGAATTTACGCAAATTAACCTTAAACAGAAAGGAATTGAAATCAGGAAATCCAGCGGGAATTCAACTTTTTAAGAGGTTTAAAAATAAAAATTCCTTTCTCCATAGCGGAAAAAGGAATTTTCTGTTAATTCCAAACAAATTTCAGTCTATCGCCTGCATTACTGCTTCATAATTTGAAACATCTATTCCGGTATCAACTGCAAAATCTGAAGGAACTACAACGAACCTAAAGAACTGGTCTTGTGTAAAGGCAACATCTAAAGTGGAGAGATCGAAATTCCCATCTATAAGCAGCTCAATATCATCGGCGGTATGATTAAAGACATACTGAATAATTCCCTCCTCCAAAAAGTAGTTTTGAGGGATCATACTCCAGGTTTCGGTATCGTTAATAACTTCACGACGATATACCAGCACAGCATCTGATTCCAGTATTTCAATCTCGGCAGGAATATCTACAACTGTAGCATAAAAGTTACCATCGGCAAAATATTGAAAATCTACGTCTTCAAATTCAAAGGTTTGTCCGACTATGTTTATTCCCGGCTCTCCCGGAGGTCCCTGTGGTCCCGGCTCATCACTGGAGCAGGAGGTAAGGCTAAAGGCTATAAACGCGAATAATAAGGATATCTTTTTCATAATTATTGGGATTTAGATTCAAATTCTATACTTGCCGAATTTACGCAATACCGCTGACCGGTTTCGGTGGGACCGTCGTCGAAAACATGGCCAAGGTGGCCACCGCAGTTTGAACATAGGATCTCGGTGCGTATCATACCAAAGCTCCTGTCCTGCACATATTCCACAGCTCCTTCTATGGCGTTATCAAAACTTGGCCATCCACAATTGCTTCTGAATTTATGGTCACTTTCAAAGATCTTGGCCCCACAGGCAGCGCAGTGATATTCTCCTTCCTGGAAGTGCATATTATACTTTCCCGAATGCGGTGCTTCAGTACCTTTTTCCCGGAGGATGCGATATTGTTCATCAGATAATTGCTTGCGCCAATCAGATTCTGAACGTTCTACTGGATATTTCTTAACCATTTTTGCTCTTTTTTTAAATATAGAAAATAGGCTTTGCAGGTTGTCTTAAACTATTGGTAAACTTTACTAGAACAGCCTGTCTACTCTGCATCTGCCGGTATAAAATCTAAAGCAACTCCATTTATACAATGTCTTTTTCCGGTGGTATTACGGGGTCCGTCGTTGAACCGGTGTCCTAAATGTCCGCCGCAATTTGCGCAAAGCACTTCTAATGCAGCATAACCATCGGGTTTGTAATCGACATTTGCTTCGTCGATGGGACGATCAAAACTTGGCCACCCGGTTCCACTTTCAAATTTATTCCCCGTTCTGTATAATTCGTTTCCACAGGCAGCACAAACAAAAGTTCCGGGTTGATCGACCCGATTCAATTTACTGGAATACGCCCTTTCTGTTCCTTTTTTGCGAAGTACCTGGAAATCGGCCGGACTCAGTGCAGCTTTCCACTCGGTTTCCGATTTAGAAACAGGGTAAATTTTTGCCTTTTTTGAATCCTGCGCAGAGCTGTTACAACTAAGCAGGAGAAGAGGAAAAAATAATAGGAAAAGTCTTTTCATGATTCTTTTTTACAGGAGAATCAAGAACTATACCGAAAGGAATTCAATGATTTTACTAATTACTTTTGAATTCCCTAAAATACGTCGATGACCAAGACCTTCTGTAATGAAAAGTTCAGAATTTTCCAGCTTTTCATGAATCTCGTAAGCCGAACTTATATGCACGTCCACATCATGCTCATCATGTACCACCAGCGTAGGGATCTTCACCCCTTCAGCAGAGACTGCACCCGAGAGGCTATCCATGTCTACACCAAATTTCTTGTCGAAATATGCCTTCATCTTTGCCGCCACCTTATCATTCATCTTCATATTCTGGGCAAATTCCCTGGTGATTCGGGTGACGCTGTTTGCTGTGCCTATGATCACCAGTTTCTTTACGGGGAGTCCGTCAGAAACTGCTTTTAAGGATGACATTCCGCCAAGGGAATGGCCAATAACAGCTTCAAACGGGCCGTATCTTTTTTCAATTACTTCAATGGCTTCTATAAAATGGGGCATCATGCTCATTTTTCCTGCAGCTTTTCCGTGGGCAGGGGCATCAAAACTTATGACGCTTAAACCGGCCTTGAGAAGTTCTTCGGCCATAACAGCCAACTGGGTACCACGGCCACTCCAACCATGGACCAATAGTATCTTTTTTGGAGAATTACCGTAATGGTAAACCACAATTTCCCGCTGGTAATGAGGAAGGATTAGTTTCTCCTGCCTACTCTCTTTATCCATTCTCTCCTCCCGCTTTGGAAGCTTATAGGAAAACGGAGTAAGAAAGAATTTGGCTGCAAACCTGCTTGCCAAAAACGGGGAAATGGCAGTGAGTAATTTTCCGATGGCAAGAATGTAGGAAGGAACCAGTAATCGCTGTACCGGAGTTTGGTCTTTTTTTTGTTTTGTCATAGATGTTAAAGGGCGCAAGTTACGAATCTAGATCCTTTTAGGACGAAGCTTTTGGGCTCTTTTAAAAAGTGGCAGGTATTTTGTTAAACCTAATTTAAAGCTTCAAGTGGAGCGGGGCCGATTTAGTAACTTTAACAAAAATCGTTTATTATGAAACTTAGACAAATTACTATAGTGGTTAGTTTTTTACTCCTTATGGCAGGATGTAAAACCAACCCTTTTACCGGAGAAAGAAACTTAAATTTTGTTTCTAATTCCCAGATCTTTCCCGCTGCTTTTCAACAGTATGATGAGATCCTGGCTCAAAATGAAGTGGTTAGGAATACTTCAGAAGCAAGAATGATCGAAAATGTAGGAAGAAAGATAGCTGTCGCAGCTGAACGATTCCTGGATGCCAACGGTTATCAAGGTTACCTCGAAGGTTACGAATGGGAATTTTCACTTATTAAAGACGATGACCAGGTGAATGCATGGGCAATGCCGGGTGGAAAAATTGCTTTTTACACAGGTATAATGCCAATTGCTAAAAACGAGACCGGGGTTGCAGCTATTATGGCCCATGAGGTGGCGCATGCCGTGGCCGATCACGGTGCACAGCGTATGAGTGCTGCCCAGTTACAACAGGTTGGTGGAGCAGTGGTTGGAGCTGCTGTGGGCGGCCGCAGTGAAAGCACTCAACAGATCATAGCACAGGCTTATGGTTTGGGAACTACTGTGGGAGGTATGTTGCCATTTAGCCGAAGCCATGAAAGTGAAGCCGACAGGATTGGGTTGACCCTTATGGCATTGGCAGGTTATGATCCAGCCGAGGCAGCAAACCTTTGGAGAAGAATGCAACAGGAAAGCGGAGGGCAGGCCCCACCGGAATTTCTTAGTACTCACCCAAATCCACAGACAAGGATCAACAACATTGAAAAATGGGCTCCCGAAGCAAAAGCCGAGGCACGTAAATATGGAGTAACTTCCTTTCAATAAATAGTATCAAAAAAACAGTATTTTAGGAGCTGCCAATTTTGGCAGCTCCTTTAATTTTCTGCTGTATGCAACAACTCCCAAAGGGAAGTAAAAAACTACTCACCGCCTGGGCCTTTTATGATTGGGCAAACTCCGTTTACAGTCTTGTGATTGCCTCGACTATCTTTCCAATCTTCTACGCTGCCCTAACGGTAGTGAAAAATGATGAAGGAGAGGTAGTGCAGGACACGGTGCGGCTGTTAGGTATCGATTTTAATAATGACTCCCTCATAAGCTATGTGACCGCCCTGGCCTTTTTAACCGTAGCAGTAATGAGTCCGTTCCTATCGGGAATTGCAGATTATGTGGGGAATAAAAAGAACTTCCTCAAATTCTTTTGTTACCTGGGAGCCCTATCCTGTATAGGGCTCTACTGGTTTTCCCTGGAGGATCTTTGGTTTGGGTTGGGCTGCTATTTCCTGGCTCTTGTTGGGTTCTGGGCAAGTCTTGTGTTTTACAATTCCTATTTGCCAGATATTGCCTTTCCCGACCAACAGGACAAGGTAAGTGCAAAGGGCTTCTCTCTTGGCTATATTGGCAGTGTGATCCTGCTTGTTTTATGTCTTCTCATGATCCTCAACTATGAATGGTTTGGGTTTGAAAATGAAGGTATGCCTACAAGAATTTCATTTATTCTCACGGGAGTCTGGTGGATTGGTTTTAGCCAGATCACCTATTATTATCTCCCAAAGGGTAACAAAAAGGAAAAGCTCACCCGTAACGTTCTCTTTAATGGTTTTCGGGAGCTAAAGACTATCTGGAATTCCTTGAAACACAATCCACAATTGAAGAAATACCTCACAGCCTTTTTTGTTTATAGTATGGCCGTGCAGACGGTGATGCTCATCGCGACTTACTTTGGCATTGAAGAAGTGAACTGGACCGGGCAGGATGCCACTACAGGTTTAATAGTGAGCATTCTTTTGATCCAGCTGGTGGCCGTGGCAGGTGCGACCATCACTTCAAGACTTTCAGCAAAAATTGGAAATATCCAGACGCTTATCCTGGTAAATATCCTTTGGATCGGTATCTGTATCTATGCCTTTTTTGTCAAAACGCCGATGCAGTTCTACATTGCCGCAGGGTTTGTTGGCCTGGTGATGGGAGGGATCCAAACTTTATCCCGTTCTACCTATTCAAAAATGCTTCCTGAAGGCACTCTTGATACCACGAGCTACTTCAGCTTTTATGACGTTTCAGAAAAGATAGGTATTGTGATAGGGATGGTCTTATACGGAATGGTCACCCAGGTTTTTGGCAGTATCAGGTTCTCGGTTTTATTTCTCACGGCCTTCTTTATGATCGGTGTATTTCTCCTGCTGAAGGTTCCCCGAACCGGAAAACTTCAGAAAAAAGAAGCGGCTTAAAAACCTCATTTTTGACACCCTTTCGGGAGAGGTCCTTAAGCCGCTGCCTGTAATCTGGTTCTTCTTAGTTCTTAGTAATGGAGCCGGATCCCATAGTCCTGAAATCTTCTTTTTTGGGATTACCGCGGTATTCAATGTCTCCGGAACCCGGAGTGCTTGCCTTAAGAGATTCAGATGCATGCACCTGAATGTCACCAGAGCCGGTAACCATAGCTGAAACATTCTTGCACCTGAAGTCGAATGCACTTATATCCCCCGAACCTGTAACTTTGCAATCAAAATCTACAGAACTTCCGGAAAGATCAAGGTCTCCCGATCCTGTGATGCTTGCTGAAGTATTTCTGGCTTCGAGCGGAAGCCTTACATTTCCTGAACCTGTGATGTTAATTCTGAAGTTTTCAGCTTTTACCACGTCAGACGATCTTATATCACCAGATCCTGTCAAACTTACTCCTTCAATATCGGTGAAAGGAACCGTGATAGTAATGTCGTGATTGCGGGATGGGTTTAAAGAATAACCTTTTTCAACCGAAATTTTAAGGCTTCCGCCATTAACTTCAGTAATTATATGTTGCTGTAGATTTTCTTCAGCTTCAACTTTTAAATTGCCTTCCCTGCCCTTTACCAGGATCACATCCATGGAACCGGTAAGAGCAACCGAATTATAATCTGAAACTGATCTTGTGTTGGTCACCATTTTGCTATTACCGTCCACTTTTTTTGTTCCCTGCCACCATTGTGCCTGTGTCGTCGTGATACATAAGAGACCAATGAATAACGTTGCAATGAATTTTTTCATAATGATGTTTTAAATTGATTGATGTTTCTGTTATTTAATCTGTAAAAGATACGCTACCATAACTGGAATTCACCTTGATCTTTCCACCTGTATTACCATTACGGTAGTATCCTGCGTAGTAATTTTCGCTTCCGCTCTGGTTCCGTTTATTGATGGTAAAGGTACTATTGTCGATACCATTTACTCCTCCATATGAAGTATTGACCTCAAAACTGAAAGGTGCCTCCCGGTCATAACCAATTTTCACACCGGTGTAATCACTATTGATGTCGATTTCCCTAAAACTTGGCATTACCTTTTGGATCATCAAAGAACCATAGTCCATACTTACCTGTACAGTACCGTAAACAAGCCCCAGTTTAATCCCTAGATAATCCCCTTGTCCTTTCATGTTCTTTAATCTCTCCACCTTTAGGGATCCATAGTCGTTGTTAAAACTGAGATTTTCAACTTTTAGAATGTTGGAGTCTGTATAATCTGCGCTTAAGTCCAAAGTTCCTGCTTCATCAATGGTGAACTCCGAGTAATCTGCATTGATCTTTGCCCTCTTTACGTACCCAATGCTGCTGTTGCGGGTGTAATCAAAGGTAAGTTTGTTATTGTCTCCATGCAGTTCCCCTATCATCAATCTACCATAGTCACAGGAGATCTCGGCATCACCGCGCAATTTATCCAGGTTGATATGACCATAATCATTAGAAAGATCGACCCTGTTGGTAACAGGTGCTTTCACCCGGTAATTTATTTCCATGTT
Organism: Salinimicrobium aquimaris; assembly: GCF_035607535.1. Taxonomy (NCBI): domain Bacteria; kingdom Pseudomonadati; phylum Bacteroidota; class Flavobacteriia; order Flavobacteriales; family Flavobacteriaceae; genus Salinimicrobium; species Salinimicrobium aquimaris. Next base: position 145,415 of record NZ_JAYDZX010000012.1, read on the forward strand.
AACATTGCTGCTGCTGCCAAAGAGACTTGACCAGAAAGAATTGTTGTTGTCTTTTTCCAGTAGCGTTCTTGCAGTTACCTGTCCGCTGGTTTGGTTAAATGCCACGTCTATTTCGCGAAGACGCTTTTCTACTTTCTCTTCATCATTTCCATTAGTGCGTACGAGTACTTCTATTTCTACACGATTTTCATCCCAGGTCACGATATCTATATTTCCATAACTGTTGGTGATCTTGAGCATATCGTTTGCAGAAACTTTAAATTCCTTCTTTACACGTTTCTGTTTAGTGTATTTACCTTTGAAATCACCTTCTGCACAGGCTGCAGCCGGGACGAGAAAGAATACGATCAAAGCTTTATATAATATTGTCTTCATGATTGGTGTTTTTTAGGGTGTTAATGTCATTTACTTTGTCAAGTACAGTTTTTAGTAGGTCGATCCTTTTCTGAAAATTGGTGATCATGGCGTAGATAACTCTTTTATCCTGTCCGCTTTTTCCCAGGTCCTTTTTTAGATTCTCATAATCGCTTTCCAGGATTTCCAGTTGAGCCAGGGCATCTTCTATTACTGCTTCGGTCTCGGGAGTCTTTTGTTCCTGTAGAGAAGCCAGCTCTGCCCTAATTACCGAAGAGTAGAATTCCTGGGTTTGTCTCATCTCTGGTGAGACATTTGCCAATTCCTGTTCTGTTGAAAAAGGATTGGCAATTCCCCCCTGTATGAGCAGGAATGCTACGAGAAAGGTAGCAGCTATTCCCATTACCGGTCCCCACAGGGAAATTATCCCGTTGTGCCGGGTTTTCTGCTTTTGATGCCGCTGTCTTAGTTTTTCTCTAAAGCGATCTTCATGCTGGAGCGCTGGTTCGGCAATGTCAAAATCCAGTCCCTCGAATAATTTTTCTATGTCTTTATCAGCTTTCATAGCTCAGGAGTTTGGTGCGCAGGCTTTCTTTAGCCCGTGAAATGGTTGTTCTACAGTTAGCATAGGTTATATTGAGAATTTCACAGATCTCCTCATAATCGTAACCTTCAATTAAATGAAGCGTTAGGGCAACCCGGTAATTCTCTTTTAGTTTTTCCATGGTTTTCAGGATCATTTTAACTTTAGGATTTTGATCTTCCTCCTCAATAGCCATTCCCTGGGAATCATCAGTTGCATGTTTAAATTGATCATCATACTGAACTTCACTGTATCTGGTTTTTTTGTTATAGACTGCAATGCTGTGGTTCACTACGATCCTTTTTAGCCATGCTCCAAAGGTTGAGGTGCCTTCAAAAGTATCCAGCTTGTCAAAAGCTTTTAAAAAACACTCCTGAATGATATCCTCAGCTTCTGCTGAATCTTTCACAATACGCCAGGCGATATTATACATGGCCTTGCTGTATTTTTTATAGATTTTCATTTGGGCCCGCTCGTCTCCGAGACGACATTTCTCCAAAAGCTCATCAATATGTGTGGTGGTTAGTGTCAAAATCTTAAAGCTTTACAATAAAGATAGAATGGAAGAGAGATTGTTACAGTTTAGCAGAAATTTCTTTTAAAAATTTTTCTGTACGTTGGCATAACAATTGAAATAATGCTACACAAAAACACTTTAACCTTCTGTTTAACAGGCTAAGTAAAGGTAATAAAGTAACTTAGAAGATAAAGAATTAATAACTGCAGTGACAGTTTGACTTAAAAATAGATATGGGCAGAACAAAATTTACAAATCTTGACAGTCTGTCATTACAGGGAATAGATGAGGATGCAGAATTAATTCCCTTGATGACCCCCGAAGATGAAGAAGAAATAAATAAAGAAGACCTCCCGGAAGTATTACCCATTTTACCATTAAGAAATACGGTTTTATTCCCGGGGGTAGTAATACCTATTACCGCCGGTAGGGATGCTTCAATAAAATTGATCAATGAAGCTAATAACGATACCAAGGTCATAGGGGTGGTTTCTCAGATCGATGAGAAAGTAGAGAACCCTACAGCCAAGGATATCAATAAGATTGGAGTAGTAGCCAGGATCCTAAGGGTGCTCAAAATGCCCGATGGTAATACTACTGTGATTATTCAGGGTAAAAAGCGGTTTGAGGTTGATGAAGTCATCGAGGAAAGGCCATTTTTGAAGGCCAGGATCATCGAAGTTCCCGAAGCACGTCCTGCACAGGATAATGAGGAGTTTGGAGCAATTATAGATTCTATCAAAGATCTTGCTTTACAGATCATAAAGAACAGCCCGAATATTCCTTCGGAAGCTTCATTTGCCATTCAGAATATCGAAAGTCCGTCATTCCTGGTCAATTTCGTGTCTTCAAACATGAATCTTTCTGTCGAGGAAAAGCAGAAATTACTTGAAACCAATGACCTGAAAGAACGTGCACTTTCTACGCTGAAGTTTATGAATGTCGAGTACCATAAACTGGAGCTTAGAAATGACATTCAGAGCAAGGTGCAGAGTGATATGAGTCAGCAGCAGCGGGAGTACTTTCTGCATCAGCAAATGAAGACCATTCAGGAAGAACTGGGTGGTGTTTCTCATGAAGGGGAAGTGGAAGAGATGCGGGCCCGTGCCAAAAAGAAGAAGTGGCCGGAAAATATTAAGGAGCACTTCAATAAGGAGCTTTCCAAGATGCAGCGGATGAATCCGCAGGTGGCAGAATATTCAATTCAGCGTAATTATCTTGATCTTTTTCTGGACCTTCCGTGGGAAGAGTTCAGCAAGGATAAATTTGATCTTAAGAGAGCGCAGCGAATTCTCGACCGCGATCATTACGGCCTGGAAGATGTAAAAGAAAGGATCATCGAATATCTTGCTGTTCTTAAGATAAGGAATGACATGAAGTCTCCTATCCTTTGTCTTTACGGACCTCCGGGAGTTGGTAAGACCAGCCTTGGACGATCTATTGCAGAGGCGCTGGGAAGAGAATATGTACGTATTTCCCTTGGCGGACTTCGGGATGAAGCTGAAATTAGAGGACATAGAAAAACATATATAGGTGCCATGCCGGGACGAATCATTCAGTCTCTTAAAAAGGCAGGTACAAGTAATCCTGTTTTTGTTCTTGATGAGATTGACAAGCTAAGCATTGGGCATAGCGGAGACCCTTCATCAGCCTTACTGGAAGTGCTGGATCCTGAACAGAACAGTGAATTTCATGACAATTTCCTTGAGATGCCTTTTGACCTGTCAAAGGTAATGTTCATTGCTACCGCAAATAATCTCGGGCCTATTCAACCTGCTTTGAGGGACAGGATGGAGATTATCAATGTTACAGGTTACACTATTGAAGAAAAGGTAGAGATCGCACGACAGCATTTGCTTCCGAAGCAGTTAAAAGAACATGGTCTTACAAAAGACAACCTGAAGATTGGCAAGAAGCAACTCGAAAAAATAGTTGAAGGTTACACCCGTGAATCGGGAGTGCGGAGCCTTGAGAAGCAGATCGCTAAGATGGTGCGGCATGCAGCCAAGAATATTGCCATGGAAGAGGAATACAATATAAAGATCAAAGAATCAGATATTCTTGATGTTTTAGGCAGTCCTAAACTGGAGCGTGATAAATACGAAGACAACAATACTGCCGGGGTAGTCACAGGTCTTGCATGGACACAGGTTGGAGGAGATATCCTTTTTATTGAATCTATACTTTCAAAAGGAAAAGGAGCCTTAAATATTACCGGAAATCTTGGTAAGGTGATGAAGGAATCGGCTACCATAGCTTTGGAATATATTAAAGGTAATGCCGAAGAACTGGGGATCAATCCCGAAGTCATGGAAAAATACAACGTGCACATTCACGTGCCCGAAGGAGCTACTCCAAAGGACGGGCCAAGTGCGGGTATAACCATGCTTACCTCTCTGGTTTCTCTTTTCACCCAGCGCAAAGTGAAGAAGAGTATAGCCATGACAGGTGAGATCACTTTACGTGGAAAAGTGCTGCCGGTAGGCGGGATCAAAGAGAAGATCCTTGCGGCAAAAAGAGCGCATATCAAGGAGATCATACTTTGTGAAGAGAATCGGAGAGATGTAGAGGAAATTAAGGACGAATATTTAAAAGGTCTTACCTTCCACTACGTAAAAGAGATGTCACAGGTGCTCGATCTGGCTATTTTAAAGGAAAAGGTGAAGAACCCGAAAGAATTATAAAATCAGAACATTGTAAAAAAGCTTCGGAATTTCCGGAGCTTTTTTCGTTTGAGCAGGTTTTCCTTTCAAACCTGCTTTAAATGCTTAATTTTGCAGGAGTGCCAAAAATGGCATTTTTGACACCTTTATTTCCGGCTGCCTTGGCCGAAGAAGCACACTCTATGACAAAAAAGATCACCATTGCGATTGACGGATTTTCATCAACAGGTAAAAGCACAGTAGCTAAACAGCTCGCGAGGGAACTCGGTTACGTGTATGTGGATACCGGCGCAATGTATCGTGCGGTAACGCTTTATGCTCTGCGGAAAAAGTTTATTTCTGAAGCAAATTTTGACACTGCGGCTTTGATAAACGATCTTCCTGTTATTAAGCTGAAGTTTATCTTTAATCCTGAGGTAGGCTACGGAGAGATGTACCTTAACAATGAGAGAGTAGAAAAGGAGATCAGGCAGATGGAGGTTTCTCAATATGTAAGTAAAGTTGCTGCGGTGCCAGAAGTAAGGGAAATGCTGGTGGCTCAACAGCAGGAAATGGGCAGGGAGAAAGGGATTGTTATGGACGGCCGCGACATTGGTACGGTGGTATTTCCCGATGCCGAACTCAAGATCTTCATGACAGCATCGGCCGAAGAACGTGCACAGCGCCGGTATAAAGAATTGTGTGAAAGAGGAGAAGAGGTGACCTATAAAGAGGTTCTGGAAAATGTACAGGAAAGAGACCTTTTAGACACCACACGAAAAGACTCTCCTTTAGTAAAAGCCGAAGACGCTAAAGAAATAGACAATTCCCATCTTACCTTAGCAGGACAATTTGAAAAGATTCTTGAGTTGTACAATGATACAATTGACAATTAGCAATTAGGAATTATTAATAAGCACCAAGTTCCAAGCACCAAATTGCAGGATTGTAAATTCGAAGATTTGAAGATTTGAAGATTTGAAGATTTGATGATTTGAAAATTTGAAAATGCGGAATGCAACTCCCTTCTTTTGTCCCGTAGCGAGGATACACAGGTAAAAAAAATATCGCCCATCCCCAATTTGTCCCGTAGGGAAAACATGTTGGTAGAAGAATTATCGTACCGACAATTAGTCCCGTAGGGACGAAAGATGTCATAAAGAAAAAAGGTGTTGTAACGAAGATGTTATAGAAAATATCCGTGGATCTGTGGCAAAAAAGAAATCCTGTCTCAAATCTCAAATCTCAAATCTCCTGTCTCACATCTCTCTGATAATTGTTAATGGATGATTGTAAATTGAAATAAATAATTGTATTTTTGCGCTCCTTTTTAGCAATATTCAGGAAGAATAAAAAGGGTTGAAAATCAATATTATAAACACTTCTGTGTTCTTTATTGCAAACATCTTCCGAAGAATACAGGATACAAATTATTATCAGCAATGGCTGAAGAAACAAAAAATCAAGAAGTTCAGGGTTCTGAAAACGCTGAGATTCAACCTGTAGCAGGTATGGATGCACAATCTCAACCTGATGCACAAGTTCAGCAACAAGATCCTGAGCAATTCTTAAAGGAATTCAACTGGCACAACTACGAAGAAGGAATTGATCCTATCGACGATCAAAAGCTGGAAGAATTTGAGAAGCTTGTAGCAGAAAATTTCGTTGACACTTTACACGATGAAGTTGTTACCGGAAAAGTGATCAACATTACAGATCGTGATGCGATCATCGACATCAATGCAAAAAGTGAAGGTGTAATTTCTCTTAACGAGTTCCGTTATAACCCGGATCTTAAAGTTGGAGATGAAGTTGAGGTATTGATCGATGTTCGTGAAGATGCTACAGGACAGTTGATCCTTTCTCACCGTAAGGCTCGTGTGATCAAAGCATGGGATCGTGTGAACAAAGCTCACGACGAAGGTCTTATCGTGAATGGATACGTGAAGTGCCGCACAAAAGGTGGTATGATCGTAGACGTATTTGGTATTGAAGCTTTCCTTCCTGGTTCACAGATTGATGTGAAGCCAATCAGGGATTACGATGCATACGTTGGAAAAACAATGGAATTCAAAGTGGTGAAGATCAACCACGAATTCAAGAACGTTGTTGTTTCTCACAAAGCGCTTATCGAAGCCGATATCGAAGAGCAGAAAAAAGAAATTATCGGGCAGCTTGAAAAAGGTCAGGTACTTGAAGGTACTGTTAAGAACATCACTTCTTACGGTGTATTCGTTGACCTTGGAGGTGTTGACGGACTTATCCACATCACCGATCTTAGCTGGTCTAGAATCAACCATCCAAATGAGATCGTTGAGCTTGATCAAAAACTGAACGTTGTAATTCTTGATTTTGATGAGGCTAAAACAAGAATTCAGTTAGGTCTTAAGCAACTTAGCAAACACCCATGGGAAGCTCTTGACGAGAACCTTAAAGTTGGTGACAAAGTAAAAGGTAAAGTAGTTGTGATCGCAGATTACGGTGCGTTTATCGAAGTTGCTGAAGGTGTTGAAGGTCTTATCCACGTTTCTGAAATGTCTTGGAGCACTCACTTGAGATCTGCTCAGGATTTCGTGAACGTTGGGGATGAGGTAGAAGCACAGATCCTTACTTTAGATCGTGAAGACAGAAAAATGTCTCTTGGTATCAAGCAATTGACTCCAGATCCATGGACAGACATCACTTCTAAGTACCCTGTAGGTTCAAGACACACAGGTATCGTTCGTAACTTCACTAACTTCGGAGTGTTCGTAGAACTTGAAGAAGGAATTGACGGACTTATCTATATCTCAGACCTTTCATGGACTAAGAAGATCAAGCACCCATCAGAATTTACTAACGTAGGTGATAAACTTGACGTTGTAGTTCTTGAGCTTGATGTAGAAGGACGTAAATTAAGCCTTGGTCATAAGCAAACTGAGTCTAACCCTTGGGATAAATACGAAACTGAATTTGCTGTAGGAACTACTCACACAGCTGCAGTTACCGAGATCGTAGACAAAGGTGCTACTGTTGACTTTAATGAAGATATCACTGCATTCGTACCGCAACGTCACCTTGAAAAAGAGGACGGAAGCAAATTGAAGCAGGGAGAAACTGCAGAATTCCAGATCATTGAATTCAATAAGGAATTCAAGAGAGTGGTAGCGTCTCACACCGCTATTCACAAGGAAGAAGAGGCTCAGATCGTTAAGCAGGCTCAGAAAAAAGCTGCTCAGCAACAAGCCCAGAACAACACCACAATGGGTGATGTGAACGCAGAACTTCAAGCGTTGAAAGATAAAATGGAAGGGAAGAAGTAATTCCTGAAGTTTTTTAGATAATAAGAACCTCCCTGGGCAACCAGGGAGGTTTTTTTATACCCGCTTCTTAAATGGTAAATACTTACTTCATGAATTGGCCTCCCCTGCTTGCAGGAAAACTCAATAAAAACTATCTTCATAGACAAACCAACCAACATGAGTAAAACAATAATATTTAAGAACCGCCCCGCAGGTAAACCTTCCAGGTCCGACTTTGAACTTGTACATGAAGAAGATCCAGGTCCGGGAGAAGGGGAGGTCCTTTTAAAGTCACATTACATTTCTGTAGATCCATATCTCCGCGGAAGAATGCGGAATGAAGAATCTTATATTCCGCCTTTTAAGCTGAATGAGCCCATAGAATCTATGGTAGTTGCTGAAGTGGTGGAATCAAACAATCCGAATTTTCAGTCCGGGGAATTTGTTTCCGGAATGCTGAAATGGAAGGAATTGCAGGTTTCTTCGGGCACAGGACTGAATAGGGTAGACAGGGCACTGGCACCCTTGCCTGCATTTCTGGGAGTATTGGGGCTTACCGGTTTGACAGCTTATCTCGCTCTTGATAAGATAGGAAAGTTAAAACCCGGAGAGACCCTGGTTGTTTCCGGTGCCGCCGGTGCTGTGGGAAGTATTGCCGCACAAATAGGAAAGATACAGGGGTGTATGGTTGCGGGCATTGCAGGCAGTGATGAAAAAGTGCAGAAAATTGAAGAAGATTTTGGCCTCGACAGAGGCTTGAACTACAATAAAGAAGAAGATATGGCCAATGCATTGCGCAGAATTTGTACCGATGGTGTGGATGTCTACTTTGACAATGTTGGTGGGGAAATGCTCGATGCTGTATTGCAAAACATTAATAAAGATGCCCGTATCATCAATTGTGGTGCAATTTCCCTTTATAATGAAACCGAACTTCCTACGGGTCCCCGTCCAGAAGGAATACTGATCAAAAAAACAGCATTGATGCAGGGTTTCCTCATTAGAGATCACGCAAAAGACTTTGGAAGAGCCTTAAGACAGCTTGGAGCCTGGTTACAGGATGGCAGCCTTATTTATGAGGAAACCATGGTAGAAGGTTTTGAAAAGCTTCCCGAAGCTTTTATCGGACTTTTTGAAGGAAGAAACGTGGGGAAAATGGTAGTAAAGGTCTAGGAGGGAACATGGGTTAGAGGATTAAGCTTTAAGGAGTAACTTTTAAACCCGTTCTCCAAATTGAACCGGCAAACTGTTACTCATTACCTGTAACTCGACAACAGGCCAACCGGCAACCGCAACAGGATCAACCCAAATATTCTTTGCCCTGCATGATTTGTTCAAGAATCCTTTCATGCACCTCAAGATCCTGAATGCTGTAAAGCACAAAGACTACATTGCTTATAGACTTCAGGCTGGAGATTCTTTCTATAATAGTAGTAAAAGCAATTTTTGCAGCTTCTTCAACAGGATATCCAAAAATTCCGGTCGAGATGGCAGGAAAAGCAATAGAAGTTACTTTCTTTTTTTCTGCAAGCTGCAAAGCATTGGAGTAACAATTGGCTAGTAATTTTTCTTCCGGTTTGTCTTTTCCGTAAACAGGACCGAGGCAATGAATGACATATTTGTTTGGAAGACCATGCGCACCTGTAATAACGGCTTCTCCCGGTTTTATGGGACCTAATGGTCTTGCCTCTTTTGCCAGTCCGGGTCCTGCAGCCCGGTGGATAGCTCCGGCTACTCCGCCACCTGTTTCCAGCTGTCCATTAGCCGCATTCACGACAGCCTCACAATCTGCCTGATTGGCTATATCTCCCTGTCGTAGTTCTATGGTAACACCTGAAATTTCCTTTTTCATACCTCTCTAAAATAGTGAAATTTTGAGGTTCTTCCAATCCTAATGATTTCTATCATTCTTTCTGCGTTCTGAATTTCTTAAATTAACGCTGCAAAACGTTTTAAGTCATGGAAGGAAAAGTAGTCATTATTACAGGTGCTGCCTCGGGAATAGGAGAGGCCACTGCCTTACTTTTTGGAAAGGAAGGTGCAAAGGTTGTAGTCTCCGATATCAATATTGAAGCCGGGAAAGAGGTTGTTAACCGGATCGAGAAGTCGGGCGGAACCGCAAGCTTCTTTAAAGCTGATGTTGCTTCGGCAGCCGAGAATAAGTCGCTGGTCGATTTTGCTATCAAAACCTACGGCCGACTAGATGTAGCGGTCAACAATGCCGGAATAGGAGGAGAGGCCAATAAGATCGTGGATATGAGCCTGGAGGGCTGGCATAGAGTTATTGATGTCAATCTTCATAGTATCTTCTACGGCATGAAATATCAAATAGAGGCCATGCTTAAAACAGGCCAGGGAAGTATAGTCAATATATCTTCTATTCTGGGAAGTGTAGGTTTCGAAGGATCTGTAGGCTATGTGGCTGCAAAGCACGCAGCAATTGGTATGACCCGAAATGCGGCTCTGGAATATTCTTCGCAGAACATCAGGATCAATGCAGTTGGACCTGCTTTTATTGATACACCCCTTCTGGACCAGATCGATGATGACATAAAAAAGCAGCTAATTTCCCTGCATCCTATTGGCAGGCTGGGCCGAAGCCAGGAAGTAGCCGAATTGATCCTGTGGCTGGGCAGCGACAAATCTTCTTTTGCAACCGGAGCGTATTACCCTATAGATGGAGGTTACCTGGCGAGGTAAATTTAGAAGTACGAAATCTAAAGTATTTAGGGTTCAATTTGAGATCAAAATGATAATAGGAAAACAGAGAGAACTTGAGATCTAAATGGATTCTTCGCTCTGCAAAAGCTGTGCTTTAAACGACAGGTGGAATTTTCAAAAATGAGAATATATAATGTGAAATCAGGATTTAAAAAAGAGTCTATTCCCGTGGAATAGACTCTTTATAATTTCTGCCAACTGCCAACTGACCACTGATCACTTAACTTACCTTCTTCTTCTATTCCCGTTGTTATTCCTGTTTCGGTTTTGGGCAGTTGCTACAGCGGCCGGCTGTGCATTGAGATCCATAGGGAAAGGATGTTCCTCGATCACCGGGATCTTAATTGAAGCAAGTTTTTCAATATCCTTTAATTCCTTGCGTTCATCTGCAGCACAAAAAGATATAGCCATTCCTTCGTTACCTGCACGGCCGGTACGGCCAATTCGGTGCACGTAAGTTTCAGGGACATTGGGGAGGTCAAAGTTGAAGACGTGACCTAACTCATCAATATCAATCCCTCGGGCAGCTATATCGGTAGCAACCAGTACGTTCAGATTTCCGCTCTTAAAATTCTTTAGGGCATTCTGTCTTGCATTTTGACTTTTATTTCCGTGGATAGCAGCCGAACTTATTTTTGCCTTATCCAGGAATCTTGCAACTTTATCAGCGCCGTGTTTTGTTCGGGTAAAAACAAGAGCAGTATTGATTCCATTTGATTCCAGGAGGTGAAGCAGTAACTTCTTCTTATCGGGTTTATTGGTGAAATATACCCGCTGCTGTATCTTGTCTACTGTTGAAGAAGGAGGAGTAACTTCGACCTTCACAGGATGCTTCAGCATCATATTGGCTAAACTTTGAATCTCTTCGGGCATCGTGGCCGAAAAGAACAATGTCTGCCTCTTTTCGGGAAGGCTTTTGATCACTTTTTTTACATCGTGAATAAAGCCCATGTCGAGCATCCTGTCGGCCTCGTCAAGCACAAATATCTCGAGGGTCCTCAGGTTGATAAACCCCTGGTTCATCAGGTCCAGTAATCTTCCCGGGGTGGCGACAAGAATATCCACACCACGTTTAAGTTTTTGGACCTGGCTGTGTTGTGAAACTCCACCAAAAATGACGGAGTGACTTAACCTTGTGTGTTTTCCATAGGCTGCCAGACTCTCATCGATCTGGATTGCCAGTTCGCGGGTGGGAGTAAGGATCAAAGCCTTTATTCCCTTATTTGAGAACCTCTTTTCATTCAACAATTGAAGAATAGGTAGACCAAAAGCGGCTGTTTTTCCGGTTCCCGTCTGGGCTACTCCAAGTAGATCTTTTCCTTCGAGAACTACCGGTATTGCTTGTTTTTGGATTGGGGTAGGATTAGAGTATCCCTGGGGGTCGAGCGCCTTTAGTAAGACCTCATCTAAATTTAAATTTTTAAAAGACATTAAATGTATTTATGTGAAATGCTGGAAAAGACGTTGCATATTCTTGAAGCAGCTGCTAATTTTTTTTCATTCTCCACCGGCTTACAACCTGCCGTGCTTTCATGTAAAGAAGAGGGCAAAGATAAGCTTTTTATCTGCCCGTATAACATTGGCAACAATCGGACCGCTTTTGGGACTTCTATATTTTGACCTGAAGCCTAAAAAGTCACAGGATCTTGATCTTGTACTTTTCCAGTAGGCCCTGCAAATTAGCTGAAGAAAACTTAGCCCCTGTAATGACATTGTTTTCAGGATCAATGCTGAAATTTTCTGAAGTACTGAAGTCTGTATTTTCAAGTCGGGTGTTGAAGAAAATTGCGCCGCTAAGGTCGCAGTTTGCAAATTCAGCTGAAGAAAGATCAGCATCAGAAAAATCTGCATGTACCAACTTACATCCTGCAAAACATGTACTTTTTATCTTCAGCTTGAAGAATGAGGAAAAATTGAGGAGACAATTTTTAAACCTGAATGATAGTAAAAAGGAATTGCAGTGATCAAAGGAAAGACCTATTAATTTACAGTGAGTGAAATTTACTTCTCTAAGGGTTGTGTTTTTTAGATTCGCATTGCTCAGATCACAGGCATCAAAAATACATTCTGAAAATATCATTTTTGACAGATCGGCTTCACTCAGGTTAAGCCCGGTAAATTTGCAGTTTTCATACTCTCCAAAAGGAAGAGTGCCTGCAGGAAAATCTTTGGAAGAAAAGATCTGGTCCCGGAAAAAAGCATCAGCCATTTTTAACAGCCTTTACCCTTGCCGTCTTTGCAATTCTTTGACTCGGCCACAAGATACGCTATGCTTCCGCCAAGATCCACTTTTAGAGTGGTGGACCCAAAATCTGAAGCCTTACGTTTTTTTCCGTTCAAGACCAATTCACTGAAACCACTAATAGTAAAGGTTTTACTCTTCTTATCGTAAACGATCTTTTCAGCTTTATCTATCTCAACTATAGAAGTGGAAAAGTGAACGTTGCCGGTGAATTCCACAATTTGGTTATCCTGCCGTTGTACACTTTGATCCCCAGAGAAGAAAACTCCTTTGCTCTCAAAGGTTACAGGCGCTTCCTGGGCAAAAACCCCGGTACCTGCCAACATGAAGAAAAATACGATAAAAGCTTTCATTTCAATTTTTTTGAGGGATACAAGATATTAATTTCCTGCTAATTATCTTAAAAAATTTAAGACATTTTTTAGAAGTACTTTCCTTCTTAAAAGGTCAAACTATACCTTCAAAAATGGCATTTTTTGTGCGGTATATATTTTCATATTTTGATAGGATTTAAGTCAAAAATTGGGGAAATTTAGATAAGGTTTGGGGAAGCATTAACTGCTTATTTTGTGCATTATTGGCATTTTTCTGGATGCTAGAAGTTTTTCATTTAATTGTAGTGTTTTGAAAAGTGTATTGAGACAAATTTCGTTGGTATTTCTGGTCTGTTCGCTGTCCATGACCGCTCTGATATCCTGTGAACGTACTGCTGGTGCACAACACCCCCAAATCGATGCTCCCAAAGGTCCTTCTTCAGGACTTATAGAACCAGGTAAGGAAGTGCAGGAAATTCCGGTGATTTTTACTTACCATCTTGACAGTATTGAAACTGCGGCTGAGATCGACAGTTTTAAGACCCAATTTTCTGAACTGGAGCAGGAGTATATTTTTGCTATAAACCGAATGGATGCGTACCGGCTAAACGCCGGAGACAAATTGGTTATTCCGGATACTCTCACCACCAATTTTTTAGATTATTCTCCTTTTCCCTTAGAATTTGAAATGTTGGATTCTATACCCAAAGCTTTACTCATTTCAAGACGGGTGCAAGCCTTTGCCCTGTATGAACATGGAAATTTGATAAGGTGGGGTCCGGTGAGTTCGGGAAAAAAATCCACGCCTACTCCTGCAGGTCTTTTTTATGCGAACTATAAGGCAAGGAGCAAAGTTAGTACTGTGAACCAGGATTGGATCATGCCATATTATTTCAATTTTATGAACTTTGAAGGAGTAGGGGTACATCAATATTCAATGCCCGGTTATCCTGCCAGTCATGCCTGTGTTAGATTGCGCCATGATGATGCAGTATTTATCTATAATTGGGCCGATCAATGGAAACTGGATGCTTCCAGACAAATTGTAGAGAGGAATGGAACTCCGGTTATGGTCTATGGAGATTATGACTTTGACAGTCCCGTTCCCTGGTTGGCCCTGGCAGAAAATCCTCATTCCAACTTCCTGAAAGCTACAGAAATGGCAATTCTTAAGGATTATGTACTACAGTACAAAAAGGATAAACGAAATTTTGATCCCATGTTCTTTCCTGCTGATGAACTCCCCGGTCCACCAAAGGAGGGCTTGGAGACCATTCAATGAAATAAGAAAGGTTGCCGGAAAATGATTTCCCGACAACCTGTTCCCTCAAACAATTATCTTTAAAAATTATATTTCTTTGTATAGGCCAGGATGGCTTTTTTAAGATCTTCTTTGTCTTCAATGAACGGTACATGTCCGCCTTTATTCTCCCACAACATTAAATTCGGAAATTGTAAGCCCTGGTAGTGATCCGGTCCCACCATGAAATCTGTGGTTCCGTAAAAGTATAGAACAGGCATCTTCATATCTGAGGCAAAAGGTTTGAAGTTTTCCCAGTATTCCGAATAATTAAGGGCATAACGACTATAATCATAGTTGAAATTTTCAATTTCAGCTGAAATCTCATCGAGCCTTGCAAAGGTTCCCGGATTGCGGGAGCCCATTTTCCAAAAAATGTCCTTCTCTCTAAGCTTTCCGCCAAACTCACCCATTCGTTGCGGCATGGCAACAGTATCTCCTTCGCAGGTATATTCTTCCCCAACGAATTCGGCTGCTTTTGGGATCCAGCTTTCACAGGCCGATTCGGGTAAATTGATGGTGCAGTTGAGCATGATCATTCCTTTTTGAGCTGCAGGAAATTTTTCTGCATAACCCATTTGAAGGATCCCTCCAAAAGAATGCCCGAGGGTAAGCCAATTCTCAAAACCTAAGGCCTTTCTCACTTCTTCAAAGTCAAGCGTTAACCGGTCGAGAGAATAATCCTGATTGGACGCACTGGTAGATCTTCCCACCCCTCTCTGATCCAGATACACGACTGTAAAATTTTGTTCCATAAAAGAACCCACTAACTTCTCGAACCAGTAACTCCCCGAGCCGGGACCGCCATGAATGTATAAAAGCGGAGTACCCTGTCCTGCTACTTTTACGTAAAGATCCACACCATCAGACGTGGTGATGATCTTTTCCTGGGCAGAGACCTTTAAATTAAAAGTAACAAGTGCGAATAAGATCAGGATATTTTTCATTTCTTTTTTAGTTTAAATATTTAAGATGGAACACGGCCGATCTTGGGTCGATGAATTACATCTTTCTTCCTCCTCAGAAAATTTTTATAGAGACTCCCGGGAAGGTGTTTTGTTACACACAGAAGTACTACAAGAGGAACTTTTTTTCAAAATTTTTTCTGATTCCTTGAAGCGACCGGCTTTTTCGCCCACTTTTCCATCATTGCCGGTCCATTGCTCCATAACTTCGGGAGCAGGTTTGGCATTAATTCCTTCTCCATAAACTGTGGCAGTACCATAAGTGTAAAAGGCTTCCCAATCTACTCCCTGGGGATCTGTGATCCAGCTTTTCTGACTTTTAGAATAACAACAGGTAGAATTTCCTTCTTCTCTCACTGTTCCTTTTGCTTTTTTCATGTTGGAGTAGATCTCCTTGAGCTCGGTTTCACTTGAAGTCTGTAAGCCCAGATGCTCTATTCCAAGCTCAGCATGTCCTGTTGATATAGCATAGTTGATACGGGGATCTTCCAGCATCCATTTTGCATAATCTGCTTTTACAACTGTGGGTTTAGTATTGAATAATGCATTGTAGAAGGATATACTCTCTTCCAGGTCTTTTACTTTTACGTGTACGTGAAATGTTTTCATGATAAAAAATTTTACTGTTTACATTCCAGACGTAAAGAGGATCAAAAAGACGCAGAAAAAATTTATTTTTTTTCCTGAACCTGTTGTAGAGGAATACAGGAATCCTTGATGGAAAATGAAAGAAGGCCTCCGGTGGCGTCTGTTTCAAAATGACAACAGGTAACAAATTCCTTTTTGAGAAGATCGCGCGCACGTTGGATGCGGGATTTCGTTGCGGTGAGGCTGAGATTTAATTTTTCAGCAATATCTGCTTGCTTTATTCCTTCAAGATCAGACATTCGTAGAGGCACAGCATATTCCGGCGGTAAAAAATCAATTAATGGTTCAATATAATCGAGAGCTTCTTTAAAGGCCAGGTTCTCATCCTCCTCAATGAACTCCACTTCAGCCTTGAGGCTTCTGTTTTTAGATTCTTTTCTATAGTGGTCTAACATTGTATTATGTGCGATTTGATATAGCCAGCTCCTCACATTTCTCACCCCCGATCTGGAAAGGCAAAAACTGTAAACCTTCAGTAAGACTTCCTGAAGAATATCATTGGTTAATTGCTCATCTTTTACCCTCTTAAAAATGTAATTTTTTAGAGCAGTTTTATGCTCCAGCCATAATGCCGGGACATCACAATTCGGGTTACGTTCTGCCAATTGAAAAATATTAAAATAACAGCAGTCTAAATGTAGAGAATAAATTCACAGGTTAAATAAAAAAATCCCGCCGAAGAAAGATCTTCTAAACGGGATTCCAGTGTAGGGGACTGTTATAATTATGATACCAAAGATTCTGCCAATTCTATTTGTGGATGTAAAATAACTTCAGCTTTTATAGAATTTGTAATGAGACAGGCTCTTTCAGCTTTGATAAGGATCTTTTCAGCCTTTTCTTTATCTTCTTCCTTATAAATAGTAAGCACAGGTTCCAGAGTGACCTGTGACATGACGTATTTGCCTTCTTCCTTGCTTAGTTTGCCTTTTGCAGGACAGGTAAGGCTTTTAAATTCCAGTTTAGAATTTTCAGCAATAGCTAAAAAAGTGGTCATAAAGCAGCTGTTCACTGCAGCCGTGTAAAGGTGCTCGGGAGACCAGATGCCGGCTTCTCCTTTAGGAAATTCGGGCGGGGTAGCGACTTCAATGCTCTCGTTTAGTTCGGGTGAGGAAATTTCTCCCCGGCGATCCTGTTTCCAATGCAGGTCTACAGTATAAATATGCTCTTCCATATTATTGTTTATTTGGTAAAGTTAAAGTTGGTTATTCAGATATTTTCTGATCTCGATCAGGTTGTACGCTGCAATTTCCTCCTGCGCAATTTCCCGCGGCACATCCAAATCCAAACAAACCCATGGCAGTGACATAAGCCCCGAGAGCCAATCCCCACCACTGGTCCGCATCTGCAGCCTGGAAGCTCACCAGCAATCCAATGATCAAATAGGCTGCTCTTGACCACGACCAGTTATTTAAGATCCTGTTTTTCATTTGATTTTATTCTGAAGGTTTCTCCAGCCTCCGCCATTGTAGACTTCTGTGTAGCCTGCTGATAGCAGAATATTCTTAGCCGAAGCACTTCTCATGCCCGAAGCACAGCAGGTGATCACCGGCACATCCTTCTTTCCGATTTTCTTGAAGTTCTGGCCAAGACCGTTAAGCGGAATATTTTTAGAACCTTTGATGTGTCCGCCATTAAATTCTGCTTTTGTCCGCACATCTATGATCACGGCTCCTTGTTGCACCAATTGTTCGAAGTTGATTTTGGGGCCCAACCCGAGGATCTTTTTTATAGTGCCTATCATATTTACGAAGCTTTAGATTGCAGGTAATTTACTTCCAGCCAGGAACCTCCGTTTACACAGTCCAGACCTTCCCTATTGAGGTAATGTTCTGCCTGTGCGCTTCTCATTCCCGATGCGCAGCACAATATCAATGGTGACTGCATAGTCCTTAACTGCTCCATATGATCTGGAAGTTCTGTTAAGGGAATATTTATGGAACCTGCTACATGCCCGCCACTGAATTCTCCTCTTGTTCGAACATCGATCACCGTTCCTTGATGGGATCTTAATATTTCTTCAATCTGCATATGATTTCATTTTTATATGGCACAAAAGTAAAGCTGAGAGGAAGAATGCACAGTTACTTATGTTACACAAGAGCCGTAAAAAAAGGCTGTCAAAAAAGCTGAATTACACCATCCTTTATTAAACCTGAAACTCCCGAAGTTTCCGGCCAGCTGGACGCAATAATTTCTTTTGACAGCCTCTGCTTATTATTGAAGCTGAAAACTTTCTGGTTATTCCGAAATAAACGCGACAACCAATTTATTTGATCTCGTCTATCACCTTTTTTAATTTCTCTCTTACCTGTGCTGCTACCCCTCCCAAAGTGTCATTTTTTACAGCCTTCATGGAAGCAACAGGATCAACTGCAGTGATCTCTGTTTTACCATCCTCTGTTTCCTGCACAATGACATTGCATGGTAACATCGTACCTATTTTACTTTCTGAAGAAATTGCCTGGTGCGCCATTTGCGGATTGCATGCACCAAGAATTCTGTACTTCCTGAAATCCACATCCAGTTTTTTCCTGAAGGTTTCCTTTACATCTATTTCGGTTAGAATTCCAAAGCCTTCTTTTTTAAGTTCTTCTGTTACTTTTTGAATCGCAGTTTCAAAATCATCATTTACGGTGGTAGTGAAGTAATAGCTCATTTTGTTAGTTTTTGGTCCGACTATAAGTTACTACAAAAATGACATTTTAAGAAGGACTATAACGTTACTTTTGTTACAGAACAAAAGGTGAAACAAGGACTTGTAGGATGGAAGTGAATACCACAAGTTTCTGACCTGATGTTACTCGGGTACCGGGAATTTAAAGAATGGATTTTTCTCTATTTCATCCAATAGGTTGTTCCGGTTATGAGCCGGTGACGGGCGTTTAGAGAAGTCTAAAAAGAAGGTTCTGAAAATGTCATTTTTGGCGCCCTTTCTTTTTCCGGGATGAGATCCATGGCGCGTTCTGCTATTGCTGTGATGGAAAGGCTGGGGTTTACACCGGGGTTGGCAGAGATCATGGACCCATCGATTACGAGCATATTTTTATATCCAAAAACCTCATTTTTGTAGTTGATCACACCGGTAGTTTTGTCTTTTCCCATCACCGCACCTCCCAGGATGTGAGCAGTGGTAGGAATTCCGGCCAAACTTTCAAGCGCAAAGCTTGTTGCCTTGCCATCAATTGCTTCACTGTATCTTCTGGTCAATTCTCTTGATGCAGGGATATCACTTGTGGGTTTCTCACCGCTGCTCACGCCGGTCGACATTCTTCCAAAAACGTTTCTTCTGAGTTTCAATGTACTGTCCACGCTTTGCATAAACAGGAGCACTGCAGTACTTTTTGACCAGCTGTGGATGAAGTAGGTTTTGAACCAGGAGATGGGAGAAGAGAGTAATTGACTAAAAATGTTGAGAATTCTGCTCCCGGGATTCTTACCCGCTGCCATTGGCAAGTGCAGTAATTTCCAGAAACCCGAACCCTCTGCATAGCGAACTACTTCAAGATGACTATCTTTATCTGTATGTAAAAGGCTTCCAATTGCGACTCCTTTGGAAAGATCTTTGGATTTATCGGCAGTAGATACGCTGATCAAGGTTTCGTTATTTGTTCGGATTTCATCTCCCACTTTATCCGACAACTCCGGAAGGCTTTTCTGTTTCAGCTTTAGCAGCAGCTTCACTGTTCCCAGAACACCTCCGGAAAAAATTACTCCTTTGCTTTTTAGCTTTTTGGTCTTGCTGAAGTAGGCAGTAGTGGATCGCATTTTAAGTTCATATCCTTCCGAAGCCAACGGTATCACATCGATCACCTCATGCTCTGCAAGTATTTCTGCATCCAGGTTTTGAGCCAGCCAGAGATAATTTTTGTCGAGCGTGTTCTTTGCGTTGAACCGGCATCCCGTCATACAGCCGCCACAGAAATTGCATCCGGTCCTGTCCGGGCCTTTGCCATCGAAGTACGGATCTTTAACGGTTTCTCCGGGCTTTCCGAAGTAGACAGCGACATCAGGCTGATTGAAATGTTCCTTTAGATCCAATTTTTCAGCCATTTGTTGGAGTGCAAGATCTGCATCAAATAGCTTTGGATTTGGTGTAGCTCCCAACATTTGCAGGGCTTTTCGATAATATGGCCGGAGTTCTGTTTCCCAATCGGCCAGTTCTTTCCAGCTACCGCTGGTGTAAAATGCCTTTTTTGGAACCGGAAGTGTGTTCGCGTAAACCAATGAACCACCGCCAACCCCGGTACCCGAAATGACCGCGACATGCCGAAAGATGCTGAGCTTCATTATTCCGAAGAATCGTAAAGCAGGCATCCAAAGCCACTTTTTAAGGTTCCAGTTGGTCTTTGGAAAATCTTCAGCTTTGAACCACTTTCCCTTTTCCACCACAAGTACTTTGTAACCCTTTTCTGAAAGGCGTAAAGCACTTACCGATCCGCCGAAGCCGCTGCCAATAATGATATAGTCATAGTTAAAATCCACTGAACAAGAAGTAGCGTTATTAGCTGCTTCAAAATAGGAAATTTCTATGCCATTTTTTTGCTAAAAGGTAGTGCAGGTGGAAAAATTTTACTTCATGTAAAGAGTCTTAGGTGAAGCAGGGTGCTAAAGGATCTTTTTTTCGTAGACCTATTATGATAAAGTCAGGTAGTTGGAAAATAATTATGTCATGAATCTCCAGGTTTCTTTAGTTATAATGGAACCTTCAGCATTCGCAGGTTTTTAATGTATCTTTAAACCATGCAGCATCCCAACGAAAAAATAATCGAGGATTTCTACCAGGCTTTCCAGAATGGAAACCCTAAAGCCATGAATGACTGTTACCATAAAGACATTGTTTTTTATGATCCGGTCTTTGGGCATTTAAAAGGGGACCGTGTGAGGGCTATGTGGTATATGTTACTGGAAAAAGGCATGGGAGAGCTGAAGATAAGCTTCGGCGAAATTCAGGCCAATGATTACAATGGAAGCGCCAGGTGGACTGCTACGTATTACTATGGCCCTTCGAAGCGCAGAGTTGTTAACGAAGTGGTGGGGACCTTCTACATTCAGAATGGTAAGATCCTGCAACACACAGATCATTTTGATCTGTGGTCATGGTCCCGGCAGGCGCTGGGCTTTAGAGGACTTTTTCTGGGGTGGACCAAATCGATGAAACTCAGGATTCAGCAGGAATCCAGTAGGCTGCTATCCGGTTATATGCATAAAATGCGGTCTCTCGAAGAGGACGATTTGTGAAAAACTTATTTTTCTCCTTTTCTAAATAGCAGGATCAGGCCTGTAATTGGTCCCGGAGCCAGGAATAAAAAGAGGTAAACAGGTGGCAAAACGTTTGTAAGGGAATTGATCAATTCTATGCTTAAAATGGTAATGGCAAAGCCTACGCAGTTCACCATTGTTAATCCGGTGCCCCTAACTGCAGCCGGTGCGTTGTTGGCAACCAGGGTCGAAAAAAGAGGGGAATCGGCCACTACCGCCATTCCCCAAACGATCAGAAATATTACTAATAGGCTTTCTTCATTCTGTAAGAAGACAAGAGGAGAAAGAAGGCAACATACGCCGGAAAGAAACAACGCACTACCCGCTGTTTTTCTCACTCCGAAGCTGCGGGAAATAAATCCGCCCGCTACACAGGAGACAGCACCCGAACCGATAATTAAGAACGAAAGCAATGGAATATGTAGTTCTGCCCCGGGATGGAGGGATTCGTAACCGGCCAGAATAACAGGAATAAAAGCCCAGAAAGCATATAGCTCCCACATATGTCCAAAATATCCAAAAGCAGCTGCTTTAAAATCGGGAACTTTGAACACCTGGATAAATGCAGAAAAATCCTGCTTTAGCATCGGTTTTCGGTAAGGACCATTGGGTACGAAAAGGAGAATAAGAACTCCACCTACCACAGCCAGTAAGGAAGTTATAATTAAAACAAGCTTCCAGGGCAAGCTTTCGGCTCCTGTAAAAGCTTTGAGAAGGTGCGGGAAAGCTGTCCCCAGGACCAATGCTCCTACAAGGAAGCCCAGGGAAGTCCCTAAGCTTTTCTGAAAATAATCTGAAGCTATTTTCATTCCCACAGGATAAATTCCCGCCAGGCTAAACCCGGTAAGGAACCTTAGCAGAATTAAACTGCCCGCGGTATTACCGGTCCAGATCATTCCGAGATTGAATAAGGCTCCAAAAATGGCAGAATAGAAGAAAACTTTTGAAGGAGAAAACCTGTCGGCAATATTCAGAAAAGCAAATATGAGCGTGCCGGCGATAAAACCAAATTGTACTGCAGAGGTGAGATGGCCAATGGCAGAGACATTAAAATTGAAGGTTTGGATCAGGTCGTTCATGACACCATTCCCCGCAAACCAGAGGGAGGTGCAGCAGAATTGGGCAAAAACGATGACCGGTAAGATTAGCCGAGATTGACTCATTAAAAAGATATCTACGGCTAAGAAACAAAAAGTCCGGAATTTCTAGACCAGGGCTTCTTTGATCTTTTTGATCGGACTCTTTTTCTTTTTCCTCGTATCAACTCCAAAGAATTCATTTACAGGGCACACCCGGGTGATGGCACTTTCGGCAATTAGAGTCCCCACAACTATAGAGGCAATTCCCACAAGTTTTCCCTTATTTCCACCAAGTGTAAAATATCCAACTCCCATTAAAGCGGGGCCTGCAATACTTCTAATTAGCTGATCCTGTTTGCCTACATTTTCTTTCATTAGTCGATTCTTTAAATTAATTATTCCGTTGTACGGTTCCTTTAATTTAAGAAAAATCAACCTCTTATTCAAGCTTACAGGAGACTGTAATCCCGAGGCGTTACTTTCTTTTTAAACCTGGGGAGTGACTTTCTGCAGATCACTGGTCAGGTTCATTACCCTCCCAAAGCGTTGAGAGGCAGTAAGAAATGAAATAAAGGCGCAGAGAGCAGAGATCTCCCGGGTATCAAAAACCTCTTTTAAGGCAGAGAAATGAGCCGCCACGATCGACTTATGATCAAGGGCAAACAACTCGGCAAAGGCAGTTGCAAGTGATATTCTTTGATCCCGGGCATCAAAGGATGGCGGTCCTGCTTTTGCCATACAATACTCACAAGCATTGCCATAAGCCAGCGTTCTACGAACTTGTTCCAACAATTCACTTTCGAGCCCGGAACTTTCGAAAAGCGCAACTTCAAGCTGATTCCAGTTTTCAAGGATCGCCGAATTATGTCCCAGCAGTTTTTCAAAAGCTGAAGCTCCAACTTCAGAAAGTTCTATTCTTGTGTTCATATCATGTTTAAAGGCAGCAAAAGTACAGAGAAGAAAAGTCCATTCAGAATTTTTCTATTCGTTCCCTTAAAAATTTTAAGCTTCTGAATAATCCCGCGTCAGGTTTGCGGCCATTCCTTCAAAAACAAAGAAGTGAAATGGTAATACAGCGTACCAGTACATTCGGCCGGCGAGACCTTTAGGGCGAAAAGTGGCAGTTTGTTGCAAAAATTCTTCGCCATCTCTATGAGCGATCCTGAATTCCAGCCAGGCTTCTCCGGGTAGTTTCATTTCGGCATAAAGAAGCAAGCGCCGGTTCTTTTTATCGGCGGCAAGTACCCGCCAGAAGTCAAGTGTATCTCCAGTATTAATGTTGTGTGGATGGGTGCGCCCGCGCCTAAGACCAACACCTCCTGCCATCTTATCTAAAAATCCGCGGATCTTCCACAACCAGCTGCCGTAATACCAGCCGCGTTTCCCGCCTATGGACCAAATGTTCTTCAAAACAGCGTCTGGATTTCCTGTGATCTTCTTTTCCCGCCGGTCACTAAAACATCCATCTGTTGGAACATTAATATGTTCTAAAAGAGAATTATCGGAATAACTGGAAGCCAGCGAGTCCTTCCAGCTCGAGATCACACTGTTCTGCTCAATTTTCTGAAAAGCCAGTTCAACTGCGTGTTTATAAGGTATGGGCTTTATTCCCAGTTTTTTGCCGAGTTCATTCGGTTTTGCTATTACCTCTATCTTCATGCTATCTACCAGGTTCACGGCAAGTTTATAAGAGGTAGAGGTGACGAAATAAAGCCAATAGGAGGAAAGCCGTGGTGTCATTACCGGTACGGTCACTATTTTACGATTGAATCCCCGAACTTCTGCAAACTGCAGCATCATTTCTTTATAGGTAAGTACATCGGGACCTGCAATGTCATAGGAATTATGATAGGTTTCCTCCATTAAAAGTACGCCCGAGAGAAATTGAAGGACATCCCTAATGGCTATTGGCTGGCTTTTAGTATTCACCCATTTGGGCGTGATCATTACAGGCAGTTTTTCAACGAGATCCCTTATTATTTCAAAAGAGGCACTTCCGGAGCCCACTATTATACCCGCTTTTAGGGCTGTTAAAGGAATTTTGCCATTCCCAAGAATCTCTTCGACGTTTTTGCGGGATGAGAGGTGCTTTGACAGTTCTTTTTCATTGGTGATTCCGGTTAGATATATGATCTGTTTAGCTGAAGTTTGCTCGATAAGTTTCAGGAAGTTTTCAGCAGAGGCTGCCTCCATTTCAGCAAAGTCCCCGGTCCCTGCACTCATGGAGTGGATGAGGTAATAAGCAGCGTCGATATCTTTTATTGCTTCGGAAGAGGGTAAGTCTTTCAGAAAATCTACTTCCAGCAAGGATATCCTGGGATTGGAATAAACACCTTCCGCAGGAAACCTGTTCTTATCACGTACACAACATACTACTTCATGTCCCTTATCCAGCAAAACCGGAAGTAATCGTTTTCCTATATAACCCGTAGCTCCGGTAAGAAGAATTTTCATGATCTTTTTAGATTATCTGCTGGCATTTTTTACTGTAGCTATCTAAGATAATAAATCATTATGAACCACTGGGAAATGGTCGCTGCTCAAATTGGTTCTAAAAGAGAATTGCTCTACTGTTTTACTGCCTGCATCATCTGCCGGAGATCTTCCTGCCTATAGACCTTTCCTTTTGCCAGCACAGAAGTGACAGAAAGAAGGTTTTGAATATTTTGAAATGGATTCTTTTGAAGGATGAGAATATCTGCCGTTTTACCCGGTTCCACACTACCGTAGGAATCCTCCAGGTCAAAAAAAGCGGGTCCGTTTATTACAGAGGTTCTTATGGCTTCAAGAGGAGTCAATCCCGCAGAAACAAACCTTTCGAGCTCATTATGCAAAGAACCTCCGGGATAGACATAGGAATTAAACGGGCCGCAATCTGAACCTGCCAAAAGTGGCACTCCATGATCGTACATTGGTTTTATCATTTCCATACTCTTTTGTTCCATTTTGGAGCGCATGGTACTCCCTGCAGCTTTGGCTCTTTTTGCGCCTTCAATCCTGCCGCGGTAGGTCTTCCTTATTCCACTTCCAATATAGGGTAAGAGCGAATCCTTGCTGTGGTCTACATCGAGAATTTCTGAAAGTGTCTTTCCAATATGAAGGGTAGGAGTAATGTAAACCTGATTCTCACTGAGCTTTTGAAATACTTCTTCTGCTAATTCAGTATCATAGGTCGCAATGATATCGTTCATCATACCGTAACCGGGGTTTACCTTCGTAAGACTGTCAGCCCTGGGAGAGCAGGCTTTCATTACATAGTATAGATGTTCTGAGCCGTCCAGCCCCAGGTCTACACCTTTAAGAATGTCAGCCGACATTGGCATGTGCCCGGTAGTTTTGTAACCACGCTCTTCGGCTGCAGCGATGATGCCGTAAAAGACCTCTTTTGAAAGGCTGCCATCATACATCTTCACATAGTCTACTTCCAGCTGCTCCAGCGAATCCAGTGCAGCTGGGATATCTCCAGGTCCGGCAACTTCAATGGAGCCGGGCCAGGCAGGATCTGGACCATCCAGTTTTGGTCCCGAAGTGAAAATTGAAGGGCCTTCAAGTTCTCCGGCTTCTATTTTTTGTCTCCAGTCTAGTACACTTATGGAGATATCCCCTCCGGCATCCCTTACCGTTGTAACTCCATGAGCAAGAAAAAGAGGAAGTAAATTCCTGTTTTCGGCGACCAATGTATCTCCTCCTCTAAAATGTACATGCATGTCCCAAAGTCCGGGCATGACGTATTGATTTTCTGCATCTATTGTTTTTGAGGCTGAAAAATCATCGCTTTCCTCCATATCCCGCACTGCCATTATAGTATCACCGGAAATGGCGATCATCTGCCCCGGAATTTCTTCACCCGACGCTACATCCAGGATCGTGGCATTGGTAATGAGCAGATCTGCCGACTCCTTAGGCGAAGTACATGCAGCAATTAACAGGACACCCACTAAGGTGCCAAAAAGGGCTTTTTTCATACCTGTTGTTTTATGTTTTAGCTCGGTTGATCCCTTTCGTCCAGGATAAGCAGATCGGCCGAGGCCCGATTCAGAGCAATGGGAATGTTGTTGATAACTGCCGTTCTAATCAACGTTTGAATATCATGCTCATGTCCATGAGGAGTTTCGGCATCAATAAAAAAGATGACCATTTGAACTTCTCCCTTCAGGATCTTAGCAGCCAGAAGAATATCTCCGCCACTCGGGCCATGGCCAAACCCCTCGACTTGAATATCCAGCATTTCGCTAAGAAGTTTAGAGGTGTTTGTGGTACCGATGAGGTTGTACTTTAGCAAAGCTTCCCTATGTACTTTTGCCCAGTTGAGAAGATCTGTTTTACGGCTATTGTGAGCAATTAAGGCGACTGTATTCATTGTTTCTGACTTTTATTTTCAATAAAAAATTCCATGGTATAGTTTGAATATTCGGGTTGGGTGATTCCTTTAGCGTAGAAAAATATTTTCCGGCTGATCGTATTTTTGAAGGTAAGCCAGGTTTATTTTTTCCTGTACAGGATCATTTGGAAATAATTGCTGTCCCAGGACATCTAAAACATTTTCTCCGTATTTTATTTGCCCTTCTCCAGAGCGAAGAAATTCAGTAAACCAGCTTCGAGTACTTTTATTCCAGCTCCTGGAAAAGTAACGTCCATCCACTTCTACCATCCAAATGTTTAAGAAGTTACCTCTTTCCCGGCCCCCTTTAATACCAATAAGGGTATTTTGGTGTAGGTAGTTCTGAAAGTCTGTAGGAAAATCTTGAGTTGTTAGCATCAATTTTTGTTGGTTGGTCTGGTAAAATTAAAGAATCTGAAAGAAGCATGGCTACAGGGGTGGAAGAAATCCTTCTAAACCATGTTATTTTTCCATCAAATTTCTTTTGACACAGATTTAAGATTTGAATTGTTATTTTTAGGGCTATGGAAGAGAGCCTGGGAATTGCAGATAGTACCGCCGGAATTTTACTTATTTATACCGCTATTTTTTTTATAGCTATTCTCTTTCGGTATTTTGTGGCTGCAGGCATCTTTTACTACTACTATTATGTAAAGAATTTCCGGAAGTTTGATGAGAGAAGGCTCAGTAAAAGACTGGCTAAAAAGAAACAATTACAAAAGGAGATCATCTGGAGTATCAAGTCGTCTGCGATTTTTGCACTCGTAGGTGCCGGGACGTACTGGTTATGGCTAAAAGGGCATACTGCGGTCTATCTTGATCTGGACCGGTTTGGTTACTGGTATCTACCACTAAGTCTCCTCATCATTTTACTAATCCACGAGACTTACTATTACTGGGTGCATCGCTGGATGCATCATCCCAAAATTTTCAGGATCGTGCATAAAGTCCATCATGACAGCCGTATTCCTACCCCCTGGACAGCTTTCTCTTTTCATCCATGGGAAAGCCTCATTGAAGCCGTAATTCTTCCATTGATCCTCATTTTCTTGCCTGTCAATATTTATGTCCTCGGTTTTTACCTGCTCATAATGACTGTGAGTAGCGTGGTGAACCATTTGGATATAGAGATCTATCCGCTTTGGTTCCAAAAAAGCAAGTTTGGGAAGCTCTTTATTGGGGCAACCCATCATCACCACCACCATACAGAATACATGACCAATTATGGATTGTATTTTACATTCTGGGATAAATGGATGGCAACTGAAAGTCGTAAAATGGAATCCTAAGGTTCATCTCAGCCTTTTAAACTCTACCTTATCTGCAAAAAGTTTCTTTTTTAGCAGGCGCTCAAATTCTTTTGCGGAAGGATCGATGAGGTAGTGATCAAATTTTCCGTCTTCTGTTTTTATTTCCCGCACAGTTTCGGGGTGTTTTGCTTTAAGTAGAGCTTCAGTCTTTGAAGTGAGGTCTGCGAAGTAAAGCGTGATCTTATTTGCTGAAAGTTTCATGGGAAAAACATCCCAGCTGCCATTATCTTTAAGATTGAGGATATAGGTTCTCTTGTGTAATTTCAAGATCGTATTTTCAGCTGAAAGATCTGCTTCAAATCCAACTTCCTTTCCGTCTGAAAATCTAAAGGAAGTCTTCATGATCCTAAGAGTGTCGCTTTCATCTGAAGTAAAGGTGCCCAGGATCTTTTGAGGGAATTCATCTAAGGCAGCACTTCCCTTGGGCTGCGGATTTGCAAATTTGACGGCGGTGCATGAACTCAAAAGCACAGCCAAAAGCAGGAAGGTAGTGAGCGTTTTCATACCGGGAGTAATAGGTATTAAAAATACGATTTTTGGCTACCAAAATTTCCGCGAGAACTAAAATAATTAAAATTTCCCTGTTCAATTCATTGACAGTCAAAACATTTGATCAAAGAAAGTGGAAGGTCCAGGTCTTCGCTACCTTTTAGAGGGACTTGAACTGCGTCTTTCTCCTCGATCACTTCATGAAATTCTGTGGCATATTTCACAAGTTTATCCCTTCGGCTTTTGAGCTTGGCTGCTATTTCATTTCCATTTAGCCGCACCAGGTTTTTTGGCCATGCCTTTATAGCCAGATCTATTTTTTCATCGGTTAGTTGCTGCTGAATATACCTGGCTTCCGAGATAAAGAGGTCTTTGGAAACTCCTTTCAGAAAATACAGATCAAAAGGATAAACGAATCCGGGAATGTAATCTATGTCTTCCTCAAAGGGTCTAACCATGGGCTGGACCAGGTGATTTGTAAGGATAGTGGGAAATACGCCATCTATTCTAAAAAATGCATTATCGCGATCTCCTGCTATAGGGATGGCCACCAGGTGATCATTCCTTTGCTGAAGTACCCATCCCCACTGCTTTGAATGCCTGTCCCAGTCTCCTATGAGAAGATCAAAAAGCCGGGCTCTAACCAGTTGCTGCCGGTCAATATTTAATTTTTCTCCTATTTCAGCTTTTAACTCCTGCAGGTCATCGGTCTCCACAATTTCCTTTACATTTTTGTAATGGGTCCAGTTCATCTCTCCTTCAGTTTCATATTCCAGCAGGAAAAGACGATTCCCGTATTGATCTTCGAACTGCTCCAGGGCCTTATGCTTTGGAACATAAACAATTCTTGGTTTCGTGCTGAGCACTCCCACCACCTCAGATAATTCAGCAGCAAGTACTGCTCCATAAGGGTGCTGGGCCGAAACGCCGTCAATTACGATGTTCTCAAGGTTAAGGATCTTTGCTGCCTTTGGAATGAGAGGGTCGGGATCTTTATTGATGCTCCTTAGGCTGTAGATGATCCCTTTTTTATCAATGATCTTTAAGGACTTCGTCTGGTTTCCACCACCTTCCTTGTCGATCTTAAAACTGTCGAGGAGAAAAACCTGTGCTTCAACCGGGGCTTCCCATGCTCTACGGTAATTTACGCCCTGCATGAACCGTTTAAGAGCATTGGCATGATATTGATTGGTAGCCACAACAGTCACTGGCATAGAATCTTTTAAAGCCGGATGTACTGCTGAATTTTCAACAACCTTGGAAATATATACCTCCGAAGGTTTAACCGAAACAGACCAGTAGGTCAATCCAATGAACAAAAGAAAAAGAATCAAGAGGGCAATAAGGAGCTTTTTCATCGAATGGAGCTTCTATCGTGAAAAGTAATAAAAAACGTTGGTTGGAGGACATGCAGCGTCTAAAAGCTTTATTAAAATTGAAGGAATTGTCTCCGAAGTTTTAAAATTCTATAGCCGAAACTACTTCCAAAAGAACCGGCTGCCCTATCTTTTTTTCTATCTCTTCTTTGATGGCTTCAATTTTTTCGGCTTCAAGGGCTTCGGGTCCTACCAGGCGCAGCGATACCACAAGAGGAGAACTAAATCTTATCCTCACATCCCGCACTACAACATTTTTTATGGTAGCTCCTTCTAGGGTTCGGGTAATGTTTGCCTCCTGCATGATACGGTCAAAGGAAAGGGACAGAGGCACTGCCACAAGAACAGCAATGATCAAGGTATAAACCAATCCCATTTTCGCCCTTTTAAAGGGGGCAAAACCGAGCAGAAGGAAGGTGAGGCCACCAAAAAGAATAATTCCCGCAAGGTTAGTAGCATAGAGCAAAATTGCACCCGAGAATACATCCCAGTCCCACCAGCCCACGCCAATTCCTGCTACCGCCAGCGGCGGAACAAGGGCAACCGCAATGGCTACTCCCGCCAAACTCTTGGCAATGCCCTCATTGGCATGAGCGTAGGCTGCTGCAATCCCCGAAGAAACTGCAATTCCCATGTCCAACAGGGTAGGGGAAAGCCTCGCTTCAATCTCGGGAGTAAGCAACTCTAAAGGGATCGCAAGGCTTACTCCTGCGGCAACAGCTAAAGACACGAGGGTGCCTGCAGTTATGGTTATAAAACTTTCCTTAAGCATGGGAACATCGTAGCGTACCATGCCCATAGAAAAGGATACAATTGGCGCTATTACAGGTGCCAGGATCATAGCACCAATGATCACAGGAGATGAATTGCCAAAAAGTCCAAAGGTTGCAATCAGGGTGGAAAGGATCATCATCACCATAAATTCAGTGCTGTTCTTTGAATTCCCTCTCAATACCTTGAAAAGATCCTGGAACTGCTCTGTACTCGCCCTGGGTAATACAGGCAGGCTGCGTTTGATGAGCTCATTTCTTGTTTCCCCTTTGGGCAGGCCTTCAATTTTTATACTCTTTCTGCCGTCCTCCTTTTCCGGTTTCTCGCTGTAGATACTTTTTTGCTTAAGGATCACCGCCTGTTTTTGAACATTGAAGTTCAGCTCTTTCGCCTGCTTCTTTTCACCATCAATGGTGTAATCCATATTTACCTTATCTGTGATCTGTAAATTTGAAGTTTTGATCTTACCAATAAATGAGGGGAGACGCGTGAGGGTATTGTTATTCGGGGCGAGGCTTCTTATAAAGAACCACAACAGCACCAGGAGATTCTGCGGTGCCAGTACAAAAGCCTGGAATGAGCCATCGCTAATTGAACTTTCTTCCAGCAGGCGTCTGGAAACGAGGGAACTTGCAGCATGCTCAACTACCACAATTCCCAGCCCCGAGGTGTGGATGATCTTATCTCCGTCGGTACTTAATTGGTAAGAATGATGTGACAGGGAAGAAGCCTTGCGCATATTACGCACTATGTTGAGTACCTCTCTAAAAAAGCTTTTTTTGCCCTTCTTTTCCGAAAGAATAAAGATATCCCCAATGTTTACAGAGCTGAAAACCGGGATATCATTACAAAATAAAAGATCTATCTTAAAAGGTGTTTCACATTCGCTATACTCTGTGATCACCTCTTCAATACTTCCTGAAACCCCCAGACCTTTAGATGTAAACTTGTTTTCGGGGTGTGGCAGAATTGTTATTGGCCATTTATTCTTTCCTGCCATGGGAATGATCTCCCGCAAAGCAGTATCGGGCAGGTAAAGGAGCAGGGAAGAATTGGC
The DNA here is from genome assembly GCF_035607535.1 of Salinimicrobium aquimaris. Classification (NCBI taxonomy): domain Bacteria; kingdom Pseudomonadati; phylum Bacteroidota; class Flavobacteriia; order Flavobacteriales; family Flavobacteriaceae; genus Salinimicrobium; species Salinimicrobium aquimaris. Next base: position 176,707 of record NZ_JAYDZX010000012.1, read on the forward strand.
ATCTATATCAAAATCTGCTTCAAGAGGAAAAGAAACCAATTCATGCTCAATGTTCTTTAACAATGGAAGAATCTTTTCTTTTACAGTTTCAATATCCTTGGGCTGATGTAAAAGGTAGAGCATGAAATTTTTACTGCAAGATAATCTTTAATCATTCTAAAAATAAATGAAGTTGGGAGAAAATTGTATTCAGGCCGGGATAAATTCTAATTTTAAAATGGGTTTGTCTGAAGCCGTTCTCTGGAAAAAAATCTTACTTTTGTTTAGCTAACTTTCAGAATTATGAGCCAAAAAGTGTTGCTTGCTTCAAAGGAAATGAACATCATTTTACACCGTTTGGCCTGCCAGTTAATTGAAAACCACACCACTTTCGAAAACTCTGTTTTAATTGGCATTCAGCCGCGGGGGGTGTTTTTGGCTAATCGTATTCACAAGATCCTTAAGGAAGACTATGGAATCTCTGATATTAAGCTCGGGCATCTGGACATAACCTTTTACAGGGATGATTTCAGGCGGAGCGATAAACCTTTGGAGGCAAACAAAACCCATATAGATTTCGTAGTGGAAGATAAGCGGGTGATCTTTATCGATGACGTTTTGTACACCGGCAGGAGTATTCGTGCAGCACTAACAGCCGTACAATCATTTGGAAGACCCAGCGAGATCGAATTGTTAACATTAATCGACAGGAGGTTTAGCCGGCATTTACCAATTCAGCCAGATTATAACGGGAGGCAGGTGGATGCTATCAATGAGGAAAAAGTAAAGGTGAACTGGAAAGAGAATGAAGGGGAAGATGCAGTTTACCTCATAAGTAAAATATAAGAATGAGTGAGTTAAGTGTCAACCATTTACTGGGGATCAAGTATCTGAAAAAAGAAGATATAGACCTCATTTTTCAAACTGCCGATCATTTTAAGGAGGTCATTAACAGGCCCATTAAAAAGGTTCCTTCCCTAAGAGACATTACCATTGCCAACTTATTTTTTGAGAACAGCACCCGTACAAGACTATCCTTCGAACTTGCAGAAAAAAGGTTGAGTGCGGATGTGGTGAATTTTTCGGCAGCATCTTCTTCAGTAAAAAAAGGGGAAACACTCATAGATACCGTCAACAATATCCTATCCATGAAGGTGGATATGGTGGTGATGCGCCACCCTAATCCGGGAGCGGGGATCTTTTTGTCTAAGCATGTGAATGCGAGCATCATTAATGCAGGGGATGGGGCACATGAACATCCCACACAAGCTTTACTGGACAGCTACTCGATCCGTGAAAAATTAGGTGAGGTTGCAGGAAAAAAAGTTGTTATTGTTGGAGACATTCTTCACAGTAGAGTAGCAGTATCAAACATTCTTGCTCTCAAGTTACAAGGGGCCGAGGTCAAAGTCTGTGGACCTTACACCTTAATTCCAAAATATATAAGATCTCTGGGAGTAGAGGTAGAGCCTAATTTAAAGAGCGCCCTGGAATGGTGTGATGTAGCAAACATGTTGAGGGTGCAGAATGAGCGCATGGATATTAATTATTTTCCTAGCACCAGGGAGTATGTGCAGCTGTTTGGTCTCAACAAAAAACTTCTGGATTCTCTCGATAAAAAGATTGTAATAATGCACCCGGGACCCATCAACAGGGGAGTAGAGATCACCAGTGATGTGGCCGATTCGGACCAGGCGATTATCCTTGATCAGGTACAGAACGGGGTAGCTGTTAGAATGGCTGTAATTTATCTCCTGGCGTCAAAAATAAAACAGGTATGAAAGTAACAGAAAAAGAAGGCTATAAGATCTTTGAAGATGAAAAGGATAATGTTTCAGAATTTGCTTCATTTCTGAAATCTATTCATCCAAACTTTAAGGCTGATAATGTTGTTATTGATATTTTGAAATATGGTAACCTTCATCTGGAAGAGCTACTGAAATTTCTTGAGCTCTCCAATGAGCACCGCAAAGGAAAAAGGTCGTTCGTAATAGCTAATGATGCCATCAATATAGATATAGTACCCGAAGAGCTGTTAGTCGTGCCAACCTTACAGGAGGCAGAAGATATCATCCAAATGGAAGAAATTGAAAGGGATCTGGGATTCTAGACAGATCTTTTTCTCTTAAACTCACAGTCTCATGAAGCTTACCGTTCTCGGCTGCTACGCAGCCACTCCCCGAACCTTTACAAATCCAACATCACAGGTACTGGAGATCAACAATGAGCTTTTTCTAATTGACTGTGGGGAAGGAACCCAGGTGGAGTTAAGGCGGCACAAGATCAAATTCGGTAAAATCAAACACGTTTTCATTTCGCATCTTCACGGGGATCATTTCTATGGATTAGTAGGGCTTGTTTCAACCTTTATGCTCTTAAACCGGAAGACAGAACTTCATATCTACGGCCCTAAAGGAATAAAGGAGATCGTGTTAATGCAACTCAAATTTTCCAACTCATGGACCGGGTATCCACTTTATTTTCACGAGTTGACTTCAAATGAGCCTCAGGTGATCCTTAACACCAGGAAAGTGACTGTGGAGACGGTGCCTTTAAAACATCGAATCTATGCCAATGGCTATTTATTCAGGGAGAAACCTAAGCCCAGGAAGTTATTGATGGAAGAGGTGGAAAATTATAATATTGATGTTGCATACTATAAAGGGATCAAGAAAGGAAAAGATGCAATACTTGAGGACGGAACTATAATTCCTAATTCGAAGTTAACTGCAGATCCCGAACCGGCCAAAAGCTATGCCTTCTGTAGCGACACTGCCTACAATCCCCCAATGGTGGAGCAGTTAAAAGAAACAACCGTTCTTTATCACGAATCAACTTTTCTGGAAGAGCATGCTTACCTGGCTGCTCCCACCGGCCATTCCACTGCCCGAGAGGCAGCAGCTATTGCCCGCGCAGCTAATGTTTCACATTTGGTGCTGGGACACTACTCTACAAGATATGAATCTATAGAGATCTTCAAAAATGAAGCTTTAGAAGTCTTTCCTCAGGTTCATCTTGCCGACGACGGAAAGGAACTCCACTTCCCGTAATTACCTTTCATCGATTAAAATTGTCATTCAGCTTGAGGAATAAGCCGCTATTTTTGTAGGCCAAAATCTTAATTATATGTTAAAATTTGGTCTTATTGTGTAGTTCGTCGATTAAATTGTTTGTTGAACGGAAATAATTCTTACTTTTCCTATCCCAAATCTATTGACTACCATTATGAAGAACTTAACCTACTATGTTTGGTTATTGGCAATTTGTACGTTTTCTCTTACGTCTTGTTCTAAAGATGCTATAGACGAAATGGATTCAGCCAACCTAACAACCAAACCCGCACCCGTGAACTATACCTCGATTGAATTGGACGTGCTGGACCTGGTTAACGCCTACCGTGCTCAACAAGGTCTTTCTGAGCTATTATTTTTAGATGAAGGATCTATTCAGGCAGCCGGCCATAATGAACATATGATCGAAGGTAATGAAGTATGTCACCATTATTTTGGTGATCGTTATCAAGCTCTTGTAAAGACAGTCAATGCTAAAGCCGTAAGTGAAAATGTTGCTTTTGGATATCGTACTGCCGATGCTGTTGTGAATGCCTGGATCAAAAGCGACGGACACCGTAAGAATATGGAGGGTGACCATACCCACTTCGGGATTTCTGTAAAGGAAGGAAAGGATGGGAAACTCTATTATACAAACATTTTTGTTAGAAAGTAATAATTACCGGGTTTCACTTTTTTCATAATTATTTAAGGTTAGCAAAAGAGGCTTTTTTGAAGCCTCTTTTTTTATGCTGGCAGTTTAGAACTAAAGGTGTTACAAGATTTTTGATCTCACAGTAGCGGTTTAGCTTTTAATTCCAAAGCTTCCGGCTTCCTTCCTGGCCGAATCCTCCCACTTCCCCTCTTGTCCCAATTACCAACTCCTTCACTGGCAGGAATTGTTGTACCGGATTTTTCCAGCATTGAAAAATAAGAATGGGAAAAATAGATCTCCAAAATGACAATTTTTGATGGCATTACTTTGGAACTATTATGTCTTTTGTAGTTCTTCTGAAGAAGGATGTATGAAGATGATCCGGTTGAATAGCTTGCACTCAGTTTCTTGAGTTTGTCCCCATATACCTGATGCGCAATAGACACAAAAACAAAAATTAACGGAAGGAGCTTAAGTCTCTTAATCAAATATACCAGCAACGCTCTTCATAGCCATAAGTAATCCATATATCTTCACGATCCTAATAATAGGTTTCAAAGGCTTTTAGCAAGAGTAGGGGGAAGGTCTAAAGAAAGAAATGAGGTATGGTAAGATTCAGGGAACCTGTCACAAAAAGGAAGGAACGAAAGGTTGATGTCATTCTTAATTGTTGAGGAAATATTATAACCTAAAAAAGAAAAGGAGGCTCTGGAGCCTCCTTTTCATCGGTTGGTTAGCGGGTGTAGGGATCTTACTCCATTTTAACCACTTTAAAAATGGATCTTCTGTTTAATTGATGTTGTTGTTCGTTACACTTTGTACACTCAACTTCAGGTTGTTCTTCTCCATAACCTTTGTAAGTGACGATCCTTTCAGGAGCGATCCCATTTTCAACCAGATAATCAAAAGTGGATTGTGCTCTTCTTTCGGCTAATCTTCGGTTGTATGCTGCAGATCCTCTTCGGTCCGTATGAGATCCTATTTCTATTACCAGTTCGGGGTAGTCATTCTTCATAAGGTTGACAAGTTTGTCAAGTTCCTGTGCAGCATCTGGACGAATGTTTGCTTTATCAAAGTCAAAGTAGATCTTGTTGATCTCGGCCAGGTATTCCACGTCACGAACAGGAGCTAACTCGATATCGTAAACCAGCTCTGTCCTGTCGTCCATATTGGCCGTATTGATCTCTTCAGTTTTGGTGTCGTATTTAATGTGCTTGGCTTCTAAAGGATATATTCTGTCGCGGGCAACTTCAGTTTCATAATTACCCTGTGGATCGGTTTCCAAAAATGCAATTTGTTGGCCATCTTCATTCATCAGCCTCACCGTTGCATTCGTAATTGGCTTGTTGTTGATAGAATCTGTAACCGTACCTTTTAAGGTAAGTGGCGCCAGGATATTCAATTCATAGATATCGTCATTACCCATACCGCCTTCGCGGTTAGAAGACACAAAGCCACGGGTGTTTTCACCGCCGGAATGTGTGAAAGCAAAATCATCCATACTACTGTTCACTGGCTCACCCAGGTTTTGAACATTCGCGGGTGCATCAGCAGTCACTACGAATACGTCCAGGAGTCCGTAGCCTTTATGACCATCAGAAGAGAAGTAGAAATTGCCATTTTCAGCAATAAAAGGGAATACCTCATTTCCGGGTGTATTTACAGGTGCTCCTAAATTTTCGGGGGTTCCAAAAGTGCCATTTTCTACGGAAACTTTATAAATGTCTGACCCTCCCATTCCTCCGGGAGCTTCAGAAACATAATATAAGGTGTTCCCATCACTGGAGATACTTGGGTGGCCTACAGAATAGGTGTTGCTGCTAAATGGCAGCTCTTCAATATTGGTCCATTCCCCGTTTACCAGTGATGCTTTGTAGATCTTTAGGTGATTTACACCTTCTTCATCTTTTTTACCATCACGCTTCAGGTAGTTGTTTCGGGTAAAATACATCGTTTGGCCGTCGGGTGAAATAGTTACAGGGCCTTCATGTCGCACTGTATTCACGTCTCCCGGAACCGGCTGCACCTGCCCTCCCTGAGCTGTGGTTTTATAAATATCCAAAAATGGTTCCCCGGTCCAGTCATAAATTTTGGTCTTAACGTCGGCCTTACCTCTGGCCGAAGTGAAGAAGATAGTTCCATTGTTATAGAACCCTCCAAAATCACTGAACTGAGAATTGAAAGCGGCCGGTACTACTCTAAAGGTTTCCAGCCCATCATAAACCGCTATTTCCCCCGGCTTCAGAAGTTCATTTACACCCTGGGGATTACGTGCTGCGTCCTGATATTTTTGAAGCCATTCCCGGGATTTGTCATATTCTCTCACCCCGCGTAACATTTGAGCGTATTGGTAGTAGACTTCCGGAGAAACATTTGGCTGTTCTACAACCTTTGCATAATAGGTCACTGCATTCTCAGGGTCTCTCAGTTTGTAGTAGCTGTTAGCCAGTTGCTGCTGGTTATAGGCTGTATTGTAGTTGTCCTCCAACAGTTCTTTATATTCTTCAATTGCTTTGGTGTAGGCAAAATTCTCAAAGTACCGGTCTGCTTTCTTTTGCTTCGAAGATTGTGCAAATAGAAAAGCCGGAAAAATGAGCAACAGAAGTAGTATGTAATTTTTGTTCATAATCCTTAGTTTAAATTAGAAGAACCTTGGGGATTTGTATTTCGTGTTTCCTAGTCTAAGTTCGTAGATCAACAGGATCTCATGAGAACCTGAAGTATATGGCTGCAGGTCACTTATCGAATATTCATAACCATAACCAACTCTAAAGCTTGGCAGGATCTGAAAATCTACAAATGCTCCAACCGCATCATCAAAACGATAGTTCGCACCAAGATAGAGTTTCTCATTAAATATGAATGTTCCCGAAACATCGACAGAAAGAGGTGCTCCATTTGTCATTTTAAAGAGGGTAGTGGGACGAAGTTTTACATTCTCGCTAAGATCAAAAACATAACCTCCTGTCAAATAATAGTGAACCTGTTCCAAAGCAACGTATTCGCTTCCTTCCTGGTCATTATTATCATTGTTGATGAACTTTGGAGCCGAAAGACCCACATACCAGTCTTGCGAGGAAAGGTAAAGACCTGCCCCGAAGTTTGGTGTCCAACGGTTAAAAGTATCTCCGCTGAAAAATGGATCATCGGGTATATTGGCCATTAGTTCCTCCTCCAGGTTGTAGTAGCTCATTCCTCCTTTTAACCCCATAGAAAGGGTAGTGTTCTCACTAACGTTGATAGTATAGGAGAAATCGGCGTATGCGTAGGTGTAATTTTCGTAGCCTATGTTATCATTGATAATTGAAACTCCAAGCCCGATCTTCTCATTCCTCAAAGGAGAGTGGATGGAAAGCGTCTGGGTCTCTGGTGCACCATCAATTCCTGCCCACTGACTTCTGTGTAATCCCACCACCGAAATAGCATCCCGGTTACCCGCGTATGCCGGATTGATGGAGATAGTGTTGTACATGTACTGCGTGAACTGGGGCAACTGTTGCGCATTTGCACATACACTAATAAACAGAAGGATTATTATTGGGTAGATTTTTTTCATGTTTATTGATTTATTTTGTTCCTAGATAGATATAACCCTGGATTGGTTCAAATCCACTTTGTTGAATTTCCACGATGTAAAAGTAAGTTCCGGAAGGAAGCTGATCTCCTGTTACAGAACTGCTTGAAGTTCCGTCCCAGTTGTTGTTGTAGTTATTAGAGCTATAGACTTCATTACCCCATCGGTTAAAGACTTTTAGAGTGTAGGTAAAGCCGCAGCCAAGATCTTTTCCAACTTCAAAGAAGTCGTTGATCTGATCTCCGTTAGGAGTAACAGCCTTTGAAATACTATTTCTGATATCTTCAACCTCACAGGGAAGAACAACACAATCATCATTAATGCTTACCTCTACAGTAGTCGTAGATGAACATTCTCCATTAGTGATCACGTAGTCAAAAGAATATTGTCCAACCGCCAGAAGGGCAGGATCTATTACTCCGTTGTTCAAGGCACCTGTGTTCATTGTATCTTCCCAGGTTCCGTTGGTATCGTAATCACCAACAAACAAGTCTGTAAGTTCAAAAGTACTGTCTTCGATACAAAGGTCGGCTGTAGTTGTTTGGATCACAGCAGGAACCGGATTCTCAATTGTGAATTCTGTACCTTCTGAAATACATCCCCCACCATTTGAAGCTGTTGATGTATAAGCGCCGGGAGCAAGTCCTTCAAAAATTCCGTCAGCGTCTTCATCATTTATCTCATTTCCGTTAGAGTCGGTAAGAACGAAATCTACTCCATCGACAAACTGGAACATTACAAATCCTGTCTGATCTTCGCAAGTAGGTTGAAGTAATTCTTCAATTACTGGAGCGGCAGGTACCTCTGTTTGATCATTGATTGTCACAATGACTGGTTCAGATTGACATCCTGCAGCATTTTTAGCTACTACAGTATAAGTATCTGCAGCAAGTTCCGTCCAGGAAGTAGTAGTTCCAAATTCACCTCCATTGAAGCTGTAAATCATTCCCTCTACGGCAGTGATGCTGAAAGATCCTGTTGCAACCTCACAAGTTGGCTGCGAAATTGATTCCACTGTAGGTGCTGTTGCTTGTTGTGTAGTTACTGTAACTGTAGCTGAAGCATCCTGGGTACAAGTTCCTGTAGCTTCAACAGTATAAGTATATACTCCATCAACTGGAGTAGACCATGTTCCACCTGCATCTGCACCACCTAACTGAGCAAACAACATTTCGTTGGTAACTTGGGTTCCTTCACATACAGTAAGAGTTCCGTTTGTTCCTGCATTGGGCGCAGCATCTACTGATACTGTGACTGTAGCTGAAGCATCTTCGGTACAAGTTCCTGTAGCTTCAACAGTATAAGTATATACTCCATCAACTGGAGTAGACCAGGTTCCATCTGCGTTTGGTGATCCGCCTAACTGTGCAAATAACATTTCGTTGGTAACTTGGGTTCCTTCACATACAGTAAGGGTTCCATTTGTTCCTGCATTAGGCGCAGCATCTACTGATACTGTGACTGTAGCTGAAGCATCTTCGGTACAAGTTCCTGTAGCTTCAACAGTATAAGTATAAACTCCATCAACTGGAGTAGACCAGGTTCCACCTGCGTTTGGTGATCCGCCTAACTGTACAAACAACATTTCGTTGGTAACTTGGGTTCCTTCACATACAGTAAGAGTTCCGTTTGTTCCTGCATTAGGCGCAGCATCTACTGATACTGTGACTGTAGCTGAAGCATCTTCGGTACAAGTTCCTGTAGCTTCAACAGTATAAGTATATACTCCATCAACTGGAGTAGACCAGGTTCCATCTGCGTTTGGTGATCCGCCTAACTGTGCAAATAACATTTCGTTGGTAACTTGGGTTCCTTCACATACAGTAAGGGTTCCGTTTGTTCCGGCATTAGGAGCGGCATCTACTGATACCGTAACTGTTGCTGAAGCATCTTCTGTACAGGTTCCTATGGCTGCAACGGTGTAAATATAGACACCATCAACAGGCTCCGACCATGTTCCACCTGCATCTGCACCACCTAACTGTGCAAACAACATTTCGTTGGTAACTTGGGTTCCTTCACATACAGTAAGAGTTCCGTTTGTTCCTGCATTAGGCGCAGCATCTACTGATACTGTAACTGTAGCTGAAGCATCCTGGGTACAAGTTCCTGTAGCTTCAACAGTATAAGTATAAACTCCATCAACTGGAGTAGACCAGGTTCCACCTGAGTTTGGTGATCCGCCTAACTGTGCAAACAACATTTCGTTTGTAATTTCAGTTCCTTCACATACAGTAAGAGTTCCATTTGTTCCTGCATTAGGCGCAGCATCTACAGATACTGTAACTGTAGCTGAAGCATCCTGAATACAAGTTCCTATAGCCTCAACAGTATAAGTATAGACACCATCAACAGGCTCTGACCATGCTCCACCTGCATCTGCACCACCTAACTGAGCAAATAACATTTCGTTTGTAATTTCAGTTCCTTCACATACAGTAAGGGTTCCGTTTGTTCCTGCATTAGGAGCAGCATCTACTGATACTGTGACTGTAGCAGAAGCATCCTGGGTACAAGTTCCTGTAGCCTCAACAGTATAAGTATAGACACCATCAACAGGCTCCGACCATGTTCCACCTGCATCTGCACCACCTAACTGTGCAAACAACATTTCGTTGGTAACTTGGGTTCCTTCACATACAGTAAGAGTTCCATTTGTTCCTGCATTAGGCGCAGCATCTACTGATACTGTGACTGTAGCTGAAGCATCCTGGGTACAAGTTCCTGTAGCTTCAACAGTATAAGTATAGACTCCATCAACTGGAGTAGACCAGGTTCCACCTGCATCTGCACCACCTAACTGAGCAAATAACATTTCGTTTGTAATTTCAGTTCCTTCACATACAGTAAGGGTTCCATTTGTTCCTGCATTAGGCGCAGCATCTACTGATACTGTGACTGTAGCTGAAGCATCTTCGGTACAAGTTCCTGTAGCTTCAACAGTATAAGTATAAACTCCATCAACTGGAGTAGACCAGGTTCCACCTGCGTTTGGTGATCCGCCTAACTGTACAAACAACATTTCGTTGGTAACTTGGGTTCCTTCACATACAGTAAGAGTTCCGTTTGTTCCTGCATTAGGCGCAGCATCTACTGATACTGTGACTGTAGCTGAAGCATCTTCGGTACAAGTTCCTGTAGCTTCAACAGTATAAGTATAAACTCCATCAACTGGAGTAGACCAGGTTCCACCTGCGTTTGGTGATCCGCCTAACTGTGCAAACAACATTTCGTTGGTAACTTGGGTTCCTTCACATACAGTAAGGGTTCCATTTGTTCCTGCATTAGGCGCAGCATCTACTGATACTTTGACTGTAGCTGAAGCATCTTCGGTACAAGTTCCTGTAGCCTCAACAGTATAAGTGTATACACCATCAACAGGCTCTGACCAGGTTCCACCTTCATCAGCACCAGTAAGTTCAGCGAAAAGCATAGCATCGGTGATGGTAGTTCCTTCACAAACAGTAAGAGTTCCACTAGTTCCTGCTTCCGGAGCATCTTGTATGGTTACTGTTACCGTAGCAGTATCTTCAGTAGTACAAGGTGCAGTCGCAGC
>NZ_JAYDZX010000013.1:0-79074 GCF_035607535.1 Salinimicrobium aquimaris
TTCAAGTAAGTAAGATTATTTCTTTTTGTATAGCTTATCTTTGAAAAGATCCTCACAATTCAAACATACGAGGGTTCCAAACCCTGAAAGGGTTCAAAACTCGGCAGGACTGCAGGCCTTACAGGGTTTCCTAACTCTAGCAATTCTTGTACTTGTCGTACAATCCGCCACCGGCTTTGATCATTGGGGTGATTTTCTCCAGCCTGCTTTGTTTGGTGGCTTCCCTTTTAGCTTCCGAAATATGGTCACAGTACTCTCGCTGTCTGCCCGGGGTAAGATTCTTAAAGGCCACTTCTAAAGCAGGATCTTCGGCAAAAGCCGATTCAAGTTCGGGAGGGATCACGTTCCTTTTGGCCTTTTCTGGTTTTATCTCCTTGCCTTCCTTTTGATTCTGCACTGCTTCCAAAACGTATTTTCGAAGTTGCTCAACCGGAATATCCTCTCCTTTTTCAAATCTTATCTGTCTTAGCGCCTTTGTCTTACTTTCCTGTGCATTTTCCAGTAAAGCAGTATTCTCCCTGAGCAAAGCTCCGTTGTAGAACCACATTGCGCAGTGGTTCTTGAAAGCAGCAATGGAAAGGACATTTTTGCCGCCTACAGTGTAAACAGGTGCGCCCCATTTAATGGTCTCCTCGACATCTGTGCCAAGGATCATTTCCCTTAGCTTTGTTAGTTCCTCTTCCCAACCGGGATGCGCTGCTATATATTCTTCTGCTGATTGGATGGCCATAGTTTAATCAGGAATTAGTTTCAAGTTGAAATTTAATTGAGTATCTAGACCTCACAGGTTTCAAAAACCTGGGAGGTCTTTATCTTATTTATTGGACCTCGTTGCAGTAAGCTCGGCTATTTTGACAATTACTTCTACAGCTTTCTGCATGCTTTCCACCGGTACATACTCATATTTTCCGTGGAAGTTGTGGCCCCCGGCGAAGATGTTAGGGCAGGGGAGTCCTTTGAAACTGAGCTGTGCTCCGTCGGTTCCGCCGCGAATTGGCTTGATGATAGGAGTCACGTCCACCTGTTTCATGGCCTCTTCGGCAATATCCACTATGTGCATCACCGGCTCAACTTTCTCCCTCATATTGAAGTACTGATCTTTAATCTCAACGCTAACACAATCTCTTTCCTGCTGGCTGCATATCTCCTGCGCCAGGTCCTGCATCATCTGTTTTCTGGCCTCAAAATGTTCCCGGTCATGGTCACGAATAATGTAGTGTAGAGTTGTTTCCTCCACATCACCTTCTATTGCATTCAGATGGAAGAAGCCTTGCCGGTCTTCTGTATGCTCGGGTGTCTCCAGGCGTGGCAGGGAATTGATGAAATCCATAGCAATGTACATGCTGTTGATCATCTTGTTCTTGGCATAGCCGGGATGAACGCTTTTCCCGCTGACTTTCACTACCGCTCCTGCCGCATTGAAATTCTCGAATTCCAGTTCACCCACCTGGCTGCCGTCCATGGTGTAAGCCCATTCGGCTCCAAACTTTTCTACATCAAATTTATGAGCGCCCCGGCCAATCTCTTCATCGGGAGTGAAGCATATTCTAATAGCTCCGTGTTTGATCTGCGGATTGTTCAGGAGGTACTTCATGGCTTCCATGATCTCGGTAATTCCGGCTTTATCGTCGGCTCCGAGGAGGGTAGTGCCATCGGTAGTAATTAAGGTCTGTCCCTCATACTGTAGCAGATCGCTAAAGTAATCAGGGGAAAGGATAATGTCCTTCTCCTTGTTTAAAACTATGTCTTTGCCATCATAATTTTCTATGATCTGTGGATTGACGTTAGTGCCCGAAAAATCTGGGGTAGTATCAAAATGTGAAACAAAACCAATTACCGGCACCTGGTGATCAACATTGGAAGGCAGGGTTGCCATGACATAGGCATTTTCATCAATGCTCACATCCTGCATTCCCATGGCCTGAAGCTCACCTTTTAATTTATTTGCAAGATCCCACTGTTTTTCCGTGCTGGGAGTGGAGTCGCTGGTTTCATCACTTTGGGTATCTATTTTGACATAGCTTAGAAAGCGGTCAATAATCTCTTGCTTGTTGGTCATTTTTGCTGAAGTTTTACCAAAAATAATCATATAAGAAGTAGGTTCAAAACCTTTTATCTTTTCCTCTATATTTGTGCAGCTTTGTGTTAATTTTGCTGAAACTCCTCGCCATGTATCAAAAGATAATCCGGCCGCTCTTATTCAATATTGATCCTGAAAAAGTCCATTATTTTACCTTTTCTGCACTTAGAAAAATATTTCTGCTGCCGGGAAGTCAGAAGTTAGTGCGCAAGCAGTTTGTAATTGAAGACAGGCGTCTTGAAAAAGAGGTGTTTGGAATCAAATTTCCCAATCCCGTAGGACTTGCTGCAGGTTTTGATAAAGATGCAAAGTTGTATAAGGAACTCTCAAATTTCGGGTTTGGATTTGTGGAGATCGGAACTCTTACCCCAAAACCGCAGCCGGGAAATGAGAAGAAGAGATTATTCAGGTTAAGGGAAGACAAGGCGATCATTAATCGCATGGGCTTCAACAATGGGGGAGTGGCCGAAGCTGTCGGGAGGTTGAAGAAGAATACCGGAGTATTGATTGGGGGGAATATTGGAAAGAACAAAATCACTCCTAACGAGAACGCAGTAGATGATTATTTGATCTGCTTTAATGCCCTTTTTGAGCATGTAAATTATTTCGTGGTGAATGTGAGTTCTCCAAACACGCCAAATCTTCGGGAACTTCAGGATAAGGAGCCTTTAACTGCTCTGCTCAACACCCTTCAGCAGGAGAACCTGAAGCGACCAACTTCCAAACCCATCCTTCTAAAAATAGCTCCAGACCTTACAGATGCCCAGTTGCTGGATATCATAGAGATAGTAAAAGAAACAGGAATTGCCGGAGTTATAGCGACCAATACCACTATTTCAAGGGATGGTTTGACTTCAGAAGACAGAAATGAGGTAGGAGGACTAAGCGGAAAACCATTGACTAAACGAGCCACAGAGGTGATCCGGTTCCTTTCTGAAAAAAGTAATAAAGCCTTTCCTATCATTGGCGTCGGGGGAATTATGACTCCCGAAGATGCTATAGAAAAACTTGAGGCAGGTGCAAGCCTTGTGCAGTTGTATACGGGGTTTATCTATGAAGGACCTCACCTGGTTAAAAGGATCAATGAGGAAATTATAAAACGCGCCAAGTGACCGCCGAATTAATTCCCTTTCTTACTGCTTCCATACTTCTCACCTTATCTCCCGGGCCAGACATTATTTACGTACTGGTGCAGGGAATGACCAACGGGAAGAAGCATGGAATAGTTACAACTTTAGGGCTGGTTTCAGGAATTATTATTCATACGAGTTTAGTGGCATTTGGAGTTTCGGCTGTTATTAAACAATCCGAGGCTTTGTTCCTGCTCATTAAGATCCTCGGTGCGGGATATTTGTTCTATTTGGCGTGGCAGGTGTACCGCAGTGATGCCAGCATCAAGATTGGAGCAGAGATCAGCGGTAGTAAAAAGGAAATGGCTTCCCTCTTTAAAAGGGGATTTTTGATGAATGTTCTAAACCCAAAGGTTGCTATCTTCTTTCTTGCATTTTTTCCCGGCTTTCTCTGGGAGCCGGAAGGGAATACCGTAGTGCAATTCTACATCCTTGGATCTCTTTTTATGTTGCAGGCTTTTCTCATCTTTTCTACGGTCGCGATCCTTGCCGGAAAGATCTCGACATATCTCAACAAGCACCCGTACTCAGGAGTGATCTTTAAGTGGTTGCAGGTGGTAGTATTTGTCGGGATTGGGATTTTTATTTTGGTATAGAAGAGTTGGTTTGCTGTTTTGAATATTGAGCAAAGAACTTTTGCTATTAGCCTTTAGCCGTTGTTTTTTCATGTATCCTGGACCGGGATTTATAATCCGTGATACGGTGTTTGTTTTTTTACTTCACCTCCTACCAACGGATGACCGCAGGTGGGGGTGGGGTCGGGGTTAGCTTTTAATTGTATAAGAATAAATCTGCTTCCCTGTTCGCTTTTACATAGTTTCAAAAATTCTATTAGACTTTTTATTCTCCTAAATCTGATGGCGAAATTTGAAAATGTGACGAATTTGGAAACATTCAAAGACCCTTGTCTTGATTCTTGGCTCTTGTAGCGAAGCGGTCCAGGGTCTTTTTTTTCCTGCTTCTTCCATCGTAAATCTCAATTCTAACTTCCTTATATTTGGCCTATGGGGAACATTAAAATTATTGAATGTCCGCGGGACGCGATGCAGGGAATAAAAACCTTTATTCCTACAGAAAAAAAAGTTCAATACATACAATCCTTATTACGCTGCGGGTTCGATACCATCGACTTCGGAAGTTTTGTTTCTCCAAAAGCGATTCCGCAGATGGCCGATACTGCAGATGTGCTTTCACGACTGGATCTTTCCAAAACCCGGAGCAAGCTTCTGGCAATTGTTGCCAATACCCGTGGAGCCGAGGATGCATCCCAATATCCGGAAATTCATTATTTGGGCTATCCGTTTTCTATATCCGAGAACTTCCAGATGCGGAATACCCATAAAACCATAGCCGAATCGGTCGAAACGCTGCAGGAGATCCTCAACATTGCAGGAAAAACGGGAAAGGAAGTCGTAGCTTACCTTTCCATGGGCTTTGGTAATCCTTATGGTGATCCCTGGGATGTGGAGATCGTAGGGGAGTGGACAGAAAAGCTTTCCGGAATGGGTGTGAAAATCCTATCCCTGTCTGATACCATTGGGAGCTCAACACCCGAGGTGATAGAATATCTTTTTTCCAATCTTATTCCAAAGTACCCCGAGATCGAATTTGGAGCCCATCTTCATACTACCCCGGCTAAATGGTTCGAAAAAGTGGATGCAGCGTATAGATCCGGCTGTAAAAGATTTGACGGAGCTATTCAGGGTTTTGGTGGCTGTCCTATGGCCAAGGATGAACTCACGGGGAACATGCCTACTGAAAAATTGCTCTCTTACTTCACCTCAAAAAAGGATGATACCAACGTAAAAATGATGAGTTTTGAAGCTTCACACAACGAAGCTACGAAGATCTTCAGCGTTTATCATTAGAATTACTAATAGCTTCTTTATCTGCTATCAAAAAATAGTATTTAAAATTGGTCTAAATAAACTGTGTCAAAAAAGCTCACAGTTCTATATTTGCATCTCTATTTTAAATAAGTCTAAATAAACCACAAATGAAAAAAATTTTATTTGCTGCACTAGTAGGAGGGATTGCCTTCACTTCATGTTCAACAGATGATGACGTTATTTATCCGGACCCTTCCATTGAAGTTCCGGAAACTTATACCTTTACAAGAAATGGAGAGTCTACTGTCTCTTTTAGCGGGCAAACTACCAGGATCCTTATGGCCGGGGAACTGTTCGGTGACCTCCTAAATCCGGAGATGACAGAAGAAAAGCTTTCCAACATGTTCTCAAATGAAGAAAATCCTTTTTCTTCCGAAGATCTCAATTCCAGTTCAAAGGACATAAAAAGTAAGGTGGCTGCTTCAAAACTTTACTTTAGTTCCAACTCTGTAGAGAGCAACGCTATAAAGAGCACTTTTGAAAGCTGGATAAGCGAGCAGGTTACAGATGTTTTTCCCAACTGGGAGACTTTGGCCGAAGAAGGTGTTGCAGGACAAATAGCACAGGGAGATAAAACCCGATACGTAAACGGAAAGGGAATTGAAGTGAATCAAATCTTTGCTAAGAGTCTGATAGGAGCTTTAGTGACAGATCAGATCCTCAACAATTATCTTTCAGAGGCTGTACTTGATGAAGCAGATAATACCGAAAAAAATAGTGAAGGTGCTACAGAAGAGGGTAAAAGCTATACTACTATGGAACACAAGTGGGATGAAGCTTATGGTTACCTTGTAGGACATCCATCTATCTCCTCAGAATCTCCTTTGGCTTCTCTTGATTCACATGAAGACAAATTACTTTTTAATTACCTTGTAAAGGTGGATAATGATCCTGATTTTGCCGGAATTGCCGAGGAAACTTTTGAAGCGTTTAAAACAGGGCGTGCTGCAATCGTAGCAGGAGATTATGAACTTCGTGATGAACAGGTTGCGATAATTCGCAGGAATTTATCTCTGGTAAGTGCAGTACGTACTATATATTACCTGCAAAACGGCAAATCTGCCATGGCCAACGAGGACTTGGGTACTGCCTTCCACGGACTTTCTGAAGGTCTGGGTTTCCTTTACAGTCTTAGGTTTACTCATAACCCCGAGACCGGAGAACCTTATTTAGCTCCCGAGGTGCTCCTGGGATATCATGAGCAACTCACAGCAGGAAACGGGCTATGGGATGTGACGCCTGAGACTCTTGACAGTATTTCTGAAGCTATAGCAGATGCTTTTGGAATAACTGTTGCCCAGGCTGCAGAATAAATAAAATTAGAGAAGGGCCGGTACTGCCGGCCCTTTAATACAACTACAATATTATGTTCAAGAAAATAAAACTTCTCGTTTTAGCTGCTTTTATTGTCGCCTGTAACTCCGACGATTCGGGAAAATCCGGAAATACAGATACAGATAATTTTGACAGGGGAGCCATGCTTGAAAATTGGGCTGATAATATCATCATTCCGTCTTTTGAAAATTTTTCAGGTAAGACAGCATCTCTCGAGGAGGCGGCAGTTAATTTTGCTGAAGATCCTTCCGAAGGAAATCTCGCAATTCTAAGGGCTGCATTTGAAGAGGCTTATCTGGAGTATCAAACCGTTGCCCCCTTTGAAATAGGAGAGGCAGAGGCCCTCGATTACCATGGATTCCTTAATATCTATCCAGCAGATGCCGCCGCTATAACAGCAAAGGCCGAAGCTAATAGTTTTAATCTTGAGCTGCCGGGTTCCAGGGATGAACAGGGTTTTCCTGCACTCGATTATCTAATCAACGGACTTGGGGAAACTGATACCGAAATTGTTTCCTTCTATACTTCTGAAAATGAAAATTCCGAAGGTTATAAAAATTACCTTACGGCGGTAACAGCCAGGATCAATGCACTCACTAATGCAGTTTTGGCTGACTGGAAGAATTCATACCGCGATATTTTTGTAAACAATACCAGCTCCTCCAGTACCGGATCTGTAGATAAGTTCACTAATGATTTTGTGATGTACTTCGAAATGGATCTGCGTTCAGGAAAAATCGGAATTCCCGCAGGAGCTTTTTCCGGTAACCCTGCGCCCGAAACCGCCGAAGCTTATTATTCAGAAGACCTTTCAAAACAGCTTTATCTAAAAGCCTTTGAGACTTTCAGGAACTTCTTTAATGGAAAGCATTTTAACAGCAGTCAAACAGGTCCAAGTTACAAGCAGTATTTGGAGTACCTCCATTCCATAAGGGGAGGAGAGAACATTGCTGCCTTGATCAATGAGCAGATGGCAGATGTTGTACAACAGGCAGACGCGCTTCAATCAAATCTTGCAGAGCAGGTGAGGACCGATAAGGACGTCATGTTAGCTGCTTTTGATGAATTGCAAAAGCTGGTCGTCCTCCTAAAGATCGATATGTTGCAGGCCCTTGACATTAGTGTTGACTATGTTGATACCGACGGGGATTAACCTGTATTAGATTGTTGGGATCATGAATATTGCCAGGTATTTAAAAAAAGATACTGAAGCCGCCCCTCTGGCGGTGTTCCGTATCTTTTTTGGTCTTATGATGTTTGGCAGTATAATGAGGTTCTGGCTTAACGGCTGGATCGAGAAGCTTTATATTATACCTCAATTTTCCTTTTCCTATTATGGTTTTGAATGGGTGAAACCGCCGGGTGATCTCACTTATGTGATCTTTGGTATTTGTGCCCTGGCTTCACTGGCAGTTGCTGCAGGCTACAGGTACAGGCTGTCCATTATTCTTTTCTTCCTAAGCTTTACTTATATAGAGCTTATGGACAAGACTACTTACCTCAATCATTACTATTTTATAAGCCTTCTTAGTTTTCTGCTGATTTTTCTTCCGGCCGCGAAATACTACTCGGTTGACGCTTATAGAAATCCCGAAAATTCTGTTCAAAGGGTGCCATCCTGGTGTATTGACAGTATCAAATTGTTGCTCGGGATCGTGTATTTCTATGCAGGGCTCGCCAAGATAAATTCCGATTGGCTTTTCAGAGCAATGCCCCTTAAGATCTGGTTGCCCTCCAAATATGATCTTCCCCTCCTGGGAAATATCCTGCAACAGGAGTGGGCACATTATTTCTTTAGCTGGTCTGGAATGATCTATGATCTCACCATTCCTTTTCTGCTACTTTACAAGCCCACGCGTTGGTTCGCTTTTCTCCTGGTGGTGATCTTTCACGGGCTCACCAGGATTCTGTTCCCCATTGGAATGTTTCCCTTTATAATGATCGTAAGCAGCTTAATATTTTTTGACGCAGGCCTGCATCATAAGATCCTGGAGAAGATCTCGGCACTGTTCAAAATTTCTAAGGCTCGTTTTGATAATGCGAAGATCCTCATACTTCCTGCTCAAAAAAGGTATTTTACGGTCGGTTTTTTGGTTCTGTTCTTTACAGTGCAATTACTCTTCCCCTGGAGATATCTTTTATATCCCGGCGAGCTTTTTTGGACAGAGGAAGGCTTTCGTTTTTCATGGCGGGTAATGCTAATGGAGAAAGCCGGTTATGCACAATTTAGAGTGGTGGATGGAAAAACAGGAAAAACCTTTTATGTGAATAATGGAAATTTCCTCACCCCGTTCCAGGAAAAACAAATGTCTTTTCAGCCTGATTTTATTCTCCAGTATGCCCACTTTTTAGCCGATCATTTTGAAGGGCAAGGTTTCGAGCACGTCGAAATCTATGTCGATAGCCACGTAGCTCTTAACGGTCGAAGAAGTACTCCTTTTATAAACCCCCGGGTCAATTTGCTTGAACATAAAGATTCTTTTGAGCATAAGACCTTTATTTTACCTTTTCATGACAGCATCAAAGGCTTATAGCTTTGTTCTATTTCTCCTGGCATTCAATCTTGCCGCATATGCTCAATATTCATTAAGCGGAAAAGTCATTTCTGCCGAAACAGGAGAACCGGTTCAAAACGCAGAGATTTACAACCGCACAACGGGACAACTTACCATCGCGGGCAGAAATGGGGCATTCGAAATTAAATCCTTGTCTGCCGGCACCTACGACCTTGCATTTTTTATTTATGATCATGAAGTAAAGGAGCTGCAGCTCGAGTTATCGCAGGACCGGGAGCTACTTGTAGAATTATTTCCGCTTGCCGAAAGTCTTTCAGAAGTGGTGCTGGTCCAGCGAAGAAAAGAGATCTTTGCGCTACGTAACCTTCGAAAAGTCGAGGGAACTGCAATTTACGCAGGAAAGAAGAGTGAAGTGGTACTCATGGAGGAGATCACAGGAAACCTTGCAGCCAATAATGCCAGGCAGATCTACAACCAGGTGGTAGGCCTGAATATTTATGATAACGGAGACGCTGGGTTGCAGTTGAACATAGGGGGACGGGGGCTGGATCCAAATCGCACCCAGAACTTTAACACCAGGCAAAATGGTTATGATATTTCTGCAGATGTACTTGGCTACCCCGAAAGCTATTATACACCACCTGCTGAAGCTCTCAACGAAATACAGGTAATTAGAGGTGCAGCTTCCCTTCAGTACGGGACGCAGTTTGGCGGGTTGATCAACTTTAAATTTAGGAAACCAAATCCGGTAAGAAAGATCGAGCTTATCTCGCGACAATCGGTTGGTTCTTATGACCTTTTCACCAGTTTTAACAGCCTTAGCGGAACGCTGGGAAAATTCAGCTACTATACATTTTACAATTATAAGACCGGAAATGGGTATAGACCGAATTCAGGCTATGACTCCCAAAATGCCTTTGCTCACCTCAATTATGAATTCAGTGAAAACACGAGGCTCAGTTTCGAGTACACCTGGCTGGATTATCTTGCACAGCAACCCGGCGGACTTACAGACAGGCAGTTCTACGAAGATCCTGTTTACAGTAACCGAACCCGTAACTGGTTCCAGGTGAACTGGAATCTTTTTGCTGTAAAGCTCGAACACAAATTTTCTCGAAAAACCGATCTTTCATTTAATGTTTTTGGACTTGATGCCTCCCGAAAGGCTGTGGGATACAGGGAAAACAGGGTCTCCCAGGCCGATGACCCCGAGGCTCCAAGAGAGCTCCTATCCGATGAGTTTAACAACTGGGGCGCCGAGTTAAGACTGCTTAGCAGGTATAACGTCTTCAATGAAGAATCGGTCATTCTCCTTGGCAGCAAATATTATACGGCTCAAAATGAACAACGGCAGGGACCGGGAACTGCGGCAGCCGATGCCGATTTTTCCTTTGCCGATGAACAGTTTCCGAACTATAACAGGCAATCAGATTTCACCTTTCCTAACCAAAACCTGGCCTTCTTCGGTGAAAACATCTTTAATTTGACTGGAAAGTTTTCTGTTACTCCGGGATTTCGGTTTGAATACATCAATACCCGCAGTGAAGGAACCTATAAAAATATCTTTTTGGACAGGGCGGGAAATGTGCTGAAGAATGAAACCCTTCCGGATAACAGGGAGTTCGAACGTAGCTTTGTCTTACTGGGATTGGGAAGTAGTTATGAATTAACACCTGATTTCGAGCTCTACGGGAATTTTTCTCAAAACTATCGCTCGGTAACCTTTAATGACATTCGTGTAGTAAACCCGGTTTTTCAGGTGGACCCGAATATCACCGACGAAGAAGGGTTTACTGCAGATGTTGGGATAAGAGGCAGATGGAAAAACTATGTTTCTCTAGACATAAGTGCTTTCGCATTAGAATATAACAACCGGATAGGAGAGGTGCTCAAAGCAGAAGAGAGATTAAATGCCATGGAAGAGTGGGAACGGACAGGAAGGATAATCAGGTTTCGTGGTAATATAGGTGATGCTTTCATATATGGCCTTGAAACCTTTGCAGACTGGAACTTAAAAAACACCTTTTTGAGTGGCAATTCGAACATGATCTCAAGCATTTTTGTAAACGCTGCATTTACAAATTCCGAATATCTAAGCTCAGAACAGAACAATGTAGAGGGAAATCAGGTAGAATTTATTCCCTTGATCAACCTTAAGACCGGGGTTAATTTCGGCTATAAAGATTTTCTTGGCAGTCTGCAGTACACTTACCTTTCAAAGCAATATACAGATGCTACGAATGCCCCGCAGGACAGGACCGATTCTCAGCGTGGGATTGAAGGAGCTATTCCCGCTTATGGAATTCTCGATCTTTCTTTTTCCTATTCCCTGGGAAGGTTTAAGCTGGAGGGCGGTATCAACAACCTTCTCAATAATTCCTACTTTGCAAGAAGGGCTACAGGCTATCCCGGGCCGGGAATAATTCCTGCACAGCCATTGACCTGGTATTCCACTTTACAGATAAGACTATAGTTCCTTTGAGGTGCGACTAAACTGTTCTGGCTCAAAGAATTTCAATAGTTTTAAGCAGCATTACCGGGTTAAGGAGCTGGATTAATTTCCTGTAAATAATTAGGAGTTATAATTCCCTTATGTGGTATAAAGAATGTATATTTGCACGCAATTAAATCTTAATTGCCATGATCGCACACACCTCCAGGATATTGGGCGAAGGACTTACTTACGATGACGTACTTTTAGTT
This sequence comes from Salinimicrobium aquimaris, assembly GCF_035607535.1. NCBI lineage: Bacteria > Pseudomonadati > Bacteroidota > Flavobacteriia > Flavobacteriales > Flavobacteriaceae > Salinimicrobium > Salinimicrobium aquimaris. Next base: position 11,654 of record NZ_JAYDZX010000013.1, read on the forward strand.
CCTGCCTTTTCAGAAGTCCTACCTCGCGAAGTCAGTATTCAATCAAAATTTACGCGTAACATCACGCTGAACGTTCCCATCGTTTCTGCAGCTATGGATACCGTGACCGAATCCCGTATGGCCATTGCCATTGCCCGGGAAGGAGGGATTGGAGTGCTTCATAAGAATATGACCATAGAAGATCAGGCGCTTAAAGTGCGAAAGGTAAAGCGTGCGGAAAGCGGAATGATCATCGATCCGGTCACTCTTCCTATAACTGCAAGGGTAGGTGATGCGAAAGAGAATATGCGGGAGCATAGCATTGGAGGAATTCCTATAGTAGATGAAGAAGGAAAGTTGCTGGGGATCGTGACCAATCGTGACCTGCGTTTCGAAAAGAATAACAACCGGCCAATTTCTGAAGTTATGACTTCTGAAAATCTGGTGACTGTTGCTGAAGGTACTTCTCTTGAAGACGCCGAAGGAATCCTGCAGCAGAATAAGATCGAGAAGCTACCTGTTGTAAATGATGACGATAAGCTGGTCGGGTTGATCACCTTCCGGGACATCACCAAGCTCACTCAAAAACCTATTGCCAATAAAGATTCCTACGGAAGGCTGCGCGTTGCAGCTGCAGTAGGGGTGACGGGAGATGCTGTAGACAGGGCTGAAGCTTTAGTAAAAGCCGGGGTGGATGCTATTGTTATTGATACAGCTCACGGGCATACTAAAGGAGTGGTGACAGTGCTGAAGGAAGTAAAGAAAAAATTCCCCGATCTTGAGGTGGTTGTAGGGAATATAGCCACGGCCGAAGCCGCCAAATATTTGGTGGAGGCAGGAGCCGATGCTGTAAAAGTGGGAATTGGACCGGGATCTATTTGTACTACAAGAGTTGTTGCAGGAGTTGGTTTTCCGCAGTTCTCTGCAGTCCTGGAAGTGGCAGCAGCTATTAAAGGCAGCGGAGTTCCAGTAATTGCCGATGGTGGGATCCGTTACACCGGGGATATTCCAAAAGCCATTGCTGCAGGCGCAGATTGTGTGATGCTGGGAAGTCTTTTAGCCGGTACCAAGGAGTCGCCGGGCGAAACTATTATCTACGAAGGAAGGAAGTTCAAATCTTACCGCGGAATGGGCTCTGTCGAAGCCATGAAACAAGGTTCTAAAGACCGTTATTTCCAGGATGTGGAAGACGATATTAAAAAATTGGTGCCCGAAGGAATCGTAGGGCGCGTACCTTATAAAGGGGACCTTTATGAAAGTATTCACCAGTTTGTTGGCGGTTTACGTGCCGGAATGGGCTATTGTGGCGCGAAGGATGTTGCTACTTTAAAAGAGACAGCCAGATTTGTAAAAATAACTGCATCAGGGATCAATGAAAGCCATCCTCACAACGTAACCATCACCAAAGAATCCCCCAACTACAGCAGGTAATTTTTTAGGTTTAGAAAGAGACAGGAACAAGGATTCTTTACTTGGCAGTATTTAGTAGCCGTTGGCAGTTTATTTTTTTGCACCCACCACTAAACGGTCATCAAGACTCGGTTAAACTTGTCCTTGGAAATTTATCCGGTAGATATATGTTTGACGTCCTGTAGGGAAAAAAATAGGAAATATAAAACTCCTTAAGTCAGTTTATAAAAGTTAAAAGTAAAAGGGTCTCAAAAATGACATTTTTGAGACCCTTTTTAATCTAAAATCACCGACAACTGATCACCGACCACTGATCACCGACTGATCACCGACTGATCACCGACCACTGATCACCGACCACTGATCACCGACCACTGATCACTGACCACTGATCACCGACCACTGATCACCGACCACTGATCACCGACCACTGATCACTGACCACTAAAATTATTCCTTCACCTGAATCCCAAGTTTACCAATAACCTTCATGGTAATATCAAATTCCTCGGCAGAAAAGGCGAGATCGTTACCACCTGAGTGGAAGATCTGCGTGTAATTTTCCTCCTGTATTACCTGCAACATAGCTCCATTGATCTTTTCATAAAGAGGCTTTGTGAGCTCATTTCTCCTAAGCTGCATCATAACACTGGCTTTTTGCCTAAAGTTCTTGATGTCGTTTTCTAAACTTATAATTTCAGTTTCCTTTGTTTTTCTTTCTTCTTCAGAAAGGCTTGTACTGTTGGCCTGGTAATCCTTCACCAGGGTCTCGTATTTGGTAACGTTGTTTTCCAGTTCTTTTTGCAGCTCGGTGTTGTAGGTTTTCAGGCCTTCATTGACTTCAGCCATTTGTGGCATTTGATTCAGAATATAATCGGCATCAATGGTTCCTATTTTCGACTGCGAAAAGGCAGAGATACTTAAAAAGGCAAAACTTAAGGCTATTAGATATTTTTTCATGATTTGAATTTAGTTTTCGCAAATATAAAGCTGCAGTGGTATTTATGAGGATTTTAAAAAATTATTTTTCTTCAGAAGCAGTATAGAACTGCCCGCGATGAGGTTTTAGGGCATCTCTCACGGCCGGCATTTCTGCTTCAGTAACTACTAGATATGCAATGCAATGCATTTCGCCCATTTTTTCTGAACCTGAAATCTTTTGATGCAGGTTGTTCCTTTCAGCATATTCCTGAAGGTGAATTGCATGATGAGCTGCGGTATTTTCGGCATCCGGACCTTTAAAGTCCCAGATGAGTTTAAGGTTTCTAAGTTGGGTCATAAAAATTATTTCTTGATCAGACACTCAACCAAAGCCGGGCCAAAAATGTACTTTTTATAAAATTCTTTCGTTTTACCTGCAGGTTGGTATACTGTTTGGAATTCGTATTTTTGCCAATTCATAACACTGCAGGTTATTTTGACAATAAAAAATGCTTTAATTTCTTTTCTGCTGCTGGGTTTTCTTACCACCGGGTGCAATTTTTTAAATGAGCCCGAAGAGCAGGAAGTGATTGCCCGTGTCAATGATGCTTATCTTTTTAGAGAAGATATTGCTAACCTGGTCTCCCAAAATACCTCGCCTGAAGACAGCACGCTCCTGGTAAACAATTTTATTAACCGATGGGCAACTCAAAAGCTGTTGCTCGACAGGGCCCGAATAAATCTCAGTACAAAGCAACAGGCAGAATTCGACCGCCTGGTGCAGAACTATAAAAATGAGCTTTATGCAAAAGCATATACAGATGCCATCGTTGCCCGGGAATTGGATACTTCCATTAGCACCGAAGCAGCCGAGGCTTATTATAGGGAGAATGGAGAAAATTTTGTGCTGAATGAGAATCTGGTGAAATTGAGATACATCAATATCACTAAGGACAATAAAGATTTTGAAAACATTAAGACCCGTTTCCGCAGGTTCAATGAAGAGGATAAGCAAGCATTGCTGGATATGGCCATACATTTCAACTCATATTCCCTTAATGATTCGGTGTGGGTTAAAACCAAGCAGGTTTATGATAAGATAAGGCCATTGACCCCTCAGGACAATCCGGAATTCCTAAAAAATAAGAATTTTATGCAGCTTGAAGACTCATTAGGAGTATATTTGATCTCTGTTGAGGATGTTAAATTACGCACTGAACAGGCGCCGTTGGAATATTCTTTGCCAAGCATAAAGCAGATCCTGCTCAATAAAAGAAAGCTGGAACTCATTAAGAAATTAGAAAAAGACATTACACAAGATGCAATTAAAAATGACAAATTTGAGATCTATAATTAATAGCTTGCTGCTTCTCTTCCTTGCCGGAGGTTCTTTGCAGGCACAGGAAGTAATTGTTACCGATAGTACAGCTATTGGTATCGAATCTGAGATCCAGGAGCAGATACAGGATAGAAGTGGACGCTTCAAAGTAGACGGGGTTGCCGCAGTAATCGGTGATTTTGTTGTGCTTGAAAGCGACATTGACAAAATGTATCTGGAACTTCAAAGCCAGGGAGCTTCTGTAAAAGATGTGACCAACTGTAATCTTGCCGGTCGTTTAATGGAAAATAAATTATACGCCCATCATGCAATCCAGGATAGTATTATAGTTTCTGATGCCGAGATCAATGCGAATATTGATCAACAGCTGGCTTATATGACACAGCAGGTTGGATCTTTGGAAAAAGTACTCGAATTCTATAAAAAAGATAACGAAGCCGATTTTAGGGCAGAGCTTTTCGAGATCAATAAGCAGAACCGCCTTGCTTCTGAAATGCAAAGAAAGATCGTTGATGCTGTGGAAATTACTCCTGAAGAAGTAAGAGCCTTCTTTACCAGCATTCCTGAAGATGAGCGTCCTGTATTTGGAGATGAGGTGGAGATCGCACAGATTGTGGTAAAGCCCGAGATTCCTCAAGAGCAGAAAAACGAGATCATCAACCGTCTCAACGAAATGAGAGCAGATGTGATAGAGAACGGGGCCAGTTTCGCTACTAAAGCTGTGTTGTATTCTCAGGATCCAGGCTCAAGATCTTCGGGAGGGAAAATTACTCTTACCCGAAAGGATCCATTTGTAAAAGAATTTAAGGATGCCGCCTTTTCCCTGCAGGAAGGGGAGGTAAGCAAACCTTTTCAAACTGAGTTTGGATATCATATTCTTACGGTGGATAAAATTCGTGGTCAGCAGGTAGATGTGCGTCACATCCTTTTAATACCTGATGTTACTGAAGAGACGAAACAAAAAGCTTTCGATAAAATTGAGAGGGTACGCGAGAGGATCAATAATAAAGAGATCACTTTTGCTGAAGCTGCAAGAGAAATTTCAGATGAAAAGGAAACCCGTGAGAGCGGTGGAAAGCTTATCAATCCTACTACAGGAGACACAAGATTTGAGCTTACTAAAATAGATCCTTTACTTTATGAGCAGGTAGTAAACCTTGAAAAAGGTCAGGTGACCAGAATTCTAACAGATCAGGATAACACAGGAAGACCTTTTTACAAGATCATCACGGTAACCAACAGATACCCGGAGCATAAGGCAGATTATGCGCAGGATTATAACAAGATCAAGGAACTCGCCCTGCGTGACAAACAGCTGGAGGCTATTGAAAAATGGCAAAAGGAGAAGATCAGTGAGACTTATGTAAAAGTGAACGGGGAATACAGGGATTGTGCATTTTCGAGTAACTGGTTGAAAAAGTAATATATTTGGGAGTATGACAGATGTAGAAGCGGTAAAGAATTTGGTCAACAGGCACCAGCAATTGAGGCAGGAAATTGCCAAAAGGATTGTTGGACAGCAGGAAGTAGTGGACCAGATCCTTTTATCCGTTTTTTCAGGTGGTCATTCTCTGCTTATCGGCGTTCCCGGGTTGGCAAAGACCTTAATGGTGAACACCATCGCTCAGGCGCTGGGACTTAACTTCAAAAGAATACAATTCACACCCGATCTTATGCCGAGCGATATTCTTGGCTCTGAGATCCTGGACGAGAACCGTCATTTTAAATTTATCAAAGGCCCCGTTTTTGGAAATATTATCCTGGCCGATGAGATCAACAGGACGCCCCCAAAAACACAGGCTGCTTTACTGGAGGCCATGCAGGAAAGAGCAGTGACTGTAGCGGGACAGCATTATAAACTGGATCTTCCGTACTTTGTGCTGGCTACACAAAACCCTATTGAACAGGAAGGAACATATCCATTGCCCGAAGCTCAGCTAGACAGGTTTATGTTTGCAATAAAACTTGAATATCCCACTTTTGAAGAGGAAATTGAAGTAGTTAAAAGCACAACATCAGATGAGGTCATAAAAGTGAATTCTCTTTTTACAGCCAGCGAGATTGTAGATTTTCAGCATTTAATAAGGAGGATTCCGGTAGCCGATAATGTTGTGGAATATGCTGTTGACCTGGTTGGAAAGACAAGGCCGGCGGGAGAAAGGGCTACTGCTTTAGTAAAAGAATACGTGGACTGGGGGGCGGGTCCAAGAGCCTCTCAAAATCTCATTTTAGGAGCCAAAGCAAATGCAGCCGTCCACGGCAAATTTTCCCCGGATATTGAGGATGTGCAGGCAGTAGCCTATGGCATTCTAAGGCATAGAGTCATCAAGAACTACAAAGCCGAAGCTGAAGGAATTTCAGAAGAAGAGATCATAAAAAGCTTATTTTAATATCTTTTACTGCACTTTTTTCCTGCCATTAATCAGTAAATGAAAAAGATACTCATCATGCTTGTTGCAGGACACCTTTTGTCCTGTAATTCCCGGGAAAATATAGAAGGAACCTGGATTGGAGCTTATTCCTATTACAATATTTCGGATTCTGCTAATCATCTGCCCGAGCGGATCGTTGTTACCTTCGAAGTTGATAAATACTTTGCGAAGAGGTTTAAATATGACTATAGATCAAAGTCAGACGTTGAAAAGGGAACATATTCATATAATGATGGCACCATTTTCTTTAACTCTGACAATCCCAGTACCGCCGTTCTTGATATTATATCCAGGGATAGTTTGGTTATAAAGGGATTGGAAGGAGCAAATAATACAGTCTATAAAAGACTTAGCGATACCCTAAAAAGCAGATCGCAAAACATAGATCTGGCAGGTAAACGGTTTTTAAGAACATCTAAAAATTATAGTGATACATTAAACTTCGTAAATGACAGTTTGCTAATAAAGTGCTGGGACAATAATACTAAACTTGAATTAGCCTGGGAAAGGACAAAACATAACGGCTTTGATATTCTCTTTATGGATCTGGACATCCCGTATATCATAGGTAAGGAAAGAAGTGGAACTATAAAGTTGACAGGTCTGCACAGAAGAACTTATGATATGAACCTAGAGGAGTTGGATTAACATATTTGATGTTGAAATTGGGAACTGATTCCTAAACAAGAAAAATTATTTGTAGTATATTAAACCTTCAAAACGGCTTGTTGTCAGGAAGTAATTTAAACCACAAGATATCATGAAAAAATCTTTTTTGATCCTAATATTTCTTGTGCCGGCTATAGCCTTAGGTCAGGATAAGACTTACAGTAAAAGTGATGTGACGGTAATAGCAGCTCATCCTCTTTCCAAAGCTTCTAATGAACTCGAAAGAAATACAGAACTAATTCTCCTTGATGATCGAAACTTTTCAAAACCGCTGATAGAATTCGATTTAAATAAGTCTTACAGTTTAGATTTTACACAAAGAGATACCAGGTTGTTCAAATTCCTGGGTTATAGACCTTTAGATGAGAAGGTTTTTATGTTAGAACCTTTATTAGATTTAAAGTGGCAGCTTAAAAAACCCGATTGATTAACTTCTCGTCGTATAGAAATAATTCTCTCACACCTGGCTTTTGCTAGCAGTCCTCGAATTCATCAATGATGTTTTTTTTGTAGTACAGCCTTCAGGAAACGAGAAGAAATTCTCAAACTGTTAAGTATCAGGCAAAATCGTGCAGCATATTTCTTTCCAGCGAAAAAGGGTAGGATTGTGCAATTTCAATAGTAATCATGACCTTAAGAAAATATACTTTATTTCATTTTGGATAAAGAAGCTGCAGCACCTCAATTATGTTTTTCTTCAATAGGAATTTAGTATCTAGGTCCAAGGAATTTCGGAAGATGAGATCATAAAAAGCTTATTTTAAGATCTTTTATTATATTTAGATCATGATTGATCTTCTCGTGAAACTGAGGTTTCCGGTAACCTTGCTTTTCTTTGGTTGCCAATTTCTCTGGATTAAGTTGGGCGCCAATCTAATGGACTGGGACAGCCTTTCCATCCCCGCTCTTATGAGTGTTCTTTTTCTCACCGGATTTTGGCTCCTCATTTTATTCGATATGATCAACTCCAGGATCTTCAATAAGACCTTCTGGTTAATGTCGATGCTCATCTTGCCGAATCTTGCACCGGTGGTACGTCTTTCAGCGTAAAAGACTAAAGCACGTAAAACCAACTGGCCTTAACCGGGAATAAATTTCACTACGCTTTGCCAGATTCTTATTTTAAGCTACGTTTTATGTGATTTAGCTATTTTCGATAGCCTTTTTTTTAGGATTTATTAAACTTTCTTCATGTAATATTCAAGTTTGGTTGTGATTTTTTAAATCGGGTTGGAATTTGTAATTTTGCAACACTTCAGAATAAAACAAATTCAAGATATGGCTTACGATATTGATATGATCAAGAAGGTTTACAGCCAGATGGGCGAGCGGGTAAATGCTGCACGCGAAATCGTTGGGAAACCTTTGACTCTTTCAGAGAAAATTCTTTATTCCCACCTCTGGGATGGAACACCTACAAAGAAATTTAACCGCGGTAAAGATTACGTGGAATTCGCACCAGACAGGATAGCCTGCCAGGATGCTACTGCGCAAATGGCCCTGCTGCAATTTATGCAGGCTGGGAAGAAGAATGTTGCAGTTCCAACTACTGTACATTGTGATCACCTTATCCAGGCTAAACTTGGAGCTCAATTCGATCTTCCAAGTGCAAAGAAATCCAGTGATGAGGTTTTCGACTTTTTGGAGTCTGTTTCGAACAAATACGGAATTGGGTTCTGGAAGCCGGGAGCAGGAATTATTCACCAGGTAGTACTTGAGAACTATGCTTTTCCCGGAGGAATGATGATAGGTACCGATTCTCACACGGTTAATGCCGGCGGACTGGGAATGGTAGCTATTGGAGTAGGTGGTGCAGATGCTGTTGATGTAATGGCCGGAATGGCCTGGGAGCTTAAATTTCCTAAGCTTATAGGGGTTAAGTTGACCGGAAAACTTTCGGGTTGGACTGCACCAAAAGATGTGATTTTAAAAGTTGCCGGAATACTTACTGTAAAAGGAGGAACCGGAGCTATTATTGAATACTTTGGAGAAGGAGCCGAGTCAATGTCAGCTACCGGTAAAGGAACAATCTGTAACATGGGGGCAGAAGTTGGGGCAACCACTTCTACTTTTGGCTATGATGAATCAATGGCCAGATATCTTCGTGCGACAAACCGTGCAGATGTTGCAGATGCTGCCAATGCAGTGAAGGAACACCTCACAGGAGACGCTGAAGTTTACGCTAATCCGGAACAATATTTTGACCAGGTTATCGAAATTAATCTTTCAGAATTGAAGCCACATTTAAACGGGCCTTTTACTCCGGATCTCGCTACTCCAATTTCAGAAATGGGAGAAAAAGCCAAAAAGAATGACTGGCCGATCAATGTAGATTGGGGGTTAATTGGTTCCTGTACCAACTCTTCTTATGAAGATCTTACCCGCGCGGCTTCTATTGCCAAGCAGGCGGTCGACAAAAAAGTTAAAGCAAAATCTGACTTCGGGATCAATCCGGGTTCTGAGCAAATACGCTATACTGCAGAAAGAGATGGGCTTCTTCAGATTTTTGAAGATCTTGATGCAACCATCTTTACCAATGCCTGCGGACCATGTATTGGACAGTGGGACCGAAGCGATCGTAAAGGAGAAGAAAAGAATACAATTGTACATTCCTTCAACCGTAACTTTTCAAAAAGGGCAGATGGAAATCCAAATACACACGCATTTGTAGGGTCACCCGAGATGGTTGCGGCAATTGCAATTGCGGGTCGTCTGGATTTTGATCCAACTACAGATACCTTGTTGAACGAGGATGGGGAACAGGTAAAACTGGATGAGCCCACAGGATTGGAACTACCTCCAAAAGGATTTGATGTTGAAGATCCCGGTTATCTCGCACCAACCGAAGATGGTTCCAGTGTGGAGGTGAAAGTAAACCCGAAATCTGAAAGACTCCAATTGCTTGAGCCTTTTGAACCCTGGGACGGAAAGAATTTAATGGGCGCCAAATTGCTTATTAAAGCTCATGGAAAATGTACAACAGATCATATTTCTATGGCCGGGCCATGGTTGAGATTTAGAGGTCACCTCGATAATATTTCAAACAACTGTTTGATTGGTGCTGTGAATGCCTTCAATATGAAGACGAACTTTGTGAAGAACCAGATCACCGGAGAATACGATGGTGTTCCTGCAACGCAGCGAAAGTATAAAGCCGCAGGAATTCCAACCGTGGTGGTGGGTGATCACAACTACGGGGAAGGTTCTTCGAGAGAACACGCTGCCATGGAGCCAAGGCATTTAGGGGTGAAGGTAGTTCTTGTAAAATCTTTTGCAAGGATCCATGAGACTAACCTGAAAAAACAGGGAATGCTCGGACTAACTTTTGCTAATGAAAGCGATTATGATCTAATCCAGGAAGATGATACCTTCAATTTCATAGATCTTGAAGATTTTGCACCAGATAAGCAGCTTACAATTGAAGTAGTTCATGCTGACGGTTCTAAAGATATCATTAAGGCCAACCATACTTATAACCAGCCTCAAATCGAGTGGTATAAGGAAGGATCTGCTCTTAACCTTATCAAAAAGCAGAACGCAGCTTAAAAGTATCTTGAATTAAAGATAAAAGCTCCCGCCAACCGGCGGGAGCTTTTTGTTTGGGTAAAAAAATAAAAAAGCAACCCCCAAAGGATTGCTTTTCTAAAAAAGTAGATGAGAAACCCCGGGGTTTATTCCGGAGTATTCTATCAAGTAATTTTTGCCCCCCAGTAAAAATTACTGTTTTCTCATCTATTTATTATGGTAAGGATTCCAGTTTTCTCTTGTGTTTTAACAAAACTTCCAGAGTTGAAGTCGGAATATCCTGATTATAAAGTGTTTCGTAATACAATTTAATGTTTTTTTTCTCTTTTTCATAACATGCCTTCAAATTTAAATTGTTGAAGGTGTTTCGGGCCAGATAATCCAGCTTAAGAAAAACCGGCAAAAAATTCAAGATCGCACTTCCAACTGTGGAGGTTTGAATAGAATTTTTTATGTTGAAAAGAAGTCTTCTCAACTCGAGTTTTGCTTTTTCTCTTATCTCGATGAGTTTGGCTATATTTTCAGCCATCTCTTTCTCCTCCTGCCTTAGATCGTAATAAAGTACATAATACATTTGAAGCAGATCATCATTGGAGAGATCTAATTTTAGTAGCTGAGAATATAATTGGAACTGCATCTTCTTCCGGTCTAAGAGTGAATTATCTTTGATAAAAATAGTCTTTATTTTTTCTCATGAAGATGCTAAAAATATGATTAACAGAAATTTAGCTTTTATGTAAGAAGTGTGGTCAGAAAGGTGAAAATTCTTAACAGTAGCCAGAATTTTCTTTCAAAAGAAGAAAGTAGAAAATGAAATGTGCCCAGAGCGGGACTCGAACCCGCACGCCCTAATGGACACATGGCCCTCAACCATGCCTGTCTACCAGTTCCAGCACCTGGGCAATTGTTTATGATTTCTTAAGGTAATATCAAACCAGTTAAGAAGCTCCGGAAAAAGAAAAATGACCCCATGGGATCTAGAACTTATGAACCGGGACAAGATGCTGTCGCTGTGGTTCAGGTAAAAGTGACCTGGCTGGGACTCGAACCCAGGACCCTCTCCTTAAAAGGGAGATGCTCTACCAACTGAGCTACCAGGTCAATATTTAAAGAACTTCAATTTGTGATCTGGCTGGGGCTTCCTTCGACTTCGCTCAGGATAAACTTCTCGCCCAAAAAGATCAGAACTTCAATTTGTGATCTGGCTGGGCTTCCTTCGACTTCGCTCAGGATAAACTTCTCGCCCAAAAAGATCAGAACTTCAATTTGTGATCTGGCTGGGGCTTCCTTCGACTTCGCTCAGGATAAACTTCTCGCCCAAAAAGATCAGAACTCCAATTTGTGATCTGGCTGGGGCTCGAACCCAGGACCCTCTCCTTAAAAGGGAGATGCTCTACCAACTGAGCTACCAGATCTAACTTGTTGCATTTTTGCTAATGCGGGTGCAAATATACCCACATTAATTTATTTTTCAAGAACAAATTGACATAAATTTGCTCATGAATTTAACCAGGGGGTAAAACCCCTTAGAAATCATCATTTTAAAGTATGAAATTAATTATTGCAGGTTACATGGGATCAGGAAAAACTGCTGTGGGTACAGCACTTGCCGCCAGCCTGGACCTGCAGTTCCTCGACCTGGATAATGAAATTAGCAGACTTGAAGGCCGCAGTATTTCGGAAATTTTTTCGGCTTCAGGGGAAATATATTTCCGGAGAAAGGAGACAGAGGTACTTCAAAGGCTTCTGGAGCAGGAGGGCAACTTTATTCTTTCACTGGGAGGAGGTACTCCATGCTACGGAAAGAACCTTCAGCTAATCAAAGATAACCCCGAAACCATTTCAGTTTATCTTAAAACCGGAATAGAGGAGCTAAAGAAGAGATTGATCAACGAAAAGGAAAGTAGACCTCTTATTGCAGAGCTTGACTCTCCTGAAGTTCTGGAAGACTTCATAAGGAAGCATTTATTTGAGCGTACCTTCTATTATAACCAGAGTGATCTTATTGTTTCTACAGATGGAAGATCTGTCCGGGATATAGTGGATGATATCCTGGAAAGATTAAATTAATTCTACACGATCCTCTCCTTCAGAAAAAGAAACATTGACGGTCTCATGAATGGAGGTGGAGAGGGAGATTCCTTTAAAATCTGCTTTTACGGGATACTTCTTATGGCTACGGTCAACCAGTACAGCTGTCTTGAATCTCTTTAGGGGAACTTCCAGGAAATGGCGCACTCCGTAGATCAAGGTGGTCCCAGAGTTTAAAACGTCGTCTATAAGCACCAGTGCCTTGTCGCGATAATCGCCGGGATCAAGGCTTGTGGTGATGACATCCAGCGGATCCTTCTTATTTATTTTTACTTCACAAAGGAGAATACTTAGATCTGAAATTTCCTGAAGCTCCACCCGCAGTCTTCTTGCCAGCTCAAATCCGCTATCTGCGATCCCTGCCAGGATTATTTCATCCTCGTCTACATTACTCTCATAGATCTGGTAGGCGATTCTTTTGATCTTATGGTTGATCTGGTCCTTATCGAGTATAATGACAGAGTTTTTCTCCATTGGGATTGTTTTTTTTCAAAGATAAGTATTTGGTCTTTCAATTTGAACCATCCTCATCCTCTTCCACATCAAACCAATCATCCAGTTCCCTGCGATCCTTTTTGGTAGGTCTTCCCGTTCCTTTCTTGCGGTAATAATCCTGAGAATATTTGAGAAGTTCTCTTTTCTCCAGCTCTTCCCGGGGAGTGATGTCATTTATGTAAAGGTTGACCAGCTTAGCGCCTACACGACTTTTTGGAAGATCCAGGACCTCGAGTTCATAATTGATCTGGTTCTTTCTTACAGTCAATTTATCGGCCGCATAGACCTCTCTTGAAGGTTTGACAAGTGCACCATTCACTCTTACTTTACCTTGCTTACATGCTTCTGTAGCAATGCTTCGGGTTTTGTAATATCTCACACACCATAAAAACTTATCTACTCTCATATTTGTACAGTAAAAATCTGTCGTTCTTCAGCAAAAATACAAGAATATTGTATCTTGCGGCCCTAAATTACCTATTGATGAAACTGAACAAGTTCTTGTTATTATATCTTTTTTTAGCTGCTTTTGCCATTTCGTGTGATAAAGATGATGATGATCCTGAAGTTGTCCCTCCAAGAGACCGGGGAGAACAGGAGATCGCCGATCAGGCAGCATTAGAGGAATACTTAAAGACGCATTTTTACAACTACGAAGAGTTTGAAAATCCTCCTGCAGGTTTCGATTACAGGATCCAGATCGACACCATCAATGAAGCTAATGCCGATAAAATTCCTTTGAGTTCCTCACCGCTTTTAATGCCTAAGACTTTTACATATGAAGATGTAGAGTACACTTTATATGTTCTGAAGGTAAGAGAAGGTGCAGCGGAGCAGCCTCAGCCAAAATTCAGTGACTCTACCTATGTTGCTTATGAAGGGGAGCTGCTCAACAGAACGACCTTTGATTCTTCTGAGAGTCCTGTATGGTTTGACCTTACCCGCACTATAGCAGGCTTTGGACAGGGGTTAACTGAATTCAGAGGTGCATCGGGTTTTGAGATATTATCCGACAATACAGTTCAATGGAACGATGATTATGGGATAGGAGCTATTTTTATGCCTTCAGGTCTTGGCTATTTTAGTTCCTTCCAGCAGGGAATCCCCACTTACAGTCCGTTGGTGTTTACGTTTCACCTTTATGCTGTGAATGAAGCCGATCATGATCAGGATGGGGTTCCTTCATGGAGAGAAGATCTAAACGGGAACCAGAGATTACTTGATGATAATACAGATGGGGATAACTCTCCAAATTATCTGGATAGGGATGACGACGGGGATTTTATTCCAACCTGGGAAGAAATTTCAGATGAAGACGGAAATATTATTTTTCCATATCCCGATGCCGACAACGATGGCACTCCGGATTATCTGGATATAAACAACTAAAAAAAGCCCCGGAAAGGGGCTTTTTTGATGCTTATAAAAAAGGGTTTTAAAGACTAAGGGAAAGTCCAAAGATGATCTGGCTGGGACGGGTATCTACGCGTTCTGGACCCTGGCCGCCATCAAGGCTCATAAATTCGGCTTCATTCTCTTTAAGCGCACGTTCATATCTCACATCCAGGCCAAGTTTTCCTAACTGAATTCCTGCGCCCAATTGTGCACCTATAGTGAACTCATTTTGAACATCTCCCAGTTCAAAACCTTCAAAATCGTTGTCCATAATGTATTGCAGACTTGGTCCCGCAAATAATCTCACAGGCCCAAAAACCCTGGTGCCTAATAGAATTGGAAGATCAATTTTCGACAGATCATAATCAGACTCCTGCTGGTTGAATTGATAGGTGCTTTTTGTAGTGGTATAAACGAGCTCCGGTCTTAAGAAGAAGCCAAGAATATTGGCCTCATAAAAAACCCCAAAGTGATAGCCCATTTTACTTTCTCCACCTTTCAGGACATCCTCACCGGCGCCCGTAAAATCAGAATAGGTCATTTCCCCATTATCGGCGTAGTTAAGACCTCCTTTAAGACCAAAGCCGCTCTGGGCCATTGCTGCTGATGTTGCCGTCATCATAAAGATCAGTAGGTACTTTTTCATAAAAGATTTGTTTTAGTTCCTAATTTAAACGCTGTAAGTGCTGAAATATTTGCTGAAAAAGAAAGCCTCTCAAAAATGTCATTTTTGAGAGGCTTTATATGCTCCTGTTTTTCGGAACTTATTTTCTTTTGATCACCTTTTCTACAGCCCTGATAATTGCCGCAGCATTTAAGCCATACTTTTCCATAAGTTGCTCGGGAGTTCCACTTTCTCCAAAAGTGTCCATAGTTGCAACAAATTCCTGTGGTGCAGGGTGATTTTGAACCAGGGTGCGGGATACGCTTTCTCCAAGCCCTCCAAGGAAGTTGTGCTCTTCGGCGGTAACCACGCAACCTGTCTTTCCAACCGAAGCCAAAATAGCTGCCTCATCAAGAGGTTTGATGGTGTGGATATTGATCACTTCAGCCGAAACTCCTTTCTCCTCCAGTTCCTCTGCGGCCTGTAGTGCTTCCCATACCAAATGTCCGGTGGCGATTATGGTCACGTCTGTTCCTTCATTTAGAAGAACGGCTTTTCCTACTTCAAACTTCTGGTCTTCAGGAGTGAAGTTTGCAACTTTTGGCCTTCCGAAGCGAAGGTAGACCGGCCCATGATGCTCTGCGATGGCGATAGTGGCTGCTTTTGTCTGATTGTAATCGCAGGTATTGATCACAGTCATACCTGGCAACATCTTCATCAAACCTATATCTTCAAGGATCTGGTGAGTCGCCCCGTCTTCCCCAAGAGTAAGTCCTGCGTGGGATGCACAGATCTTCACATTTTTGTCTGAATATGCAATAGATTGTCTTATCTGGTCATAAACCCTTCCGGTAGAGAAGTTGGCAAAAGTTCCTGTAAAAGGAATCTTTCCGCCTATGGTCATTCCTGCTGCAATCCCCATCATGTTGGCTTCAGCGATCCCTACCTGGAAAAATCTTTCGGGATTTTCATCAATGAAATCCTGCATTTTTAGCGAACCAACAAGATCGGCACAGAGTGCAACTACGTTGGGATTAGTCCTTCCCAATTCAGTAAGTCCGGCTCCAAAACCAGATCGGGTATCTTTTTTTCCTGTATCTGTATATCTTTTCATTTCTTTCTTGTGTGGGAGATTAATAATCGCCTAAGGTTTCAGGGTTTTGTGCAAGTGCTTTTTCCAATTGCTCATCGTTTGGAGCAACGCCGTGCCATTTGTGGCTTCCCATCATGAAATCCACCCCGTGGCCCATTTCCGTATTCATTATAATACAAACCGGTTTTCCCTTTCCGGTTCGGCTTTTAGCTTCCTTTAGGCCTTCCTGCACTTCGGGGATGCTGTTGCCGTTCTTGATCTCCAGCACATCCCACCCAAAAGCTTCAAATTTTGCAGTAAGATCGCCCATTGGTAGTACATCATCTGTACAACCGTCTATTTGCTGAAAATTTCGGTCTACAGTAGCGATAAGATTGTCAACTTTCTTGGCAGCCGCATACATGATGGCTTCCCAGTTTTGTCCTTCCTGAAGTTCTCCATCCCCATGAAGGGAGTAAACCAGATGGTCATCTCCATTGAGTTTTTTTGTATTTGCAGCACCAATGGCTACAGAAAGACCCTGTCCCAAAGACCCTGAAGCCACCCTTACTCCGGGTAGACCTTCATGAGTGGTAGGATGTCCCTGCAGGCGGGAATCAATAAGTCGAAAAGTGTTTAGCTCCTCAACTGGGAAATAACCGCTACGGGCAAGAACGCTGTAAAAAACAGGGGAGATGTGACCGTTGGAAAGAAAGAACAGGTCCTCTCCAATTCCATCCATGTCAAAGCCTTCTTTTCTTTGCATCACTTCCTGGTAGAGAACAGTGAAAAATTCGGCACAGCCCAATGATCCCCCGGGATGCCCCGAATTCACCTTATGAACCTGCCTCAAAATGTCTCTTCTCACCTGAGTGACAAAATCTTCTAGTTGTTGTGTGTTTGGCATCTGGTTTTAATTAAATGTGATGCAAAAATACTATTTTATCAATGCTTTGGAAATCAACCTGCCTCAATTCTTATCAAAAGCTGTTAACAGTTGATGGAAAGGTTAAAAAGGGATTAGTGAATTGGGGATTTGAGAAGGTAGTTGAGACTTTTGGGATATTTCTATTCCTAAAAGTTTGTACAATTTTCTGAAAATAAAGAAAGTGAGTCTGGGGAATTTCCTAATCCTCGATGATTTTTGATTTGAACTTAGGAGCCGCTAGAAAATTTTTCTGAACACTGCCCACTGACCACTGACCACTAAAAATAACTATCTTTGCGCCCATTAAAATCTCCTATGAAATTTGAATTAGCAGTGAATGATCCCGGCAGCGGTGCCAGGGCGGGAATTATAACTACAGATCACGGAACCATTGAAACTCCCATCTTTATGCCGGTGGGAACGGTGGCTTCGGTTAAGGGAATAAGCCAGAAAGATCTTAAGGAACAGGTGAATCCCGATATCATCCTTGGGAACACCTATCACCTTTATCTAAGACCTCAGACCGAGATCCTGAAAAAGGCCGGCGGACTTCATAAATTTATGAACTGGGACCGCAATATTTTGACCGATAGCGGGGGCTACCAGGTCTATTCCCTTTCGGAAAGAAGAAAGATCAAGGAAGAAGGAGTCCGGTTCAAATCTCACATTGACGGTTCTTACCACAATTTCACTCCCGAAAATGTAATGGAGATACAGCGTCTTATTGGCGCAGACATTATCATGGCCTTCGATGAGTGTACCCCCTATCCATGCGATTACGAGTACGCTAAAAACTCTATGCACCGTACACATCGCTGGCTGGACCGCTGTATTACCCATCTCGATAAAACCCCACCGGAATATGGCTATTCGCAAACTCTCTTTCCTATTGTGCAGGGCAGTACTTACAAGGATCTAAGAGAGCAATCTGCCGAGTACATTGCCAATGCAGGGGCAGAAGGAAACGCTATCGGCGGACTTTCAGTAGGGGAGCCTGCCGAAGAAATGTATGCCATGACCGAAGTAGTGACGAATATCCTTCCGAAGGAAAAACCCCGCTACTTAATGGGCGTAGGCACCCCAATAAATATTCTGGAAAATATTGCACTGGGAGTTGATATGTTTGATTGCGTTATGCCCACGAGAAATGCACGTAACGGAATGCTTTTTACAGCACAGGGAACCATCAACATAAAGAACAAAAAATGGGAAGATGATTTCTCACCTATAGATGAGTCCGGTGCTACGTATGTGGATACTTTTTATACAAAGGCTTATTTAAGACACCTGTTTACCGTCAATGAAATGCTTGGCAAGCAAATTGCAACCATGCACAATCTTGGCTTCTACCTCTGGTTGGTTCGTGAGGCCAGAAAACATATCTTAGCCGGGGATTTTGCTTCCTGGAAAAATATGATGGTACAGCAAATGAACAAACGCCTCTAAGTTGAAGATCCTTGATTGGTACATATTAAAGCGATATCTGGGGACATTTATTTTAATGTTGCTCCTGTTCATACCTATTGGTATAACAGTTAACCTGGCCGAAAAGATCGACAAGATCCTGGAGAATGAAGTGCCTTTTTGGGAGGTTGTCAATTATTACATTGACTTTACAATCTACTTTGCCAATCTGCTTTTTCCGCTTTTCCTTTTCCTTTCTGTGATCTGGTTCACTTCAAAGCTGGCACAGAACACCGAAATTATTGCTTTTTTGAGTAGCGGGGTTTCCTTTTGGAGATTCCTGCGTCCTTATATAATAGGTTCAACGATAGTTTGTGCGGCGGCATTGATCCTGGGAATGTATCTTGCTCCCAGTGCCAGTAAGGGATTTAATGAATTCAAATACACTTACCTTAAAAGAGGTAGTGAGGTTCAGGAAACCAGTGATGTTTACAGGCAGATCAATGAGAATGAATTTATCTATGCTTCTCACTTTCAGCCCAGGATCAATTCGGCTCAAAACTTCACACTTGAACATTTTGAGGGCAATGAAATGAAGTTCAAGATAAGTGCTTCCCGGTTAAAGTTCAATGAAGAGGACACCACCTATACCCTCACCAATTATACTAAAAGGATCATTGGGGAAGAAGGGGATGAAGTAATTTCTGAAATTAAAAAAGATACTGTCCTTCCTTTTGAATTTAACGATCTCACTCCGGTTTCTTATATGGCCGAAACCCTGAATTATGATGAGCTCGAAGCCTTTATCGAACAGGAGAAGCGTCGCGGTTCGGGCAACATTAACCGCTACAAAGTTGTGGCGTATAAACGCTGGAGCCTTCCTGTCTCTGCTTATATCCTTACCATTATTGCCGTTGCGGTATCTTCCATGAAACGCCGCGGTGGGATGGGAGTGAATCTCGCCCTGGGAATTAGTCTTGCCTTTGTCTTTATATTTATGGATAAGGTGTTTGGAACTATTGCTGAACAAAGTACTTTTTCTCCTCTTATTGCGGTGTGGTTTCCAAATATCTTCTTCGGAATTTTAGCAATTTATTTGCTTTGGAATGCTAAACGATAAAGTTAAGTCCTATCTCCATTTTCACTTGATCGTGTTTATTTGGGGATTTACGGCAGTGCTGGGTGCTTTGATCACGTTGGATGCCGTGCCGCTGGTATGGTACCGCATGTTGCTTGCGAGCGTCTTTATTCTACTTTGGATAAAGTGGAAAAAAAAGAACCTGCGGCTGGGACCAAAGCGGGTGCTGGTAATGATCATTGCGGGTGTAGTGATCGCACTGCATTGGCTCACTTTCTTTGGTGCAATTAAAGTGTCAAATGTTTCGATCACTTTGGCGCTACTATCAACAGGAGCTTTTTTTACCTCAATTCTTGAGCCCATATTTTATAAGCGAAAGGTGATCTGGTATGAGATCCTTTTCGGATTGATTGTGATTCTGGGCCTGTATATCATTTTTAAGGTAGAGACTGAATATGTTCTCGGAATCCTGCTGGCTTTGATCTCTGCATTTCTTTCAGCAGTTTTTTCTTTGATCAATGGAAAACTGGCCAAAAAAGAAGATGCTTCTGTCATCTCATTTTACGAACTACTTACCGGGGCTGCGGCTATAAGTCTTTACCTGCTGGTTCTTTCCTTTTTGGGGGATGGAGGTTTCAACTTCAATTTCTTTAATATTTCGGCAGAAGACTGGATGTGGCTCTTCATTCTAGCTTCTGTTTGTACTGCTTATGCTTTTATCGCTTCAGTAGCGGTAATGCGGCACTTAAGTCCGTATACTATCATGCTTACCATCAACATGGAACCTGTCTATGGAATTCTTCTGGCTTTCTGGGTTTTTGGAAGTGACGAGGCCATGGCTCCCGGCTTCTATTACGGGGCGGCTATTATACTTACGACGGTTATCCTGAATGGCTTTCTCAAGACAAGGAGAAAATTTAAAAAACAGCCGAAAGCTACCTCTTAAGTTTCTTATATTTGTAAGCTAATTTAAAACAACCCATAACTCATTATGGAATATTTAGACTTTGAATTACCTATAAAGGAGTTGGAAGAACAATATCAAAAAGCCTGTGCCATAGGTCAGGAAAGTGATGTTGATGTTACGGCGACCTGCCGTCAAATTGAAAAAAGACTTAACGAGACCAAAAAAGAAATTTATAAGAACCTAACTGCCTGGCAGAGGGTTCAGCTTTCCCGGCACCCTAACCGGCCATATACTCTCGATTATATCAATGCGATATGTGGAGATACTTTCCTGGAATTACATGGAGACCGGAATGTAAAAGATGACAAGGCGATGATAGGTGGCCTTGGAAAAATCGGGGATCAAAGCTATATGTTCGTTGGTCAGCAAAAAGGGTACAATACCAAAACCCGACAATACCGCAATTTTGGGATGGCAAATCCTGAAGGTTACCGCAAGGCACTACGCCTTATGAAGTCTGCGGAAAAATTTGGTATTCCGGTAGTGACTTTTGTGGATACTCCCGGAGCTTATCCCGGCCTGGAAGCTGAAGAACGCGGACAAGGAGAAGCCATTGCCCGAAACATTCTCGAAATGACCCGCCTAAAAGTGCCGATTATTGTGGTGATCATTGGAGAGGGAGCCAGCGGTGGAGCCCTGGGAATTGGAGTAGGTGATAAGGTACTTATGCTTGAAAACACCTGGTATTCTGTGATCTCGCCGGAATCCTGTTCTTCGATCCTTTGGAGAAGCTGGGAGTACAAGGAAAGAGCAGCCGATGCGTTAAAGCTAACTGCCAAGGATATGAAAAAGCAAAAGCTTATCGATGAGATCGTTAAAGAACCATTGGGTGGAGCACATAGCAACAGGGAAATGACCTTTGACATTGTAAAGAATGCCATTTCTGAAGCTTATGGGGAATTCAAAAACTTATCACCAGAAGAATTGGTGAAAAAGCGAATGAATAAATATTCCGATATGGGTGTCTTTAAAGGGTAATCTCTTAGTATATAAGAAGGCAAAAAATCCGAAGGGTTTCTCTTCGGATTTTTTTGGCCTTATCAACAAATAATTAAAGTTTTCAACAGTTAAAATGTTCATAAACTGTGAACTAAGTAGAAGGCTTTGCAGTAACCTTCTAAACTCTATTTTTCTACTTTCGTAACATGGAAAAAGCCAAAGCCCCCCAAAATTATAATTACGCTCCCGGCAATGTAATTAATCTCGAAAAAGGAAAAGTTCCGCCTCAAGCAGTTGATTTAGAAGAAGTTGTGCTAGGTGCGATGATGATCGACAAACGAGGTGTAGATGAAATTATCGATATTCTTCACCCTGAGGTATTTTATAAAAGTGCACATCAATATATTTTTGAGGCCATTTTTAAACTCTTTGAAAGTTCAGAACCCGTTGACTTATTAACGGTTTCCAACCAGTTGAGAAAAGACCAGAAGCTGGAGCAGGTGGGTGGTGATTTTTACCTGGTACAGCTCACTCAAAAAGTATCCTCTTCGGCGCATATTGAATTTCATGCCAGGATAATTCTTCAAAAGTACATTCAGCGTAGCCTTATTAAGATCTCGAATGAGATCATTGAGGAGTCCTACGATGAAACCACCGATGTATTTGACCTTTTAGACACCGCAGAATCCAAGCTTTACGAGGTGACCCAGGGGAATATCAAAAGATCTTCAGAAACTGCACAGGATCTGGTGATGCAGGCAAAGAAGAAGATCCAGGAAATCTCTAATAAATCGGGGCTTTCGGGAATTCCATCAGGTTTTGAAAAGCTGGATAAGTTAACTTCGGGATGGCAGCCAAGTGATTTGATCATTGTGGCGGCGCGTCCCGGTATGGGTAAAACAGCATTGACCCTGTCTATGGCAAGGAATATTTCTGTAGGGCAAAATATTCCCGTAGCTTTTTTCTCCCTGGAGATGTCATCGGTACAGTTGATCACCCGTTTGATCTCTTCTGAAACCGGACTCTCTTCAGAAAAACTGCGTACAGGAAATCTTGAAAAACACGAGTGGGAGCAGCTTAACGTAAAGGTAAAGGGCCTGGAAAAAGCACCTTTATTCATCGATGATACTCCTTCTCTCTCCATCTTTGACCTCAGGGCCAAAGCAAGGAGACTTGCTTCTCAACACGGTATTAAACTAATTGTGATCGATTACCTGCAGTTGATGACCGCCGGGGGAAGCCAGAAAGGTGGGAACCGGGAGCAGGAGATTTCTACCATTTCCCGAAACTTAAAGGCTTTGGCGAAAGAATTGAATGTACCGGTAATTGCACTTTCCCAGTTGTCCCGTGCCGTGGAAACGAGAGGGGGCTCAAAAAGGCCACTTTTGAGTGACCTTAGGGAATCTGGTGCGATCGAGCAGGATGCCGATATTGTTTCCTTTATCTATCGTCCCGAATATTACAAGATCGAGGAGTGGGATGATGAAGAACGATCTCCAACCGATGGGCAGGCCGAATTTATTGTCGCCAAGCACAGGAATGGTGGATTAGAGAATATTAGATTGAAATTCCTTGGACATTTAGGTAAATTCGATAACTTAGATGACTTTGATTCCCCGTCTGAGTTCCATTCTAAGATGAATGACGATGACTCGGGGGATTTTGGCTTCAATACCGGCCATTTCCCCAGTGCCGATGAAGCTTTTGGCAGCTCAATGAATGATGGTTTAAATGATGACGATAGCGACGTTCCTTTTTAATAAAATAAATTTTCAACTTCCGAATCACTTCGGAAAAGCTACTACTGCAAATAAAAGATCAAAAGCCGGAAAGAGTTATTTCTTTTCCGGTTTTTTCATGCTCTTTTTTCTGCTAATGCTGACTACCTCGGCTTTTGCTTCGCAGATCCTGATTCCTATGGATGCTGAAACCCAGCGGAATCACCTAAAAGCCTACGGCATCACCTACTGGATGCTCGACAAGGATGTGAAGGTACAGTGGCTGCTCAATTACCGCGGCGGCTCGTTTCTATTACCCGATTCAGAAGAACTGCGCCGGGAATGCAAGATCCGCGGAGTGTCCTTTGAAGTGATCAGTGATCAAAAAACTGAAAGTATCCTGGAGGAGATCTCCAGTCCGGCGAAAAATATGGAAGCTGTTCTTTTGGAGAAGGCACCAAAAATTGCAGTTTACTCACCGCAGGACAACAAGCCCTGGGACGATGCAGTTACCATGGTGCTCACTTATGCCGAGATCCCTTATGAAACCATTTATGATGAGGAAGTATTGAATGATGCCCTCTTGCTGTTCGATTGGCTGCACCTGCATCATGAGGACTTTACAGGACAGTATGGGAAATTCTACCGCACTTACCGCACTACGCCCTGGTATATTGAAGATAAGAAACAGGCTGAGGCTTTGGCTCAAAGGCTGGGTTATGATAAGGTTTCGGAAGAAAAACTGGCCGTGGCTTTAAAGATCCGGGATTATGTTGTGGGAGGAGGTTTTATGTTCGCCATGTGTAGTGCTACCGACAGCTTTGATATTGCCCTCGCTGCCGAAGGAGTTGACATTGCCGAACCAATGTTTGATGGGGATCCAAGCGATGCCAATTATCAGAAACAACTGAATTTTGAAAAGAGTTTCGCTTTTGAGAATTTCATCCTGGAGCGAAGTCCTATGGTTTACGAATTTTCTTCTATAGATATGACGAACAAGCGGCAGGTGCCAATGGATGTAGATTATTTTACGCTCATGGAATATTCTGCCAAATGGGATCCTGTTCCCACCATGCTCACACAAAATCACACCATGCTGGTCAAAGGTTTTATGGGGCAAACTACGGCCTATGATCCCGCTACTATCAAACCCACCGTTTTGGTAATGGGGCAGAGTAAGATCAATGGCGAAGCGCGTTATATCCACGGAATAAAAGGCAACGGATTTTTTACATTTTACGGCGGTCATGACCCGGAAGATTATCAGCACATGGTTGGAGATCCAAAAACCGAACTGGAGTTGCATCCCACTTCCCCCGGCTATAGACTAATCCTGAACAACGTTCTTTTCCCGGCTGCTAAAAAGCAAAAGCAAAAGACGTAATATAAAACAAGCACCAAATTCCAGGTGCCAAGGGAATGCCTCGTTTCATTCTCTGAAACTGTACCGGCCAACATTATTTTAAATAATCTCAATATCTCAAATTTAAAATCTACCGTCTACCGTCTACCGTCTACCGTCTAAAATCTAACGTCTAATTCCTCATGTCCCAAATCTCAAATCTAAAGATTGATTCCCACCAGCACTTCTGGAAATATGATCCTGTAAAATACTCCTGGATCCCGGAGGAGATGTCGGCAATAAGACAGGACTTTTTTCCCGAAGACCTCAAACCAGTACTCTCCAAAAATGGCTTTTCAGGCTGTATTGCTGTGCAGGCAGATCAGTCTGAAACAGAAACAGAGATCTTACTGAAATATGCTGAACAGCATGACTTCATCAAAGGAGTGGTAGGTTGGGTGGATCTTTCTGCAGCCGATGTGGAAGACCGGCTGAAAAACTTCTCAAAAAACACATTTTTGAAAGGTATACGCCACACGGTCTGGGATGAAAAAGGGGAATTTATGACAGCTCCCAATTTTCAGCGGGGGATCAAAGCCCTGGGTCTTTTTGATCTCACTTATGATATTCTTGCTTTTGATTATCAACTCGAGGCGGCAGTCGAACTTGTAAAGGCCTTTCCGGAGCAAAAGTTTGTGCTGGATCATATCGGAAAGCCAAAGATCTCAGGAAAACCCGATGCTAAGTGGGTGGAAAACATTCAGGAGTTGGGGAAGTGCGACAAAGTTTGGTGCAAGATCTCCGGTTTAGTGACAGAGACGGAAAACTTCAGCTGGAAACGCACCGATTTTTGGCCTTTTTTGGAGGTAGTGGTTTCGGCCTTTGGAGTGGATAGAATTATTTTTGGCTCAGACTGGCCGGTTTGCCTTTCCGCAGCGAGATATCCGCAAGTGCTGGGAATATTGGAAGAATTTTTCAGAGGCTATTCCCAGGCAGAAAAGGAAAAGATCTTTGGAAGAAATGCTGCTGAATTTTATAACTTAAAGCTGTAAAACGAGAGGGTCAAAAATGGGAAATCTGAACTACATTTTTCAGAAGGAAATTCGACTTGCAGCCAAACCGAGAGGTTTTCACCTTGTAACGGATGAAGTGCTTCAGCAAATTCCGGAGTTAAAGAAGGTATCGGTTGGCTTTTTGCACATCTTTATCAAACACACATCAGCCGGATTGACCATCAACGAAAATGCCGATCCCACTGTACGGGAGGATTTTGAAAGTCATTTCAACGAGATGGTTCCCGAGGATCAGCCATATTATAGGCACACTTTGGAGGGTAGTGATGACATGCCTGCACATATAAAGGCTGCGATGCTCGGGTTTTCTCTTCAGATCCCCATCACCAACGGCCGACTAAATCTTGGGACCTGGCAGGGAATTTATCTATGTGAACACAGGGATCACGGGGGAAGCAGAAAACTTGTACTTACGCTCTACGGAGAAGCGGCTCAATAACCAATGATCAATTAGCAGTTCACAATTAACCGATTATAATCAGGATTGTACGAGTTGATTGGCACCAATTTCAATTGTAGAGCCTTCCGTGAGAATTACAGAGTGCGGGGTCTGACTGTTCAGGATATTAAAAGCCGGATCAAATTGTTTGGAAAAATCCACATCTATGGAATATTCGTCAACAGTGTACAGGTGCCAGTCCACGTGATCAAGTTTGTACTCATAGGTTTGATCTTCAGATTTTAGGTAGCCATAAGGTCGGTCGAGAAGGAATGCGGCTGCCGAATCCTTATCATAAGGTGCTGCAAGCCGGTTGCTCTTCACCCAAAAATTCTGCTGCAGTTCCCTGAATTGCCATGAGTATTGTACTTTTAAATGATATTCTGTTTCCTCTACTTTGCCCGATACAGGCATTGAGGTATAATTAGCTTTGAAGACAGTATTGGCCAGATCTCTAGCAGCCAGTTGGTCAAAAATGCGGCTAATCACAACTACTCCTTTGCGCCATTGAGCCCCGTCAAACCTTTTCACATAGATCTGAAGATCGATTTCGTCAAAATCCTTCAACAGGGGAACCTTTACACCTGCGACCTTCAGCTTTTGCACCTGGAAGCCAATCAGGCTTATGATGCACTCGCCATTGTAAAAGTCCATTTTTGTGTATTTAGGAAGGTATTTCTCCACGACTTCGGGAGGAACTACATAATTTACCAGTGCGACTTTTCTAAATTCAGAAGAAATGGAGAGTTTCATGTTTAAAATCTATGAGGTTCTCTCAAAAATATCAAAAGCGGGAGAGTCGGTTGATAGCTTTGGGAAAAGTTTAAATTTCTGCTTCCCTTGTATCGCAATGGAATTATGGCAGGTATTCCTCTCCAAAAATGACATTTTTAGGAGGTATTTCCGCTGGAGATTTCGCGGGAGCAGTATCCGGATTAAAAAATTCATCTTTGGATTTTAAGCAGTATACAAAAATGCATTTCTGGCGAGGATAATAGGCTCAAATTCCTATTTTTGCACATGCAAAACAATGTTCTCATCCTAGATTTTGGTTCGCAGTACACACAGTTGATAGCCCGCAGGGTAAGAGAACTGAACATTTACTGCGAAATCCACCCTTACAACAAGATCCCTGAAGATCTTTCCATTTTTAAAGCAGTAATACTTTCAGGAAGCCCTTTTTCAGTACGGGCTGAAGATGCCCCGCACCCTGACCTTTCAAAAATCAGGAAAAAATTGCCTGTTTTGGCAGTTTGTTACGGCGCCCAGTATCTCGCTCATTTCAACGGCGGAAAAGTAGAAGCTTCAGAGATAAGGGAATATGGTCGCGCAAATCTTTCTGTCATTAAAGATGGGGAGGCTTTGTTTCAGAATATCACTGAAAATTCGCAGGTGTGGATGAGCCATAGTGATACTATAAAAGAATTGCCCGAAAATGGAGTTCGGCTTGCCAGTACTCCTGATGTCTTGAATGCCGCATATAGAATTGAAGGGGAAGAAACTTTTGCAATTCAATTCCATCCTGAAGTCTATCACTCTACAGACGGTAAGCAATTGCTGGAAAATTTCCTGGTCAATATTGCTGAAGTTGCACAGGAGTGGACGCCCGAAGCCTTTGTGGATATGACGGTAGAAGACTTAAAAAAGCAAATTGGAGATGATAAAGTTGTCCTGGGGCTTAGCGGCGGAGTAGATTCTACTGTTGCCGCTGTGCTGTTGCACAAAGCAATTGGAAAGAATCTTTATTGCATTTTCGTCAATAACGGATTGCTTAGAAAAAATGAGTTTGAAAGCGTGCTCGATCAATATAAGCACATGGGGCTTAACGTGAAAGGAGTAGATGCTTCGGCACGTTTTTTGGATGCCCTCGCAGGTATCTCAGATCCCGAAGGCAAACGCAAGGCGATAGGGAAGACGTTCATTGATGTTTTTGATGATGAGGCCCACCGCATTCAGGATGTAAAGTTCCTGGCACAGGGAACGATCTATCCCGATGTGATTGAATCTGTTTCTGTGAACGGGCCTTCAGTAACCATAAAATCTCACCACAACGTGGGAGGATTGCCGGCGTATATGAAACTGAAGGTAGTGGAGCCTTTGCGAATGTTGTTTAAGGATGAGGTGAGAAGAGTAGGAGCCGAGCTGGAGATCGATAAGGAATTGCTGGGAAGACACCCTTTCCCGGGGCCGGGACTGGCTATCAGGATCCTTGGAGATATCACTGCAGAAAAAGTTCGTATTTTGCAGGAGGTGGATGCTATCTTTATCAATGGTCTAAAGGAATGGATGCTCTATGATAAAGTTTGGCAGGCAGGAGCAATTCTTTTGCCGGTCAATTCTGTGGGAGTAATGGGAGATGAGAGGACCTATGAGAAGGTAGTGGCATTACGTGCTGTGGAGTCCACAGATGGTATGACGGCAGATTGGGTGAATTTACCCTATGATTTTTTACAAAAGACGTCCAATACAATAATTAACAGAGTTAAAGGCGTTAATAGGGTAGTGTACGACATAAGCTCCAAACCCCCGGCCACTATTGAGTGGGAATAATATATAACCTATGAAAAAAATTGCAGTTCTTTTTCTGTTCTTGCAGATGTTTGTCGTTCAGGCTTTTGCACAACAATACAAATATCACATTGTAAAAAGAGGAGAAACTACAGCGCAGATCGCAAGGCAATACAATATTTCTGAAGAAACCCTTTTTAGATATAATCCCGATGCCCGTCGTGGAATAAAACCTGAGGGAAAACTTGTGGTTCCTGTTACCACAGGGCGCACAGAAACAGCTCAAGCTCCTGGAGATGAAAAGCAGCAGTTTGTGATGCACAGGGTGAAGCGGCAGGAAACTCTTTTCAGCCTTTCGCAAAAATATAACGTGAGCATTGAAGACATAAAAAGATTCAACAAACATCTTTATTCTGAAGAGTTGCGCAGGGGGGAACGCATCAGGATTCCCCAGGGGACGTCCCAAGCTGTTACCCGGGCTGAGACTCCAACCCCTTCCCGTTCAAATCCATTAGACCTCAGTATTAAGGAGCATGTGGTACTTCCACAGGAAACCCTGTATGGGATTTCCCGTAGATACAATGTAACTATTGCCGACCTGCAAAGGCTTAATCCAAATATGGAAAGCCTGAAACCGGGGATGGTGATCAAAGTACGCAATGGAAATGTTGAAAAAGTAGTTGATGTTTACGGAAATCTGTTCAAATATTATCAGGTACAACCACAGGAAACAATTTTTAGTCTTACCCGCCGCTTCGGAATAAGCAGGGATTCTCTGGTTTCTTTAAATCCTGCTTTGGCCGATGGTTTAAAATCGGGTATGGTGCTAAGGATTCCTAATGTTGAACTGGCCGAAGGTGTGGGAGAATACGTCGCTGAAGAATATATTAACCTTGAGCGAAATATCACCAACTATAAGACCAAGAACCTCGTGGTAATGTTGCCTTTCAATAAGAACAAAGTTATTGTGACTGACAGTTCTGACAACTTTAAAGAAAGAATTAGAAAAGATAAGGTGATGCAGCTTTCCCTGGACTTTTACACCGGAGTACTTATGGCTGTTGATTCTGCCAAAATTCTTGGGATTTCAACAGATCTTACGGTTCTGGATACAGAACAAAATCCGGGGCAGGTGAATCTACTTCTTAACAGCAGGGATTTTGATAATGTTGACGCGGTTATTGGTCCGCTGTTGCAGTCTACTGTAGAGACAGTGGCCCGGGGATTGGAGCGAAGGAATATCCCTGTCATCTCTCCACTTACGAAAAAAGAAACTGCATCACTTGATAATTTCCTGCAGGCCCGTCCTACAGATGAGATGCTGAGTGAGGCAATGATCAATTATATTTCAGATCATTCCGCAGGCAAAAATCTAATTATTATTGCCGATGGGAGTGCTTCTGAAAAGCGAAGAAGGTTATCTTCAGCTTTTCCTTCAGCAAGGCTTATCACTCCTTCTGAAGGCGGATCTTTGAATCAGGCGCAAATGGCAGAGGCCCTGGACAAGACAAGGCCAAACTGGATCATTCTGGAATCAAGTAAGATTGGAATTTTAAGTAATGCCACTTCATACCTAAATTCCCTCGCTGACAGCTATAAAATAACTCTTCTCACCACCGACCGGAATAAGTCTTTTGACAGTGACAATATTTCGAACAATCACCTTGGAAAGCTGAATTTCCATTATCCGTCGGTTGACCGCTCATTTGATCCTGTTAAGAACCGGAACTTCATAAAAAAATATGTGGAGAAGTACGGTGTTACACCAGATGCAGCGGCGGTAAGAGGTTTTGATGTCACTTATGATGTGCTGTTAAGACTTGCTTCGGCTGAAGATCTTTATGAGTCTATTAAGCAGGAAGGGACCACTCAATATGTAGAGAATAAATTCAAGTACGAACATCGCCCGAATGGTGGTTATATAAATAATGCTATTTACATTGTTTCCTACGATCGTAATCTCAATCTAAACGTAGTGCGCTAATGACATCAAAAGTCACATATCTGGGCGAACTGAGGACGCAGTGCGAGCACCTGCAGAGTAAAGATACTTTTATAACAGATGCTCCTGTAGACAATCAGGGAAAAGGGGAGGCTTTTTCTCCAACCGATACTGTTGCTACAGCTTTGGCCAGTTGCATGTTTACCATTATTGGAATTAAGGCACGGGATCTGGGCATTAAAGTAGAAGGAGCTGTTGCTGAAGTAACAAAGACGATGGCTGCCGATCCCAGAAGGATTTCGGGCATAAAAGTGGTTATTTCCTTTCCGGCTTCCTATGAAGAAAAACACCAGAAGATCCTGGAACGTGCAGCGAAGACATGTCCCGTGCTGTATAGTTTACATCCCGATATTGTTCTGGACATAAGTTTTCACTACAAGCATGAAAAAAGCGATTCTTAGTAGCCTTTTACTTCTTCTCATTTCTTTTGGGACACAGGCTCAAATGGAAGAGGAAAGGCTGGGATGGAAGGAGAATGTTCTTACCTGGAGTGACTTCAAAGGTACACCAGATCCTGCCAGTCCTTTTGCTGCCAATACCAGTTCCGGGATCTCCTATGGCTGGTCTATGAAAGGTTCTGCCGCGGGAAAGGAATATACATACGAAGTAACTTCTTTTTTTATTCCGGGGAAGTCATGGGTGAAAGGTGGTAGTGCTTCAGCCAACCTTCTTGCGCATGAACAGCTGCACTTTGACATTACTGAACTTTTCGCAAGAAAACTTCGGAAAGCCCTTGCAGAATTCGATTTTGTCAATGCCCGTAATTTGAAGGCAGATCTACAGGCGCTTTACAAGCATGCTGAAAAGGAGCGTGCTCTTATGCAACAAAAGTTTGATGTGGAAACAAGGCATAGCATGAACGCAGCTGCCCAGCTCGAATGGCAAAAACTAATTAAAGAAGAACTAAGTAAATTGGAGAAATTCTCCTCTTAAAGAGCAGCTACTTCAGCTTTTGCTTCTTCGAATTCCTTTAGCATATCCTGCAGGATCTCTGCGGCCGGTTTTATATCATGGATAAGCCCTGAAATTTGACCAATCTCCAGTTCCCCTTCATCAAGATCCCCTTCAAACATTCCTTTCTTAGCCCTGGCACGACCAAGAAGTTCTATTAATTCATCTTTTGAAGGATTTTTCGAATAAAGCTCGGTTACCTGTTCGAAAAAGCGATTTTTAAGCAGTCTTACAGGAGCGAGTTCTTTTAATGTGAGCACGGTATCTCCTTCTTTTGCCTGCACTACCATTTCCTTAAATTTGGGATGAGACGAAGCTTCATTACTGGCGACAAAACGGCTTCCCACTTGCACTGCATCTGCTCCCAACACCATTGCTGCGAGCATTCCGCGACCGGTGGCAATTCCTCCGGCAGCAATTAACGGGATCTTGATCTGTTCCTTAACCATAGGAATGAGCGTAAAGGTGGTTGTTTCATCCCGACCGTTATGGCCTCCTGCTTCAAAACCTTCGGCAACAACAGCATCCACACCCGCTGCTTCTGCTTTTAGTGCAAATTTTACGCTACTTACCACGTGAACTACTTTAATTCCCTTTTCCTGCAGGTGAGCAGTCCAGGTCTTTGGGTTTCCGGCAGATGTGAAAACAATAGGAACTCCCTCTTCAATAATGATCTCCATGATCTGCTCGAGATTGGGATAGAGCATGGGTACATTTACAGCAAATGGAAAGGAAGTCGCTTTTTTACATTTTTGAATATGCTCCCTAAGCACTTCCGGATACATGGAGCCGGCTCCAATAATGCCTAATCCGCCGTTATTGCTCACTGCACTGGCTAACTTCCAGCCACTGGCCCAGATCATTCCGGCTTGAATTATCGGATATTTAATATTGAAGAGTTGGGTAATTCTGTTGGTCATAATTAGGTCAAATAAACCCTGTCAGGGGTTTGGAACCCTGACAGGGTTGAAAAGTTCTTTTGCAAATTAAGAAATTACTCCCGATCCTATTAGTTCATCCTCGAGATACCAGGCAACAAACTGACCTTCGGTAATGGAAGCCTGCGGTTCATCAAAAATAACATACATTCCATTCGCTGTTTGGAACAAAGTTGCAGGTTGTAGGTCCTGACGATAGCGGATGCGGGCTTTGACCTGCATCTCCTCATCTTCTTTCAGGCGGAGGTCGGGACGAACCCAGTGTGTCTCATCGGGAGAAACGAAAAGCCCGCGGCGATAGATTCCTGGGTGGTCTTTTCCCTGTCCGGTATAGATGACGTTTTCCTCAACATCAGTTTCAATGACGAATAGCGGTTCAGGTGTTCCTCCTACAGCAAGGCCTTTGCGCTGGCCTTTGGTGAAGTAGTGTGCTCCCTGGTGCCTGCCAACTTTTTTCCCTTCGGAAGTATCATAGGTGTATTTTCTGGCCAGAAAGTCAAGTTCTTCCTGTTTGCTTTGAAACTCGGGAGTGGAATTTTGAAACTTATCTTCGGAAGCAGGGATCTCTACAATATCACCTTCCTTTGGCTGTAACTTCTGCTGAAGGAATTCCGGAAGCCTTACTTTTCCAATAAAGCAGAGGCCCTGAGAATCCTTCTTTTCGGCTGTGACAAGGTTTTGTTCAGCAGCGATTTGACGTACTTCACTCTTCTGAAGTTCTCCTATGGGGAATAAGGTTTTTGCCAGCTGTTCCTGTGATAGCTGACATAGAAAATATGACTGATCTTTATTCTTATCCTTTCCGGAAAGCAGACGGTAGACCTGCTGTCCAGCTACAGTAGCTTCCCCTTTACGGCAATAGTGGCCGGTGGCAACATAATCGGCCCCAAGAGAAAGGGCAATTTTCATAAAGACATCAAATTTTATTTCGCGGTTACAGAGCACATCGGGGTTTGGAGTGCGGCCACGTTCATATTCATTGAACATATAATCCACGATCCGTTCCTTATACTCTGCACTTAGATCTACAGTCTGGAACGGAATTCCAAGTTTATCGGCCACCAGCATGGCATCGTTGGAATCATCAAGCCAGGGACATTCCTTGGATATGGTCACACCTTCGTCATGCCAGTTCTTCATAAAGAGGCCAATAACCTCGTAACCCTGTTCTTTTAAGAGATAGGCTGCTACACTGGAATCTACACCACCCGATAAACCTACAACTACTCTTTTCATGATTCTTCTCCTGTCCTTGATTAGCCTGCAAAATTACACAAAATTTGCCATTTTGAGAAGGAGGGGCCGAGTGGAGAAAAAGGGTAGAAAAGAAAAAGGCGGCCATGGCCGCCTCTCAAAAATGTTATTCCAGGATCCTATTTTTGGAAAGTAAGTACCACCGGAAAAGATTGTACGCTGGTATTGAAATTAAATTGATTAGCTCCCGAAAAAGTAACTGTTCCCGTCACGTCACCTACTTCCGGAACTGAAACTGTGTAACTGTTCCCGGAATTCTTTACCCAGGTACCTTCACTGGAACTCTCTGCGCAGTCGTTTTCAGAATCATAGAGTGTCCACATGGCGGTACCATTTGCGGTAAAAGTAATTTCAGGATTGTCTGGGCAGGAATTGAAATCCCAACCTGGTACAGAAGGGGTCACAGCGGTGAGTTCCCATGTTCCGGTTATTGATTGCTCTTCATCATTGTTATCGTCATCGCTGCAGGATGCAAAAAGGAATAGTCCAAAAGCTGCAAATAATAAAAGATACTTTTTCATAAGTTTTTAATTAAGAGTAAAGTAAATATATCAATTAAAAGATGCTATTTAAAAATTTTCTCTTCTTTTAATTTCCCATTTTCGTAATAGCGCCATGTGCCATGGTGTTTATTATCGCGGTATTGTCCTTCACTCATGAGCTCGCCTTTACCATTAAAGAATTTCGCCGGGCCATGTAATTCGCCATTCCTATAGGTGAGGTCTTCAAGTACCACCCCCTTGACTGAATGCAATTTTCTGCTTCCCTCCAGGTTGCCCTCCAGGTAATTTGCTTCTTCTGCCAATGTTCCATTATCATAAAACACCTTTTTGGGACCATGGAGTTTTCCATCTTTATAGGTTTCGGTCATCATTACTTTGTTGGAATTCTTGTGAAAATAGGTCCAGAGGCCGGTGCGCTGTTGATCTTGCATTTCCCCCTGGCTAATTATTTTTCCTTTCTGGGAAAGGTATTTGACGTTTGCCGTTTTGGAGGTGGTATCAAACTCCATTAGAGCTACGGGTTGTTTAAGCCCTTCTTGATAATATTTAAACAAACCAACCCTCCTTCCGTGGTGAAACCGGCCTTCATATTTTAGCGATAAGCTTGATTTATCAAAATATTCCACCCATTTTCCATGTTTTTTTCCATTAGCATCGAGACGGTTTAATTCTTCCTGAGCCCGGAGTACTTGGGAATTCATGAATAATAAACAGCTTGCCAGAAGGGAGTAGCAAAATCTTATCATATTGTGTTTAAATTAAATTAACTAAATATAAACATTTGTGTTCTGTTTAAAAATATATCTTTGAAATGTAACAAAAAATCAGAACTCATGACTTTAAATTCAAATTTACAACAATTCCTCGCAGGATTATTCCTGTTGCTTACTTTCACTGCCTGCAGTGACGACGATGACGCTACCACTCCGCCGGTTGTGGAAACTAATACTATTGCCGATTTTGTAGCCTCCAATGATAATTACTCTTCGCTTGAAGCAGCTCTCCAGGTGACAGGTATTACTGCAACTCTCGCCGGAACGGATAATTACACTGTATTTGCACCAGATAATGACGCTTTTGCAGCATTTCTTGCAGATAACGGATTTTCTTCACTCTCGGAAGTTCCTGTGAGTGCTCTCACGCAGATCTTACTTAATCACGTGCAGATGGGAGAAATAATGGCAGCCGATCTCTCTACAGGTTATATTGAAAGTATGGCTACCGGAAGTGCTTCAGATGATAACCTTTCCATGTATATAAGTACAGAGGATGGGGTGATGATCAATGGCGTAGCAACAGTTGAGCAGGCTAATATTGAAGTTGATAATGGAGTAATACACGCAGTAGATGCTGTAATAGGACTGCCAAGTGTCGTGACTTTTGCACTGGCCGATCCTACTTTTAATACACTTGTAGCGGCCCTTACCCGGGAAGATGATTTTACTTTTGTAAGTACGCTTATGAAAACCGGTTCTCCTGCCCCATTCACAGTATTTGCACCTACTAATGACGCCTTTGGTGCTCTACTTGAAGAACTTGAGATGAGCTCTCTGGAAGACATCCCTGAAGATGTTCTTGCTTCTACATTGGCCTACCACGTGGTTGCAGGAGCTAACGTGACTTCATCTATGCTGGCCGACGATATGGAGGTTTCCACCCTTGCAGAACAATCTTTTACGATCGATTTGGATAATGGTGCCACAATAACCGATGCTAATGGTAGAACTTCCAATATAGTTGTTGTTGATGTCCAGGCAAATAATGGAGTTATACATGTTATTGACACAGTGATATTACCGGAAATGTAATTTTTTTAATAGGTGATTGGTTAATGCAGAAGAGCCCGGAAATTCCGGGCTCTTCATTTTTTTAAAAGGATAAATTTTATTTGCCTTTCTTTTTCTGTTGTTCTGCCTGCTCCATCATTTCCTGCATTTTTCGTGCAAATTTTCCTTGTTTCTTCGGCTTCTTTTTATTCTCCTGGATCTGAGCGTGGATCTTATCTTCATCGATGATGAAATTCTTGATCACCAACATGATCCCTATAGTAATAAGGTTGGAAGTCAGATAATAAAGTGATAATCCACTTGCATAATTGTTAAAGAAAATCAGCATGAAAAGTGGAGACAGGTACATGATGAATTTCATGTTAGGCATCCCCGGCTGTTGTGCATTCTGCATCGTCTGTCCCGTTGTCATCATCATGTAAATGAAGATTGCAATAGAAGCCAGAATAGGGAACAAGCTCACGTGATCTCCATAGAATGGAATGTAGAATGGTAACTGAGCTATAGTATCATAACTGGAAAGGTCATCTGCCCATAAAAATCCTTTTTGTCTTAGCTGGAAAGCACTTGGGAAGAACATGAAAAGGGCATAGAAAACCGGCAGCTGCATTAAGGCAGGTAGACATCCGCTCATAGGACTGGCCCCGGCTTTGCTATACAGCTTCATAGTCTCCTGCTGTTTTTTCATAGGGTTGTCCTTATACTTCTCGTTTAGTTCGTTGATCTCCGGCCGCAGCACCTTCATCTTCGCCTGAGACAGGTACTGTTTGTACTGAACGGGAGACAACACGAGTTTGATCGCTATGGTCATTACAATAATTGCAATTCCATACCCCATGTAGTTGGTGATGAACGAGAAGAATGGTATGAAAACATATCTGTTGATCCAGCCAAAGATCCCCCAGCCCAGTGGCATGATCTCATCAAGATTGCGGTCGTAATCGTTGAGGATCTGGTAATCACTTGGCCCATAGTACCAGTTCATATTGTAATTCAATTCCCCTCCTTTTAGCTCTAAAGGAAATGTAGAAGCAAAAGCTTTGGTGTAAAGGGTATCCACCTCTTCATCCTCAACCAGGTCTTCAGACTTAAACTTTCCTGTTTCAAAAGGTGTATCGGTGAGCAGGATGGAAGTGAAGAAATGCTGTTTGTATGCAACATAGGTGATGTCGTTCTCTTCATCTTCTCCATCGGTGACATAGTCATCATCACCTCCGTCATATTCATAGACGAGCTCGGTGTAACGGTTTTCGTAGCTAATACTCTTGGCATGACGGTAACCTTTTAGTTTCCAGTCAAGGACAATAGGCTCCGAAGAATTTAACACGTCATTTAATCCCTGGGAGCGAATAGTAAAGTCGAGCATGTATTCACCCGGCTTCAAAACATAACGGTATTCCAGGAATTCATCGGGTGAAACTTTGAGTTTCATGGAGACAATAGTATTATCTCCGCTTTTGGTCACGGTAGGTTCAAAGTAAAGGTCTTTTGTGTTCAGCACCCTGCCATCTGTAGTCGCAAATGTCAGGTTGAAAGAGGCGTTGTCGCCTTTTATCAAATAAACAGGAATTGAATCAAAAGTCTTGAAATTCTTCATCCTTACTTCGGAAAGATAACCACCCTTATTAGAGAACTTGAGGTCTAAGACATCATTCTCCACCGAAGTTTCATTCTCTGTAGCTGAAGGTAAGGTGGCCGAATATCCAAATTCGCCTAACCTGCTGGCTGCCCTTGCAACTGCAGCAGAATCTGCTTCTTGAAGCGCATTTGTTGTTGCCACTTGCTGCTCCTCATCCGGAGTGACTACAACTTGTTCTGTGGTGGTTTCTTCCTCAACTTCGGGGGCAGAGGGATTCATGTACAACATCCAAAGCAGGATTCCTCCAATTAAAAGGAAACCTATCAGGGAATTAATATCTAATTTTTTTTCTTCCATTCTAAAAGTTAATAAGTGCGGGATCTTCCGCTGTGCTTCCAGGTCAACTTTCTAACCAAACAAGCCTATTGTGCCAGACTGGCATTCTTTTTTTTCTGTGAATAATTTTTAGCGGCCTTTATAAAAGCCATAAATAAAGGGTGCGGACTCGCAACCGTACTTTTGTATTCGGGGTGGTATTGTACACCAACAAACCATGGATGATCCTCGATCTCCACGATCTCCACAAGATTTGTTTTTGGGTTAACCCCCGTACTTTTCAAGCCATGCGACTCCAGTTGAGTAGCATAACGATTGTTGTATTCGTAACGGTGACGATGTCTTTCAAAGATCTTATTGGTGCCGTAGACCTCCTTGGCAATGGTGTCATCCTTCAATTCGCATTCCCATGATCCCAATCGCATACTTCCTCCCAGGTGGGTGATCTCTTTCTGCTCCTTCATTAGATCGATTACCGGGTGCGGAGTGGTAGGATCCATTTCGGTAGAATTGGCGTTTTTAAGCTGAAGCACATTTCGGGCAAATTCGATCACTGCCATCTGCATTCCCAGGCAAATTCCGAGAAAAGGTAGTTTGTTTTCCCTGGCGAATCTCACTGCGTCGATCTTTCCTTCGA
The DNA here is from genome assembly GCF_035607535.1 of Salinimicrobium aquimaris. Taxonomy (NCBI): domain Bacteria; kingdom Pseudomonadati; phylum Bacteroidota; class Flavobacteriia; order Flavobacteriales; family Flavobacteriaceae; genus Salinimicrobium; species Salinimicrobium aquimaris. The sequence continues at coordinate 49,969 of NZ_JAYDZX010000013.1, forward strand.
TTCCTCGTTCTCCAAAACCGGGAGCGACAAGAATTCCGTCCAGGTGAGCGATCTTGTGCTCTATAGTAGTGTCATTAATAAATTCCGAATGTATGCTCTCGATGTTTACCTTCACTTCATTGGCAGCACCGGCGTGAATAAATGCCTCCAGAATTGATTTATAGGAATCCTGAAGCTCCACATATTTACCTATCAATCCAATCTTCACCTCGTGTTTCGGATTTTTGTGACGTTTCAAAAATTCGTTCCACTGAGTAAGGTTCGGAGTAGTATCATCAGGAAGGTTCAGCTTTTTCAAAGTCACCGTGTCAAGCCCCTCCGTTAACATCATATTCGGCACATCGTAGATAGTAGATGCGTCAATAGACTGGATCACTGCCTCCTGCTTTACATTACAAAAGAGGGCGAGTTTCCTTCTAATATCGTCAGATAGTTCGTGTTCGGTACGGCAAACAAGAATGTCGGCCCGCAATCCGCTTTCCATTAGTGTTTTCACACTGTGCTGTGTGGGTTTGGTCTTCAGTTCTCCTGCAGCAGAAAGGTATGGAACAAGCGTAAGATGGATCACCAGAGCATTGTCATCTCCCAGTTCCCATTTGAGCTGTCTCACAGCTTCGATGTAGGGTAGGGACTCGATATCCCCAACCGTTCCACCTATTTCTGTGATCACGATGTCATACTCGTGATTTTTCCCAAGTAGCTGCACCCGTTCCTTGATCTCATTGGTGATATGCGGAATAACCTGCACAGTTTTACCTAAAAATTCCCCCCGGCGCTCTTTTTCGATCACACTTTGGTAGATACGCCCCGTGGTCACATTATTGGCCTGGGAAGTATTAACATTGAGGAAACGCTCATAATGCCCCAGGTCGAGATCTGTCTCGGCACCATCTTCAGTCACGTAGCATTCGCCATGTTCGTAAGGGTTCAGGGTACCGGGATCAACATTGATGTAAGGGTCCAGTTTCTGAATAGTCGTCTTGTACCCGCGCGCTTGCAGTAATTTTGCCAGGGAAGCAGCGATGATGCCTTTTCCAAGCGATGAGGACACGCCGCCGGTGACAAAAATATACTTGGTTTCAGCCATTTTTGAGAGGTATTTGTGCGTCTTTTATTCAGGGCGCTAAATTACAAAGAAGAAAAGAAAAAGAAACCATTTGCAACAGAATATGTTAGCAAAACTTTAAGGTTTTTAAGGTGTCAAAAAGGGAGTTTCGGCGAATCATTTTGGATACTTTCTTCTAATTGTCCTCAGGATATCTTCCATCCCGTTTACCTTAAGGTCGAGTACCTGTTGAAGCTGATCTCCTGTTTTTCCCTTCGGAAAGCCTTTCTGCCTAAACCACACCAAATAAAACTCAGGTAATTCTGAAAGATATCGCCCCTTATACTTTCCAAAGTGCATTTTGGCGTGGGCAAGTTCAAGAAGCGCTTTATAGTTGGGCTGAAGTTCCATGCGGCTAAGGTCTCAAAAAAGCAAAAATATGTCGGCTTTTTTCTGAAGTAATTGTTCTGATCTCAGGCTCTAAAAAGGTTAAAATCTTGATAATTAAAACCGCCTCTTCAGGCTCTTCATGGGCTTTTCAGTAATTTCAGCCAAATTTGAATCAATGGCAGTCATAGGATCGATCATAAAAGGAATAATTCAGGCAAAGGATGCCCTCACTTCTCAACCCAGACCATTTGAAGCCCAGGAGGAGGTACTAAAAGGACTGTTGGAAAAAGCAAAAAATACTGCTTTTGGCCAGCACTACAGGTTTTCTGAAATTCTGGAAGCAGATGATATCAAAGCCGAATTCTCTCGCCGAATTCCCATTTTTGACTACAATAAGATCAATGAGGAGTGGTGGCAAAAAATGCATGAAGGAGAAGAAGATGTTACCTGGCCAGGAAAACCTCCCTACTTTGCACTGAGCTCGGGTACTACAGGAAAATCGAGCAAAAGGATACCGGTGACAGATGATATGGTGGAAGCCATCCGCCAAACCGGTATCAAGCAGGTGGGTTCTTTGGCGAATTATGACCTGCCATCAGATTTTTTTCAGAAGGAGATCATGATGTTGGGAAGCTCTACAGATCTTAAGAAGGTGGAGGATCATGAAGAAGGAGAAATAAGTGGAATAAGCGCAAGCAATATTCCCTTTTGGTTTCGCAATTTCTATAAACCCGGCGTTGAGATTGCCGAGATTGAGGATTGGGATGAGCGGGTTCTGCAAATTGCCAGGGAGGCAAAGAACTGGGATATTGGCGCCTTAACTGGAATCCCTTCCTGGACCGAACTTATGCTCAAGAAGATCATTGAGTTTCATAAGGTCTCAAATATTCATGAGATCTGGCCCAACCTCATGGTCTATTCTACTGGAGGAGTAGCTTTTGAGCCTTATGAAAAGGAATTCGAAAAACTGGTGGCGCATCCTCTGGTGGTGATCGACACTTACCTGGCTTCTGAAGGGTTTATGGCTTTTCAATCCAGGCCAGAGACCCGCTCCATGCAGCTTGTGGTTGACAATGGGATCTACTTTGAATTTGTGCCTTTTAAACCGGAATACATTGAAGAAGATGGCTCGGTCAAAACCGATGCTCCTGTGCTTCCGTTGGAAAAGGTGGAGGCTGAAAAAGATTATGTCCTCTTGATAAGTACAGTTTCGGGAGCATGGCGCTATGTGATTGGAGATACCGTGAAATTCACCGACCTGGAACGGCATGAAATAAGGATCACCGGAAGAACCAAATTCTTCCTGAATGTGGTGGGGTCACAACTTTCGGTCAACAAAATGAATGATGCCATTAAGGAAATGGAGAAAAAGTATAGCATCAGTATTCCGGAGTTCACGGTGGCAGCTGTAAAGAAGGACGGGGAATATATACATAAATGGTATTTGGGAACAGAAGATAAGGTGGATGAAAAGGAACTGGCCGCTTCACTTGACGCCGCCCTGCAGGAAGCAAATAAGAATTATGGAGTTGCCCGCAGTAAGGCCTTAAAAGGGGTAGAAGTGGTGAGAGTTTCTCCTGAGGTATTTACAGAATGGAGCGCATCGAATAAAAAGAAGGGCGGACAGGTGAAAATGGAAAAGGTGATGAAAGAAGATAAATTTGCTCAATGGGAAGAATTTGTGAGATCAATGAGCAATTAACAAGTAGCAATAACCGGAAATCCTCAAATATCGAACGCTTTAGCTCCGGTCTAAATTTCCAAATTACAAACAGAGGCAACAGCTTAGTTCCTTATAGTGCAAACGCACAAACGATTTGAGGACCAGGTCGATATACAATGGACATTCTACATATAATGTGAGGCTAGCTTTCCTCTTCTTCTATTTCCTCAGGCACCTCCTCTTCAAGATCATTCACCAGAGCTAAAATTTCCGCCGGAGAAAGATAAAGACGGGCCTTCCTCCTTTTGTAGGAGTCAGAAAGAGTGGAATGATTCAGGATAAAATCTTTGGTAGCAAAAATGTACTTTCCCAGGCCGCGATTAATGGCATGAGTATCTGCCGTACGTTCTGCTTTTTTGATGAATTTATCTGAAGTAACATATCTTGTTCCGAATTTCACCAGCTTCATGGCCGACTTATCCCGGTAATCCACAATATGTCCCAACTCGTGCCCCAGCCAACCTATAAGCACCTCAGAAGGAATTTCGGTAATCGAGAACTCTTCATCCTGAATGAGAAATTTATTACTCATGAAAACATAATAGCTACGAGCTTTTTTTCCGTTGAAAAGGGTGGTTACCTTAGGCTGCGCCTGCATAAACGATTTCTTGATCCCTTTTTTGTACTTGAACTCGATCTCTACATCCTTAAGTTCAGGATAAAAGGAGAGGGCGACCCTGGCTTCTCCTATAATATTTTGAGGAATGATCTTGTTGTCTTCAAAAACGACCTTTTTTTCTTCAAGGCTTTTCTTTGTTGCACAGCTCCAGTTTCCGCCGAGAAAGGGAAAAACAAGGAGAAAGACAAGAATTTTTTTTGTTGACAAATTTGATAAAAGCTTTTGTGGCACCTGCGAAAAGGCCTCAGGCAGGAAAGTAATTTTCGCGAAACCTTTCATAATGGTCACCGGTGGTGTTAGTTTGATAGCATTAAATAAATCAATGTATATGCCACAACTTACGGAAATTCAAATAATCAATTCAACATTCAGTAATCAATATTAAATATTAAATAAGAATTGGATCTAACTTTCCTCTTTTTCGGCTTCTTCCATTTTTTCTTCGAGCTCATTTACAAGAACAAGGATCTCTTCAGGAGAGAGATAGAGACGGGCGATCCTTTCTTTATAAGAATCTGAAAGATGTGAGTGGTTCAAAATAAAATCCTTGGTGGCAAGAATATAATCTCCCATTCCGCTGTTTACGGCGTAGGTATCGGCAGCACGTTCTGCCTCTTTAATGTAGTTTTCAGAAGTTATATATCGGGCGCCAAAGATCACAAGCCCCAAAGCCGATTTGTGACGGTAATCCATGATATGTCCCAGTTCATGTCCCAGCCAGCCAATGAGTACTTCAGAAGGAACATCGGCCATTGAAAATTCTTCGTCTTCTATAAGGAACTTATTGCTTATGAACACATAATAGCTCCGGTTCTTTTTGCCTTTGAACAGGTTGGAAATCTTTGGCTGTGCCTGCATAAAAGATTTTTTTATGTCCTGCTTGAATTTGAATTCAATTTCAACATCTTCCAGCTCGGGATAGTACGAAAGGGCGATCTTAGCCTCATTTAAGATGCTTTCCGGAATGATTTTGTTTTCCTTATAGATGATCTTTTCTTCTTCCATATCTTTTTTCGCAGCACAGCTCCAGCTCCCTGCAATAAGGGGTGTCAAAAACAAGAAAAAGTATGTTCGTTTAAGGATGCTGTGCATTTTGGTTTTTTTATTTCTGCCCCTTTAAGTTAGAATATACATAACGGAATTTTTCCAAACTTTTCATAAAAAATAGGGTGTTCAACTGATTTTAAGTAATTTAAAAGGAGAACCAAAAGACAACGACTATGCCAGAACTACCGGAAATTACCCTTTCTAAGGATTACCTTGATGCCACCTCCTTAAATAAAAAGATCACTGCTATAGACTTTTTGCATACAGGCGGTCTACAGGCCCCTAAAGATGAATTTTTGAAGGCCCTTAAGGGAAACGCATTTACAGGGAGCCATAGGCTCGGTAAATATCTGGTAATAGAGACTACGGGAGACAAAGTGCTGGTAATGCATTTTGGAATGACCGGCAAGATCGAATATTACAGGAACCAGGAGCCGCCCAAATATTCCCGGGTGATCTTCTCTTTTGAGGATAATGATCATTTGGCCTATGTGTGCAGAAGGAAGCTGGGGAAACTTTTTTTAGCTGAAGGTCTTCAGGACTTCAGGGAAAGGCAGGAGCTGGGAAAGGATGCCCTGGAGCTGAAAGAAAAGGAATTTCTGGAGCTGTTGAAAGATAAATCCGGAAGCATCAAAGGAGTACTCACAGATCAACACGTCATGGCCGGTATAGGTAATGTTTATTCAGATGAAATGCTGTACCAGTGTAAGATCCACCCAAAAACAAAAACCGGTAAACTTTCAGAAAAAGAACAAAAGCAACTTTTTAAGAAAATGAAGAGCGTGCTGGAAACGGCCATTAAAAAAGAAGGAGTGAGGGATGACTTTCCTGATTCTTTTTTAATAAAACACAGAAAAGAAGGGGATGACTGTCCTAAGTGTGAAGGGAAAATAAAGCAGATAAAGGTTTCCGGTCGCAGCACCTATTTTTGTCCATCCTGTCAAAAAGAGCAAAAATGAAGGTGCATATTGGCTGTTCAGGATATAATTATAAGGAATGGCGGGGACCTTTCTATCCGCAAAAAATGCCGCAGCGAAAATGGCTAGAATATTATTCTGATATTTTTGACACCGTAGAGATCAACAATACATTTTACAGGTTTCCCAGGGAGAATGCACTGCATTCCTGGAAAGATACTGTTGAAAAAGATTTTCAGTTTACGCTAAAGGGACATCGGTACGTGACTCACCGAAAAAAACTCAAAGAGGTTTCCGAAAGTGTGAGGGATTTTGAAGTGCTGGCAAAGCTTCTAAAAAAGAATCTGGGTTGCGTACTTTGGCAGTTGCCCCCAAACCTTCACCGGAATGATGAAAAGCTGGAAGAATTTTGTCAGACGCTGGATCCAGGTATAAAGAATGTGCTGGAGTTTCGCCATGACTCCTGGTATGATGAAGAAGTCTACAGGATTTTGAGAAAGAACAAGATCATTTTCAGTTCGATCTCCAGTCCCGAATTTCCCGATGATCTTATTACAACCGGTAAAATCGGTTACCTGCGCTTTCACGGTACAGGAAAGGATTGGTATGATCATTTATACTCTGAAACTGAATTGAGAGAATGGCATCGAAAGATCAAGGACAGTGGATTGAAAGAGATCTACATCTACTTCAATAATGATATTCATGCGCATGCTCCCGTAAATGCAAGACAATTAAAAGAGATATTCGGGCAAGGTTAAATTTCCAACTCCATACCGTCATGTGCGGGAATGAGCTCCACCTCTTGTTCAAGAGCCTTTATTTGTTCCTTGCTCTCTTCCGGAGTTTTTTCGAAGAACCAGTTTCCATAGTGGCAAAAAGCGACCTTTTTGGCGTGAGGACTCAATAGCCGAATGAGGTCTGGCACCCCGGTATGTCCAAAGATCTTGTCTCTTTTCCTGTTTATTCTGCCGCCCTTGTTGATAAAGCTGGCTTCTGTAATGACAAGGTCGAGGGGAGGAATTTTAGCGAGGTTGGATTTTTCGATCCAGGCCACATCTCCCGTAATGAATAGCCTTTTTTGGTCTTTCTCAATTATGTATCCCAGGGATTTCAGTTTCAAAGCATGTATGACAGGAATAGGGGTGAAGGTGTAGCCTTCCACTTCGAACTTACCGGAGATCATCTGTAGCTCTGGAATGAGCTCATGAGCTTCGGGTCCAAAAAGTGGAATATCAGGAGTGAATTTTTCCTTTTCGGGCACAAAGAAAGCATGGTCGGGATGAAAATGAGTGAAGACCACTGCTCCAGGTCGATTGTCCATATATTCAGCTTCTCCCACATCAACTAAAATCCGTTCATCAATTAAAAAGCCGGTATGACGGACGTGGTCTTGTGCTTGTGGTTCTATTTTTCCGCGGGTGCCAAGGATCTTTATCTTCATATTTCAGGTTTATATTCCGAAGGGATAAGTTTCTGGAGTTTTGCTGCCGTCGGGCTGCAGGTGGAGTGGGTGTAGACCACGGGTTTGGTCGATGTACATAAAAGCATCATATCTTTTTGCCATTTTTGAAGGTACATAGTTACCTCTTTCCCGATGAGGATCATACACCACGCCTACGGCACGATGCCCAAACTTCTCCTGCATTTTTTCGTAAAGATCTGTCCCTTCTTCAAAAAGTAACAGCTTATTTTCGGCTCCCATAGTGTGTAACATCTTTTCTACGCTTCCTTCAATACCTTTTGGCAACTCCATGTTCTTCATGGGTGCTCCCCAGAAATCTCCTGCGATCACCGATCCTTCATAAGATCCAAAACCTACAAGATAAACTCCATCTTTAGAATGTTGTTGCCTCACCAGTTGCCCTACATTGTGCAGGCCTTGTGCAGCCATACCCGTTGCTCTTGCATCCCCAATATGCGTGTTATGCTCCCAGACTATAACTTTTGCGTCCTTGCCATGATAATCCATGAGAGTATTCAGGGTTTCGACCATGTGGCTGTCCCTTACATTCCAGGAGGAATGGTCAAACTGTGCCATGGCCTCATAGTATTTTTCAGCGTTTTTTAGCACCAGAGAATTCAGTTCAGCGTTAAGTCCCGCTTCAGGTTCATTTTCGTATTGTTCAGTTTTTTGTCGCACCTCCTTGAGAAGCTGAACAACTTCATTTCTGCACTTCTGCTTCATTCCGCGGTAGGCAGTGACATAAGAGTCGTTCTGCCGGTACGGCTCAAAACAGTCGGCTGTCCGCCTGGCAAGGGCGGCGACTTCAGGATCTTCTTTTTCCAGGTAGTTGACAATGATCTCCATCGATTCCCAAAGGCTGTAAACGTCAAGCCCATAGAACCCGATCTTTTCCTTTGGGTCTAAATTTTTATTGTGATCTTTCATCCATTCAGCAAAAGCAGCGATTTCCCAATTTGCCCACATCCAGGTAGGCCACCGCTTGAACTTTTGGAGTACCTCAGAGATCTTTGAAGGAGTACCGGGAAGGTCCTTTACCCAACGATTGATCTCAAAACAATCTGGCCAGTCTCCTTCTACAGCAACAAAAGAGAAGCCTTTTTCCTTAATGAGCCTTTTGGAGATCTCGGCCCTCCAGGTGTAGTATTCGTGTGTTCCATGACTGGCCTCTCCCAACAGCACATATTTGGAATCTCCGATCTTGTCCAGAAGAGGATCGAGATCCTGTGCATTTTGTAAAGGTGTGATGTATTCTTTCTCTTTTTTCTTTTCCGCTTCCATATCAACTTATTTTGAGATCTCATAATTTACGAAAATCACTGACTGTTATGGGAATGAGGAGGTGAGGCTTTAGAAAAGTTTAAGTCCATATTAGAGTTTTTTAAGGAGGTTTTAATTAATTTAGAAAATATGGAAACAGCTCAAATCGTAATTGGACTAGCTATTATCCTTTTTACATACCTCGATTTTTTTCATACTACCTTATCTGGTAATGGATTTGGGATCTTTTCGAGGATCATCAACCAGATCTTAAACCGGATCTTCATTCAGAACAGGGCACGAACCATCTTTAAGTTTTCTGGTCTTACCCATCTTCTTGTCACCACTTTCTTATGGATGTTACTACTGTTTATAGGAGCTTACACTGTTTTTAGTGCGGGGGAAGAAATGGTAGTAAATGGCACCACAGGAGTACCTGCAGATCATCCCGAGAGATTTTACTTCACTTCTTATGTGCTTTCAACCTTAGGCGTGGGAGATTTTGTACCGGGAACCGACACCGGTCGGGTGCTTGCCGGAATCCTTTCTTTTTCGGGTTTTATTCTCATTACAACGGGGCTCACCTACCTTTTAAGTGTGATCAACGCAGTACTGAGTAAAAAACAATTGTCGTTCTTTATTTATACCATGGGAAAAGATGTGGAGGAAATCTTCAGTTTCTATAAGCAGCAGGAGGACCTGGAAAACCTGGTTTCCAATGCCAGCGACCTAAGACAGCAAATTTTGCAGAACGCTAGTAGCTACTTAGCTTTTCCAATGGCCAATTATTTTCTTTCCAAGAATCATGAGTCTGCATTGATCCTTCAGCTTGCGCGGCTTTATGAGGTGTTAATGATCATTAGGCTGGATTGGAAAAAGGAAACGGTGCAGTACAAGAAACTTTCAGTAATAATAAACGGAATAGAAAAATATCTGGACCTGGCACTGGAAGAAGCAGATGCTTCTGAACATAGCGAGGAGGAACTAAAGACTTATAGAAGCCACTGGATGAAATATGGCTATTACTTTGAAAATAAAGTTGAAATAGACAAGCAGTTCTCCTCAAGTCTCAAATATGCAGGATGGAACTGGAAAGAAGTATACAGGCTTGAGGAACAGAGATAAAAAAAGACTGCTCAAAAATGGCATTTTTGAGCAGCCTTTGATTTTACTGAACCAGATTTCCTAGTTCGTCAATTCTTCCCGAAGCCTTTCCTGAAGTTCAGGATCTTTTTGCAGTTGGTTACCAATTTCCTCATATCGCTCAAAGGAAAGTCCGCTTTCTTCGACCATTTCTTCGATCTCCTGGCGAAATTCTGCCTGCATTGAATTGAGCTCTTCTATTACTTCCCGATACTTTTTTTCTTCTTCTTTTGACATTTCCACGTTCTTTTCAGGATCCATTTGGGCCTGGTGAATGGTATTGAACCTGTTGATCTCCATGCCTTCATCGGTGATCACCTTACTTAGCTCCTGCTGCGCTTCTTGATTGATCATGCGCATCTTTTGAAAAGTAACGGCAAATTTCTCGATTTCCTGATCGCTCACGTCTGTCTGAGCAGTTAATGTGGTGGTGCCTATCATCATGAAAAATAAAAGGCCTAACATCTTCATCTTACTTAAGATCATAATTTTCGTTTTGATTTTTCACAAACCTAACAGTAATGATCAAGAAAGGCAAAGAACAGCCGGCTTTTTCCTGTTTCTGAAGAATTTTAGGACCTTTTGCTTAAAAAATGTCCCAAAAATGACATTTTTGGGTGGTGCTAAGCTTTTTCCTTTACAGAAGAAAGATCGAGTTTTACCTGTCCCCGGGTGAGATCCTCAAAATTCTCCCTCTTTCGGATAAGATGAGCCTCTCCATTGTACCACATTACTTCCGGCGGGCGATATCGGGAATTGAAGTTGCTGGCCATGGAATAGCAATATGCTCCTGCATTGTCAAAGGCTAATATGTCTCCTTCTTTTATTTCGGCTATTCTTCGATTGTTGGCAAAGGTGTCGGTTTCACAAATATATCCTACAACAGAATAGAAGCGTTCCTTTCCCCGGGGATTTGAGATATTGTGGATCTCATGACGGGAACCGTAGAACATTGGACGGATGAGGTGGTTAAAACCTGTGTCCACTCCGGCAAAGACTGTGGAAGTTGTCTGTTTTATCACATTCACCCGGGCCAGGAACTTTCCTGCCTCGCTTACCAGAAACTTTCCGGGTTCGAATGCAAGGGTAAGGTCACGGCCGTATTCCTTACAGAAGGATTTGAACTTTGCAGTTAGTTTTTCTCCCAGCTCTTCAATGTTAGTTTCAATATCCCCTTCTTTATATGGCACTTTGAATCCGCTGCCGAAGTCCAGGAATTCCAGGTCTTTAAAATTTCGTGCGGTGTCAAAAAGAATTTCCGAAGCATAAAGAAATACTTCAATGTCAAGGATATCACTGCCGGTATGCATGTGAATTCCGTTAATATGCATTCCCGTGTTTTCCACGATACGCAGTAAGTGAGGGATCTGGTGAATGGAAATGCCAAATTTTGAATCTATATGTCCAACAGAGATATTGGTATTTCCACCTGCCATAACATGCGGATTGATCCTTATACAAACGGGGACTTTAGGATGCCTGGTTCCAAATTGTTCAAGTATGGAGAGGTTATCAATATTGATCTGCACCCCCATATTGGCAACTTCTTCTATCTCCTCGAGGGAAACTCCGTTTGGAGTGTAGATGATCTTAGAGGGATCTACTCCGGCTTCCAGTCCCAGTTTTACTTCCTGTATGGAAACAGTATCCAGGCCTGCACCGAGGTTCTGAAATAAGTTTAGAACAGAAATATTTGAAAGGGCCTTAACTGCATAGTGAATTCGCAGGTTCTTTACTTTACTAAAAGCTGCCGTAAGACGATTGTACTGAGAAATGATCTTTTCGGCATCATAAACATATACGGGGCTGCCGAATTCCTCTGCTATTCTTAGAAGGTCCTGATTATTCATACTATTCAAATTATGGCGCAAAAGTAAAGGGGATTTTTGGCTTTTGCGTAGCGCTTAGTGAAAATTAACCAATTCTAACAAAATGTTATTTATGAGATAAATAATAGCCGTAAATTTTCTCACCCGAACTTTAGCATACTTCAGGAAATTTTGTAATTTAAATCTGTATTTCAAGGTGTTATGGTTTCAAGATTAGCCCTCTTTCCTTTACAGACTATTGTTTATCCCGGAGAAAAGTTGCCACTTCACATTTTTGAGAAGCGGTATAAGCAATTGATCGATGATTGTGAGCACAGCGGTATTACCTTTGGGATACCTGTGTATATGAACAACCACCTGGAGTACGGTACCGAAATGGAACTGCTGGACACTGTGCGAAAATATGAATCGGGAGCCAGGGATGTGGTTTGTCGGGGGTTAAGGGTTTTTAGGATTACGGAGTTTGATCATAACGAAAAAGGAAAATTCTATGCGGGCGGAGATGTCGAATTTCTTGAGGATAAAGATGATTCTTCCGAAGCTCTTAAAGATCAGTTATTAGAGCTTATTTTTGAGCTGTATGTTCACCTTGAAGTTCCGCGACCAATAATAGATCGGGAAAATTTTAGGAGCTATACTCTGGCACACAAGATTGGGCTTTCTCAACAGCAGGAATATTCGTTGCTTAAACTTACTTCAGAAAAAGAAAGGCAGGAATTTCTAATCAACCATTTACTCATCACTATTCCTGTAGTTCAGGAGATGAATCGCACAAAACAGATCATCGAACTCAACGGACATTTCAGAAATTTTGATCCCCTTGATTTTCGGGAATTCAGGTTAAAATCGAATAAGTAGCCAAAACGCCTTATTTTCCTGCCAATGCTCTAAAAAAGATTGGCAGAATCCTCTAACATTTGTTACTTTTGTGGACCTTAACAAACACTGAAGAAACACCTTATTATGAACATACACGAATATCAGGGAAAAGAAATTTTGAGCAGTTTTGGGGTGCGCGTACAGCGTGGCATTGTTGCCCAGGATCCAAAAGAAGCAGTTGAAGCTGCGAAAAAACTTACAGAACAGACCGGAACAGGATGGCATGTGATCAAAGCCCAGGTGCATGCAGGTGGGCGTGGAAAAGGTGGAGGTGTTAAACTGGCCAAAAATCTTCAGGAGGTTGAAGAGATCGCAGGGCAGATCATTGGAATGAATCTGGTAACGCCGCAAACTTCTGCTGAAGGTAAAAAAGTTCATCAGGTATTAATTGCCGAGGATGTTTATTACCCGGGAGACAGCGAACCGGAAGAATATTATATGTCTGTTCTTCTCAACCGTTCAACCGGAAAAAATATGATCATGTATTCTACTGAAGGTGGAATGGATATAGAAACAGTTGCCGAGGAAACTCCGCACCTTATATTTCACGAAGAAATTGATCCTGCTACAGGATTACTGCCTTTCCAGGCGAGGAGAATTGCTTTTAACCTTGGCCTAAGCGGAAATGCTTTTAAAGAAATGACAAAATTTGTAATGTCCCTTTATGAGGCATTTTCAAAATCTGATTCCTCGCTTTTCGAGATCAACCCTGTGCTTAAGACCAGTGATGATAAGATCATGGCTGTGGATGCAAAGGTTACTCTTGATGATAATGCCCTTTTCCGTCATAAAGATTATGCTGAAATGCGTGACACCAGAGAGGAAAATCCTGTGGAAGTAGAGGCAAAAGCTGTAGGTCTTAATTATGTGGATCTTGATGGTAACGTGGGATGTATGGTAAACGGTGCCGGTCTTGCTATGGCGACTATGGATCTTATCAAGCAGGCGGGTGGAGAACCGGCCAACTTCCTTGATGTAGGTGGTACAGCCGATGCGAAAAGAGTAGAAGAGGCATTTAGACTTATCCTAAAAGATGAAAATGTGAAGGCCATCCTGGTCAATATTTTTGGAGGGATAGTACGATGTGATCGTGTTGCACAAGGTATCGTAGATGCATACAAGAACATGGGCGATACTATAAAAGTGCCTATCATTGTTCGTCTTCAGGGAACAAACGCAGACATCGCCAAGGAATTGATAGACAACAGCGGACTCGACGTTTACAGTGCTGTTGAATTCCAGGAAGCAGCAGATAAAGTACAGGAAGTACTGGCATAATACAACATAGTTGAATCAAGAGAACCCCGGAGCGATCCGGGGTTTTTTTTGTGCTTTGTTGTAAGGTAAGGGCTTAGGAAGGAATGTGAAGGTGTTAAAATTAAGTTAATGAAATTTTTATACTGTAACACGATAAGATCAAACATGTCATTAGGGTACAATCATCAATCATTAATTAATCTTAAAAACGAATTATTATGAAATGCTTTAGACAGTTTTTAGCCGCCTTTGTATTGACAGTATCAACTACAGCTTTTGCAAATTCCAACGCTAATTTTGGAGAAAGATGGGAGCCAATAAGTTTCCAGATAGAGAAGATGCTTTCTGACTCGAATCTCGTTATTGAAGAGGATTTCACGGTTACCGTGATCTTTAAAGTGAATGCAGAAAGAAAAATAGAGATCAGGTTGATCGACTCTCCCAATGAAGAGGTAAATCAATTTCTTAAAAAGAGACTGGAAAATCAAAAGCTTTACGGCAATTCCTGGGATGCTGAAAAGATCTATGAATTACCCGTAAAGGTACAGGCAACGAGATAATTTTGCTGCAATCAAAACCACACCCGGCCCAAAAGCCGGGTTTTTTTATCCTTACACCAAAGCTTGCAAAAGTTTTGTTAAAAAGATTTGAGCCTGTAACATTTGCTTTTTTCAAAAGTCTTTATAGTAAATCATCAATCATTAAATCGCATCAATTAATTTAAAAAACGAACGTCATGAAAAATCTAAAACTGTTGTTAGTAGTATGTGCAATGATCCTTTCTTCATCTGTTTCAGCGAAGGAAATTAATCTTGTAAATCCGGATTCAGTATCTGTAGAAATTGAAAGAATGCTAAAGGATATGAATTTAGCCACTCAGTGCGAGCCACTTGAAGTAACGGTATTCTTTTCTGTTTCAGAAGATCAAAAGATCCAGAGCCTTTCTGTGGCCTCTCCAAACGAAAGGGTCAATGATTACATCCAGAAGCAGTTGATCGACAAGCAATTGCCCACAGGATACTGGATGAAAGGTAAGATCTATGAACTCACTGTTGTAACAAAGGTGAGCTAAAAGTAGTTCCCTTGTAGACTAAAGATCCCGGAAGTAATCACTCCGGGATTTTTTATTTAAAGGTGTAGACCGCACTCGGTCTTTGGATTGTTGTTCCAGCGGCCGCTCCTTTCCTTTCCGGGAACAGTACAGTGCGTACAACCAATTGAGCTGTATCCTTTCGCTACTAATGGGTGAAAAGGCAGGTTGTTCTCCGAAATAAACCGGTCACGCTGTTCTTTACTCACATCAAGGAGAGGATAGAACTTTAGGATCTCTCCGCGGTTTTCAAAAATGTTCAGGCTGGCTCTGTGGTCACTTTGCCACTCCATGAGACCACTTACCCACACTGTATATTTGGCCTTGATGAGGTCCAAAGGCTTTACTTTATTTATGTAGCAGCAAAAATCCGGATTTTTCTTCCAGGTTTCATCCTTCCTGGTGAATTCATATTCTTCTGTAACCGAACTTATGGATTTCACCCGAAGGCCGTATTTATCCGAAAGGCTTTTTTTGTATTCCAGGGTTTCTTCGAAGTGATAGCCGGTATCTATGAAATAGACCAGTTGGTCCCGGTTAACATCAGAAAAAAGTTTTAAAAGAAAAGCCGATGTTGCAGCAAAGGAACTGGTGAGCATGATTTCAGCAAGACCAAAGTCCTTGTAAAGCTCTTCTATTCTTTCATATATGCTTAGTTCCCTGTACTTTTTATTCAGTTGATCAACTTCGGCCGGGGATACGATTCTCTTCTCTGCAAGAATTTCCATGGGCTGCTACTTCTTATCTTCTTTTTTGGGCATAGGCCCTCTCTTGTAGATCACCAGACCATTGAGAAAGTTCCGCAGGAATTGATCCCCGCATTCCATGTACTTCGGGTGGTCCTCGCTTCTAAAGATGGCTCCGATCTCACTTTTAGTAACCTTAAAATCAACGAGTGAGCAAATGTGTACAATATCATCATCGCGGAGTTTCAGAGCGACTCTCAGTTTTTTGAAGATATCATTATTAGATAGGGGCATAGTTTGTTTTTGCGCGATAAAATTACAAAACCCCATGGAATAAACAGGGATTTTAAGCCCTTAAAAGAAGAGAAAAGGAGAAGAAAGTCTTTTTAAGGTGTGACAATTTGTCTGTAAAATTACATTTTAAACTGCCAAAAAGTCTTATAAATCGCTCTGGTATTTAATTTGACTAAGAGTTTACGGAAATAAAAAAGATGTATAACCTCAAAATATTAAAGTTATGAACCTAATAAAGAGAAACACCGACAACTGGCTTCCATCTATTTTTGACGATATGTTCAAAACCGACTGGATGGATAATGGAAGCAACGGGCTTAGCCGAATTGGAACCAGCGTACCGGCTGTGAACATTGCGGAGAACGATGATTCTTTTACACTTGAAGTGGCCGCTCCAGGCATGAGCAAAAAGGATTTTAATCTGGAGTTAGATAACGGTGTACTTACAATTTCTTCTGAAGTGAAGAAGGAAGATGAGAAAAAAGAAAACGGCGGAAGATTTACAAGACGCGAATTTAGCTATACTAGCTTTAAGCGTGCCTTCAGCCTTCCTGAAAGTGTAGATCCCGAAAAGATATCTGCAAAATACAATGAAGGAGTTCTTAAGATAGAACTTCCAAAACGGGAGGATGCCAAGGTACAGGCCAAACGTTTAATAGATATCAAATAGATTTTAGTGATCTACTTTATGAACGCCCTTCGGGGCGTTTTTTTTTTGTTTTCACAATTTTCAACCAAGGCACACCGGGCTGGCAGAGTTTCCAGTGCTTGAATCTAAATGGATTGCCTCCACTTCTGTGTGCAGCTAATCGAAATTATCCCTGATTTAAACCCACCCTTCAAAAAAGCATTTTTGGATAAAGGCAATGGATGATTTTCTCCCGAAAAAGGTTTAATCTTTTCTTTTGATAAACCCCGGCATGATGAAGATCATACTCTATAAGCCGGGATCCTTTTAAATTAGTTGTCACAACTATAACAAAGAGGAATGACAACTAAGACATTGCGTTCCTGCAAAAAAACATCAAATTTCAGCAGATGAAAAGTTTACTGTTAGGAAATGAGGCACTTGCTCAGGGAAGTATCGATGCCGGTCTGTCCGGGGTTTATGCCTATCCCGGCACCCCGTCAACTGAAATTACCGAATACATCCAGAAATCAGAACTGGCCAGGGAGTTAAAGATACACACCACCTGGTCTGTCAACGAAAAGACAGCCATGGAAGCCGCCTTGGGAATGTCGTATGTCGGCAAGAGATCTATGGTGGTCATGAAGCATGTAGGGCTAAATGTGGCATCGGACGTTTTTATGAACATGGCCGTTTCCGGAGTGAATGGCGGACTCGTGGTTGTAGTAGCCGATGATCCTTCCATGCACTCATCCCAAAATGAACAGGACTCTCGCTTTTACGGAAAGTTCGCGATGATCCCAATTTTAGAACCGTCAAATCAGCAGGAAGCTTATGATGTCATGTTCTATGCCTTTGAACTCTCGGAAAAACTGAAATTACCGGTCCTCCTAAGGCTGGTCACCCGTTTATCACATTCCCGTGCAGGCATAGAAGTAAAAGAAAGACGTGATCCCAATAATATAAGTCTACCGGTTGATACTTCACGATTTGCTTTACTTCCCATGAATGCAAAAAAGCAGTATGATCTACTGGTTAGCAAGCAGGAGACCCTTATACAATATTCTGAAAATTCAACCTTCAATGATCTTATACCGGGTAAGGATTCTAAAGTAGGAATTATAGCCTGTGGATTAGCCTATAATTATGTGATGGAAAATATTGGAGAGCAGGAATTTCCATATTCCATTCTTAAGATCTCTCAATATCCATTGCCCAAGGAAAAAATTAGATCATTGTACCGGCAGTGTGAAAAGATCCTGGTCATTGAAGAAGGTTATCCAATAGTAGAAGAGTTGTTACACAATTATTTTGATGATGATGATAAGACAAAAGGACGGTTATCCGGGGATCTTCCCCGCACAGGAGAACTGACCCCGGGCATAGTAGGTAAAGCTCTGGGCTTTCATCACAACAGTTTAAATCCTATACCTTCTGTAGTTACTCCAAGACCTCCGCAATTGTGCGAGGGCTGTGGACATACAGATCTTTTTAATACCATAAATGAAGTGATTCCCGAGATCGGAAACAAAAATGTCTTTGGGGATATAGGTTGTTACGCACTGGGAGCTTTGCCGCCTTTAAACACGATCAATACCCTAATTGACATGGGAGCATCCATCACCATGGCCAAAGGAGCTGCAGATGCCGGCCTGGAAAATGTTATTGCGGTAATTGGTGATTCGACATTCACGCATTCCGGAATGACGGGTCTTTTAGATGCCGTTTATAAAAATTCCCCAATAACGGTAATAATTTCAGATAACTCGGCTGTTGCCATGACAGGAGCTCAGGAGTCTACTGCAGTGGGAAGGCTACACAAGATCTGTTTGGGAATCGGAGTTCATCCCGATCACCTTAAGACCATCGTACCTCTTAAAAAGAACCATAAGGAAAACGTAGAATTACTTCGGAAGGAATTGAAGTACAAGGGAGTCTCGGTCATCATTTCCGAAAGACCTTGCGTGAGATTGTCCAGAGATCAAAAAGAACAGATCAAAGCCCGAATTGCTGCATTAAATTAAGATAAAAGGAAACAGATGAGAACTAATATCATATTATCAGGAGTTGGGGGTCAGGGGATCCTCACGATTGCCGCGGTTTTGGATACGGCTGCTCTAAACGAAAATCTGTTCATCAAACAGTCTGAAGTTCATGGGATGAGTCAGCGTGGCGGAGCGGTGCAATCTCACGTAAGAATATCTGACAAAGAAATATTTTCTGATCTAATTCCGGAAGGAAAGGCAGATCTTATCCTGTCGGTTGAACCTATGGAGTTACTGAGATATTTGCCCTTTTTAAAGCAAGATGGCTGGTTGATAACCGACTCAGAAACTTTTCAAAATACTTCCAACTATCCTGATAAGGATGATCTTTTTAAAGAAATCGGGAAATATCCCAATCATATCATAGTTGATGCAACCCAGATCGCTAAAAAGATCGGGAATTCCAGGATTGCCAATATGGTGTTACTGGGAGCAGCATCTTCCATAATTCCTTTGTCAGAATCAAGCATGATCGAAGCCATCAGGAGGTTATTCCAACATAAAAGTGAAAAGATTATCAGGTTGAACCTCGAGGCATTTAATGAAGGCAAAAAAGTAGCAGAAGGGATTATCAATCTGGCCGATTCATAGCTGAAACAACCTTTAATTAAAAGGTAGTACGGGAAACGAGATTAAAACAAATTTTACTTCCTATACTTGAAACTTCCATAGTAAGATTAGGAAATCCCTACTTTAGAACTTTGAAGCACCTGGTTAATGGCTTCAGATAAGATCCTGACTCCTTTTTCGATTTGATCCTTTGGCATATTGGAAAATGAAAGTCGTAACCTGTCGTCCTTTTCACTGGCGGGATCAAAGGTCCTGCCCGTAACAAAAACAACGCCTTTAGCCACACTTTCTTTAAATATGTCGGTAGATTTGATGTGAGGCGGTAGTTTCAGCCATATGTAAAAACCTCCTTTGGGTTCATTCCATTTGATCTCTTCAGGCATGTACAACTTCAGATATTTCTGAAGCATATTTTTGCGCTCCAGGTATTCACTTCTCAAAAATGTCAAATATGGCTCAAGTTTTTCTTGTACCAGGAATTCATTCGCCAGTATTTGTGTGAAACTGGAAGTACAGGCATCTAAAGCCTGTTTAACTGTTTCGGCTTTTTCGAAGATCTCTTCAGAAGAAAGCATAAAGCCTAACCTGAAACCGGGACCGAGAATCTTTGAAAAGGAACCTGTGTAAATGATCTCAACATCATTGTCACCCATAGATTTCATCGACCTGGTGAGGTGTCTTTCGGTTTCATCAAAATAAAGATCGCTATATGCGTCATCTTCAATCAAAATTATTCCCGAACCCGATAAAGCTTCTAAAAGAGCCTTTTTTCTTTCGGGTGTGTAAACTATTCCGGCCGGGTTGTGATAATTTGGTGTGACGTATAGAAATTTCGGCTTCCGGTCCAAAGATTCAATTTTGCTCTTCAAAGCTTTTATGTTAATCCCATTTTTATCAATCGGTATGCTGTGTATTTCGGCGCCTACAGTTTCAAAAACTGTCAATGCTCCTACAAAACATGGATTTTCAGTGAGTATAATATCTCCCTCATTGACAAATTCCCGTGCAATAATGGATATGGCCTGCAGGGAGCCGGTAGTGATCAATATCTTGTTGTTGGCAACTGCCAGACCTTTATTTTCAAGGTAGCATTCCAGGGATTTGACCAGAGGAGGATAACCCGAAGTGGGACCGTATTGAAAACATAACTTTTTGACATCTTCGGGTAAGGAATTATAGATCTCATCGATCTCTTTCACGGGAAAGAGGTCATTGTTTGGCATCCCACCGGCAAAGGAGATCAGGTTTTTCCCGGAAGCCTGTTTCATCAATTGCTTGACGTCCTCGGAATGCATGGAATTGACTGCTTTTGAAAATGCATACATATCCATAAATGTTTTTGCTGTTCTATCAAATTAACAAAGATGTAATCAAACAGATGCTGATGAATATCAGCTAATATCCATTTTGAAATTTCTTCCTTTACAATTAGTAAAATCCCGGTTTATATGCTTCATCCAAAATTGATTCATCCTAAAAGTATCGCAGTAGTAGGAGGGTCTGATAATATTCATAGTCCCGGTGGGCGAGTGCTGAAAAACCTGATCGATCATCAATTCGAAGGAGAATTGTTTGCTGTAAATCCAAAGCAGGATAGGGTCCAGGGGGTTAAATCTTACAAGGACATCAGGGATATACCCAAAGTAGATCTGGCTATAATTGCGATCTCAGCTAAATATGTTTATGAAGCTGTCAAAGTTCTCGCACAACAAAAGAATACAAAGGGCTTTATTATATTTTCAGCCGGTTTCAGTGAAAAAGATGAGGAAGGCGCAAAGCTGGAAAAGGATATTGTCGAATTGATAAATGACGCAGGCGGAAGTTTATTAGGCCCTAATAACATCGGATTAATCAATAAGCATTATACAGGAGTATTTACTACACCCGTTCCTAAACTGAATGAAAACGGAGTGGATTTTATCTCCGGTTCAGGTGCTACGGCAGTTTTTATCATTGAAGCGGCAGAGAGTATGGGTATTACATTTTCCAGTATTTATACAGTGGGAAACAGCGGACAAGCAGGAGTAGAGGAGATCCTGGAATTCCTGGACGACTCTTTCGAAAAAGGAAAAGGTTCCAAAGTCAAACTCCTCTATATTGAAAGCATTAAAGACCCGCTTAAGTTCCTAAAACACACAGCTTCCCTAATAAACAAAGGCTGTAAAATAGCAGCTATAAAGGCTGGTAGTTCGGAAGAAGGAAACAGGGCAGCTTCTTCACATACGGGAGCAATAGCCAATTCAGATGTTTTTATTGATACCTTGTTTAAAAAAGCCGGAATTATTCGCTGCTATGGCCGCAACGAGCTTCTCACTGTTGCGGGCATACTTCAGCAAAAAGAATCCGAAGGAAAGAACATTGCGATCATCACTCACGCCGGGGGACCTGCCGTGATGCTGACAGATGTTCTGTCAAAGAACGGCCTTAATATTCCGCCATTAAAAGGCCCGGAGAGTGAAGCCTTGTTGGAGAAATTATATAATGGATCTTCGGTATCCAATCCAATTGATTTTTTAGCAACAGGCAATGCCGGGCAGTTAGAGGCAATTATTGAATTTTGTGAGAACTGTCGGGATATCGATGCCATGGCTGTGATCTTTGGAAGTCCGGGTTTAGCACCTGTAGATGATGTTTATGCGATATTGGATCAGAAGATCAGGACCTCCAAAAAACCGGTTTATCCCATTTTACCCTCCGTGGTAAATGTGAAGAGCGAGATAAAGGAGTTTATAAAGAAAGGGAACATCGCCTTTCCCGATGAAGTTCTTTTCGGAAATGCATTGGCGAAGATCTACACCCATTCCCCTGATAGGGGTGGAGAAAGTGATCCTGATTTTCGTCTTTTTAAAGAAGTAAGAAAATTGGTTGATGGGCTTCCGGACGGTTACATGCCGACAAATGCAGCTGTAAATTTGCTCGAATATGCCGGAGTTAAATTTGCCACGCTGTTGGAGGTAAGGACTGAAGCAGAGCTGAAAAAATCTTTAAAGTCTCTCACTTATCCTGTAGTTCTCAAAGTTGACGGGCCTTTGCACAAATCTGATGTCGGGGGAGTAATCTTAAATGTTTCCAATAAAACCGAATTAAACAGTCATTTCCATAAGTTGATGCAAATTGAAGGAGCAAAATCTGTGATGATCCAGCCAATGATAAAGGGGAAGGAGTTGTTCATAGGGGCAAAAAAAGAAACAAATTATCCTCACGTCATTCTATGTGGGATGGGCGGAATTTTTGTGGAAGTATTAAAAGATATAAATGCTTCGATGATCCCGGTTTCGGAAGAGGATGCATTGAACATGATCACCTCTCTTAAAGCATTTCCCATTTTAAAAGGGGTTAGAGGTCAGGGAGGAATAAATATCAAACTGTTTGCTGAAACTATCGTAAGGATCTCCAACTTATTATCTATAGTTCCTGAGATTGCAGAAGTTGATCTTAACCCACTCATGGCTACTGATAAAGAGCTGACAGCGGTGGATGTGAGGATCCGGCTAGAAAGACCAAATAAAAAGCTGCAGCCTAAGGTTTTGACTGAAATTGTGTGACCTGAGGTTTCAAAAATGACAAAAATAACTTCCTTTCCGGAGCTTTATCTTCGCTAAGGCCGGGGTGACTTATAAGGCTCATTAAGGAAAGAGTTCCCTCCGGATCTATCCGGAAGATCAAAATTTTCCTTCTCCAGGAAGCCTTAACTCCACACCTCTCAAAAAACACATTTTTGACACCTCTTATAAATAATTGCATCTGCAGGCGGAAGTAATAGTAAGAAAGGGATTGCCTCCAAACTTTTCCGGAGGAACTAAGATTATCTCACCGACCTGGGGCTCGAGCCCAATATTCCAAACCTTACTTATCCAAAAGTATCCACCTGTTGCCTGCGCTCTGGATCATATATTTCTGCCCCGGACCAATTCCGGTAACGGGGGAATTGGTGGTGATATCAAAAAGATCATTTCCGCTCAGGAAATCAAAGGACTTATAGGAATTCCCGGGCCAATTGATGAGGTAAATGATCCTGTTCTTATTTAATGCTGCATCGGGGATCACCACACTACTTACTTGATTGTTGATGCGAAGGGTGTATGTCTCATCAGGTATATTAAAAGCTCCGGTAGACGAGGTAGTGGAGGAGTAAGTGCCAAAGTTGGGGTACTTCCACGAAACAATTCCCGTTGCATCGGTCACTAGAACTTGATCCTGTTGTCCCCGCACATCGGGGAGGATATAATCGTTTCCTGTTGTTCCAATTCCCACTCTTCCCGAAAAATAGCCTGCATATACCTTTTTTGGATCACTTCCAAAGGCAGTGCTGTAGATCCCGTAAACAAAACCGGTGCCCTGTGTCGTCCCTATCTCATTGTAGATCCCATAATGATTTTTAGTGGCGCCAAATGTCTTTCCCACATCATTCCAGATCCCGTAGATCTCCTCATTCGTATTTTGATTGACCTCATTGAAAATACCATAGTGGATCCCAATCCCACTGGCACTGACAGAATTTTTAATACCATACTTCTTATCTGCGGTTGCAGTGTTATTACTGCTAAGGATTCCATAGGTTACATTTTTTGTGGTAGAGCTGGCATTTTCCACTTCGAGCGCAGTTCGGTTAGCATGATCTTCCTGAGCATCTATCATCACCTTTAGTTTCACATTTTGGGAGGTGCCACCAATGGTAACATTCCCTTTTCTGAAAACGGCCTCATTAGGGCTGGCTGCCGGGGAGGTGGTGCCTATTTTGTAAAAGTCAGATGTAGCTTTGCCCGCCATGCCTTCCCACTTAGCTGAAGAAGAGTTCCACCAGTAAAATCCGGGGGAAAATTCCCCTTTTTGAGAGGCGAGAAAGATCATCATCCCGTTTTGAGCTGTTGAAGGATTGGTAGCGGGAAAGGTTGAGAGCCGGGGAATAAGGATACCATCTGTAGGTTCCGGGGCTGTGGGATTATCAATGGCAATGTCAAGTTGAGCTTTGGGATCGGTGGTATTGATCCCCACCTGGGCCGTCAAATTGCTGTAGGCAAATAGTAGCACTATCCCTATAAGAAGAGTTTTTATCACGAGTGTAAAAATTAGAGGGAGGCACCGGAATACCATCAAGATAAGAATTTATCCAGCTGCTGTTCAGTATTCTAAACAAATTTTAACACTCTAAGAGGCTTCCTTCACTTTCTCCTGCAGCATTTTTATTTCATCCCGGAGTTTAGCGGCGGTCATGAAGTCTAGCTCTTTTGCTGCCGATTCCATAGCCTTTCTTTTCTCCCTGATGCGCTTCTCCAGCTGAGGTTTGCTGAAGAATTCCGTTTCAGCCTCGGCTGCCTGAAGAGTCGGAGCCACTTCATAAGTATAAGGCTCCGGTTTTTTGCGGACCAGCATATTTTCAAAGGACTTTTTCAGGGCAGTAGGGGTGATATTGTTCACCTCATTGTACTTAAGCTGTTTCTCCCTTCTGTAATTTGTTTCATCAATAGTTTTCTGCATGCTTTCTGTGATCTTGTCGGCATACATGATCGCTTTTCCTTCGAGGTGACGGGCAGCACGACCTATGGTCTGGGTCAGGGAACGGTTGCTGCGAAGAAAACCCTCTTTATCCGCATCAAGAATAGCAACTAGAGAAACTTCGGGAAGGTCCAGCCCCTCCCTTAAAAGGTTTACCCCAACCAGGACGTCAAAAAGGCCTTTTCGAAGATCCTGCATGATCTCCACCCTTTCCAGAGTATCTACATCACTGTGGATATAGCGACAGCGAATGTCTATTCGCGTCAGGTATTTGGTGAGCTCCTCGGCCATGCGTTTTGTAAGTGTGGTCACTAGGATCCTCTGGTCCTTATCGATACGAAGTTGCATCTCTTCAATAAGATCATCGATCTGGTTAAGACTTGGCCGCACTTCAATGACGGGGTCTAACAATCCGGTGGGTCTAATTACCTGCTCAATGTACATCCCTTCTGTCTTCTGAAGCTCATAATCTGCCGGGGTAGCACTCACATAGATCACCTGATTCTGAAGTACCTCAAATTCCTCAAACTTCAGCGGGCGGTTATCCATTGCCGCCGGAAGCCTGAAGCCATATTCTACCAGTGTCTCCTTGCGCGAGCGGTCTCCGCCATACATGGCATGAACCTGCGGAATCGTCACGTGACTTTCATCGACTACCATTAAATAATCATCTGGGAAATAATCCAGCAAACAGAAAGGTCGGGTGCCCGGGGGTCGACCATCCAGGTACCGGGAATAATTCTCTATTCCTGAACAATAACCGAGTTCCCTG
This sequence comes from Salinimicrobium aquimaris, assembly GCF_035607535.1. NCBI lineage: Bacteria > Pseudomonadati > Bacteroidota > Flavobacteriia > Flavobacteriales > Flavobacteriaceae > Salinimicrobium > Salinimicrobium aquimaris. The sequence continues at coordinate 75,124 of NZ_JAYDZX010000013.1, forward strand.
ATCATTTCCAGGTCAAAATTCGTCCGCTCATCAAGTCGCTTTGCCTCCAGGTGCTTCCCGATTTCCTGGAAGTAATCCACCTGTTTTACCAGGTCATCCTGAATTTCTCTTATTGCACCCTGCAGGACATCGGGGGAGGTAACGAACATGTTTGCCGGATAAATGTTCAGTCGGTCATATTTTTCGATCAGGTCATTGGTGGCGGGATCAAAAGCTTCAATCTCTTCTATCTCATCTCCAAAAAAGTGAATTCTGAAGGCGTTATCTGCATAACTGGGGTAGATGTCGACAGTATCTCCTTTAATGCGGAAATTCCCGTGGTTAAATTCAGCTTCGGTCCTTGAGTAGAGGCTCTGCACCAGCTTATGAAGCAGTTGTGTCCTGGAGATCACCATGTCCCGTTCAATAGAGATAACGTTCTTTTTAAATTCCACAGGGTTTCCAATCCCGTACAAGCAGGAAACGGACGCAACTACAATGACATCCCTTCTTCCGGAAAGCAGGGAAGAAGTGGTGCTAAGCCGCATCTTCTCGATCTCCTCATTGATGGAAAGATCCTTCTCTATATAAGTTCCGGAGGTTGGGATAAAGGCTTCCGGCTGGTAATAGTCGTAGTAGCTCACGAAATATTCCACCGCGTTATCCGGGAAGAATTGCTTGAATTCAGAATATAATTGTGCCGCCAGGGTTTTGTTGTGGGCCAGGACCAATGTCGGCTTTTGAACTTCTTCAATAACATTGGCTACTGTAAAGGTTTTTCCCGATCCTGTAACCCCGAGGAGGGTTTGGTATCTTTCTTTACTATTGATCCCGTTGACAAGCTGCTTTATCGCCTGTGGCTGATCCCCTGTAGGCTTAAAATCGGACTTTACTTTGAATTTCATAGACTTTTTTGCTGACCTGCAAAAATAGCTATTTTGGAAGCTACCGGCAAATATTGCCGGCTTCTAAAAAGTTTAAGATCAGTTAGATCAGAGGTCCCTTTTCTTCAGCAGTAAAAAAGACAGGTAGACAAAAATGACGGTCCAGACCACTACAATTAAGAGCTGGTACCAGTAGATCCCGTAGTCTTTGGTAATCTCAGAACCCATCTGCGCAGCCGCCGATTGTATTGCACCCAGTCGTGTAAAGGGTTCTTTTACCAAAATGCTCATGGATTCCAGAGGAAAGAACTGTGCGATGTTCTCTGCAATATTCGAATCTCTAAAGAGCTTATATTCCATCACTCCTCTGGCAATACTTTCCAGGATCCACCAGATGAACAGAAATCCAAGTGCAAAGGCCGATCTTTTGACAAGAACTCCCAAAAACATACAGAAAGCAAAGAAACCCGTTAGTTTTATGAAATAGGCGAACAGGTACTCCATATCTGAAAAGATGATGGAGATCTCGGTATAATCTGAGAAGGAAAGCCCCAGGATCAAAGAAACAATAAATAGAAAAACAGTGGACAGCAGTGCAAAGCTTAGCACCGTGAGAAATTTAGAAAGGACAAATTCTTTTTTACTCAAACCATCAATCAAATTCTGCTTAAGAGTACGGTTGGAGTATTCATTGGACATGATCGAGACGATCACAATAGCCAGGAATAGCTTAAGAGTGGCAGCAACATAGCTGTTGAAGTGCCAGATAAAGGGAAAATTAAAGATACCCATATCGGCAACCCGTCCCCGGAATCCTCCAAAATTAAATTCAATAGAGGCGATGAGGGATATGAAGGTGATCAACACAAAATAAGTGGTGATAAGAATCTTGGCCGATTTGCTGTAGCGCAGCTTATGGTATTCTATATTGAGTAGTCGTAACATTAAGCTGAAATTTGGTTGGTTAACTGTAAGAACTGTTCTTCAAGGCTTTCTTTTCGCTTCACAAGCTGCGAAAGTACCAGTCCGTTATCAAATAAATAGGTGTTGAGGGTTTCGGCATCCATTGACTCCTTTAAAAAAGCAACAATGCAGTCGCCTTTTTCGGTGATCTTTCCAAAAGAAGGATGTGATTCCAGAAGGGATTTAAGTCGTTCCCTATCTGCAGCTTTTAACTCAAAGAATCCAAAGCTGGCGTTCATTTGATCTACCGGCCCGCTGTAAAGCTTTTCTCCTTTTCTTATGATCACCACATGGGTACAAACTTTTTCCACTTCATCGAGCAGGTGAGAGGCCAGCAGGATGGTGGTTCCCATGCCTGCAATAGTAGTAATGATCTCCCTTATCTGGTGAATTCCCTGTGGATCAAGTCCGTTAGTAGGTTCATCCAGGATCAGGATCTCCGGGTCATTCAAAAGGGCAGAGGCAATAGCGAGCCGCTGTTTCATACCCAGTGAAAAAGTACGGAATTTACTGTCTTTTCTCTCCAGCAGGCCTACCAGGTCCAGTTTCTCATCTATCTTGTTTGGGGAAACGTTCTTGATCTTACACACCAGGGCAAGATTTTGTGCGGCGGTCATATATGGATAGAAGTTAGGCCGCTCGATGATGGCTCCAACTTTTTTCAAGGCGTCGTGTGTGCTCTGTTGTCCGTCGAACCACTGGAAATCTCCACTGGTTTTATTGACCACATTTAGAACGATCCCCAGAGTAGTGGATTTTCCACTTCCGTTTGGACCGAGAATGCCGTAAACATTCCCTTTTTCAATGGTGAATGAGAGATCCTTTACCGCGGTGACGGGGCCAAATCTTTTAGTGAGATTATTTAGACGAAGTATTGTGCTCAAAATAAACCGGGTTTTAACATTCGACGTCTAAGTTAACGTTTTGTTACAGGCCGATATAAAAAGAAGTCTTATTTTTGAGGAAATTCAGGGTATGCGGGAAAAATTAATGTCAAAAAAGAAACCATCCTTTCCGGTGAATGACCGGTTCCATAAATATCTCGCCAAATACAATCGAAACACTAAAATCCCGGTTTTTTATGATGACCTTCTAAGATTCTCGGGCTCGATCGTGGTATATGATCAGCATGAGGAGGATACTTATTGGGTGCGTTGTTATTATCCCGATTATGAAAGGGATGATATCGACAACAGCTTGAAAAAGGTGTATACCATCCTGCATTCCGATGGTAGTGATGACTCGCTGGAGTTCCTTAATGTTGATGCCATTGACTACTGTACCTTCGGAAATTCAAAGCCTTTTCGCATAAAGATCCGGAATATCCTGAATGATAGTTTCACCTATTTTTATGTAAAAAAAGCCGATGCTTCCAGGATCTACGGACTAGAATTTGAACATATACTTTCCCCGCACAGGATAAATTTTTTGGTTTACCGCGATACGCTGATCGAAGAACATATAGCGGGAATTCCGGGGGATGTGTTCATAGATGATGAGCTGCCGCTTTGTGATGACAGGGCCAAGACCCAGATCGCAAAGCAGTTCGTGAAATTCAATGAGCGTTGCACCATAAGGCTCTTGGGTGATATGCGTTCCTATAATTATGTGATCATTCCCACTCACGATTTCGATCATGTAGAATACCAGATTAGGGCAATTGATTTCGATCAACAGTGTTTTGAAGGAAACCTGAAAGTGTATCGGCCGCAGTTCTTTAAAGAGAACTTTAAAATGGTGCAACTGGTTAGTGAAAAGCTTCAGGAGTCCTCGATTGAGCAGTACCGGAGGGAAGAGCGCTCCCTGCTGGCCAAAAGGATCATCAATGCACAATCCCGGTATAAGGAATTGATGCGCTGTATCCTTAACGACCAAATCTCCAACGAACCGAACGTGAAGCAACTGCGAAAGGAACTTTACGAATTCTCAAATGACATGAAATTTAAAAGGGCCCGCTCTATGGGGCAGATACTGCGCACAGCCCTCGATTTTGTAAAGCGAAATTACGAGGATGTGAATATGAAAAGACTGATCTAAAGGATTAAGGTCTAAGGAAAAAGGAGTAATAAAAAAGGAGCCTCAAAAATGTCATTTTTGAGGCTCCTTTACATATCAGTCCTGGCTC
>NZ_JAYDZX010000014.1:0-70397 GCF_035607535.1 Salinimicrobium aquimaris
TTGGCTCTTGGCTCTTGGCTCTTGGCTCTTGGCTCTTGGCTCTTGGCTCTTGGCTCTTGGCTCTTGGCTCTTGGCTCTTGGCTCCTGGCTCTTGGCTCCTGGCTCTTGGCTCCTGGCTCCTGGCTCTTGCCTTCTGCTCCTGGCTCTTGGCTCCAGAAACACCGCCGTCTTAGCTCTTTTGTTCTTTGTTGAAGTACACCAGGTAATAATACATCTGCCTTTCCTCATCCCAGCCTTTTTCAACAAACTTCTCGGCCGATTCAGGATTAATGAAATCCATTTTGATCTGGATGTTAGTATCGAGATTTATGGTGTTCTTAATTGATTTCCTCGCGGCAGTTACTGCGGTGTTGGAGATGGGGAAACTGGTAAGATCCTCAATCTTGTACTTTGGTGCTTTCTCAGTTTTGTAGTTCTGGAACTCCGGGACGAGAGCCGGGTTATCAATAACTGAATTCAGGAAAGCACTTTCTTCAAAAGCATCGTTCTTTGCAAAATAATCAACACTTCGGTTCATGAACATGACTTCTTCCTTTTTGTCTTCCGCAGGAAGTACCACGTCTTTGGCGAAGTTCTGGCAAAATTTCAGGTACTTTTTGGTATGGAAATTCTCATCGGCAAGAACATCTACTCCGAGGAAGTTCTCGAGCCAGTATTTGGTATCGTACTTGTTTGAATCCACAGAAAGGATCTTAAATCCTTCTTCCCTGTTCTTGTTGAAAATAATAGCGCCTTTATCCAGCTTGTTCAGGTTGATTCCCTGCTGAATAATCATTTCCAGAATGCTTTCTTTTTCCTGGAACTGTAGAAAATCGTGCTTTAATTCGGATTTAAAAATTCCGATAGCAGTTGTCTTTTCATTGTCGAGCATCATGTTGTCGAAATAGACAACATAAACTTCCCCACTTTTAATATGCGGGTGAGAGGACTGTTCAAAAAGCAAAGTTGTGATCTTCTTTGATTGCTCGTGGATAGTTTGAGGAGCGTCAAAGATCTTACATGCGATCTCATACAACGGGTTGAATTCAACATCCACATCATTGGCAAACTGAAAATAATTTTCCTCTTTATCTCTAAATGGCTTGAGGAAATACTCTTTTATAAGAGGGGTGATCTCGTCATTCAGGTGAAATGGCTGGGCAGAAAGGAAAATGTTCTCATTTCGGCTTTTGTTGCCAACCCTGTGAATAGAAAGAGAGTCAATGTGAGCGTTATATAAATTGATCATATTGAAAAAGTGCGGTTAAGTTACCGGATTAATAAAGGCTGAAAAATAGGAAAATTTGGTCTAGTTCCAGTTTTCGTCGAAAGAAAGATCGTCATAGTCGTCTACGTCGAAGTCATCATCGTAGTCGAGGTTGAGATCATCATCTTCGGCCTGGAACTCCTTTTCGGGAGCTGCTGTAGGGAGCTGTCCGTGAACGAAGAGGAGGTTTGGGTAATCCATTTGAGGATCGGGTTCTGCTATCTCTGCCAGTTCCACGAGAAAAGTCCACATGCTAAAAAAGTCATAGATGTAGATCAGCTTGGTCTGCTCTTCAGAAACCACATCATCAAGAGTGGTCTCATTCATTAGCCGGACCGATCCTGTGCCTTCGGTGACATCAAACTGAGAGATCTCTTCCCCCTGGTTCCATTCGTCATCGCTAATATAGAAAGAAGCCATCTCGGTGCCGTCAAATCCAAAGGACTGGAGGATCGTATTATGTAAATCTTCAAGGGTGTTATCGGCCATTATTTCTATGTCGCGAAACACATCTTCTTCGGCATCGAGGATAATTCTAAATCTATACAGCATAAGTCAAAAATTTGGAGTGCAAAGATACGTTTTTAGATGAGAAATTAAATTTAGCGACTAAATCTATGCAGGGTAAAAGTCATTGCTGTAAGCAGGAAAAATGCTCCTACCTGGTGCGCGACCCCCAGCCATAAAGGCACAGCGTAAATTAGAGTGAGCACACCTAAAACAAATTGTAAAAATACCAATCCCACGAGCCACTGAATTCCTCTTTGCTGCGGAAGTGTAAGTTGCAAGCTCCTGGACCTGTACCAGATGTAGAGGACGGCCGCTACCACTGCGTATGCGAGGTATCTGTGAACGAACTGCACACCGCTCTTACCTTCTATAAAATTTCGCCACAGGGGTTTCTGTTCAATATATACGGTCTCATGCACCCATTCCCCACCTGTCATCCAGGGCCAGAAATTGTGGATCCATCCCGCGTCAAGTCCGGCCACAAATGCTCCCCAAATGATCTGTACCATAAGGACGATCATCCCCACCCAAATTAGATTTCTGAAGCTTTTGTTTACGACCTTTTTCTTTGGATAAAGGAGGTCCATTGCGACCCAGAAACAGTAGGCGAAAGTTACGAAAGCCGTAGTCAGGTGGGCAGCCAGCCTGTAGTGGCTCACCGCAGGCATATCTACCAGTCCGCTTTTGACCATATACCAGCCTAGAAATCCCTGAAATCCTCCCAGGAAGAGAAGTACAATTGATTTATAAATGGTTGGCCTGCTAAGTTGTTTTGTAACTAGAAAATACAGGAACGGAATTATAAAGACCAGTCCTATGAGGCGGCCAATCACCCTATGGATCCATTCCCAGAAATAGATCCCTTTGAAATCTTCAAGAGTAAAGTGGTAGTGCAATTTTTGATACTCGGGGAACTGTTTATAGAACTCAAATTCTTCGATCCATTGCTCCTCGGTTAGAGGCGGAATGGTTCCGGTGATCAACTTGTAATCTGAAATGGAGAGTCCGGAGTTGGTAAGGCGGGTAATTCCTCCCACCACGACCATTATAAAAATTAAAAAACAGCCGGTGAACAGCCAGTAAACAACCTTTTTATTGTCCTTGTTTTTCATGGGGGTAAATGTGAAGGTAAAGCATAATTTATTTAGGGGATAAACCTATTTCTTTTCCTTTTTGAAGCATATATGCTTTGGCAGCATCATAATCGTTCGGGATTTCTCCTTCTAAAATGGCTTCTTTAATAGCATCCTTGATAATCCCGATCTCTCTGGAAGGCTTAAGATCAAATGTCTCCATGATTTCTTCTCCGGAAACGGGCGGCTGGAAATTCCGCACGTGATCCCGTTCCTCGACCTCTTTAATCTTTTGCCTTACGATCTTGAAATTGTTGTGGTACTTCCTGAATCGCCGCGGATTTTTCGTGGTGATATCGGCTTCACACAAGGTCATAAGGTCTTCAATGTCTTCTCCTGCATCAAAAATAAGCCTTCGCACAGCCGAATCTGTTACGTCTTGCGAAAGAACAATCGGTCTTGAACTCATATAGACCATTTTCTGAACGAATTTCATCTTTTCATTCAAAGGCATTCGCAAGCGCTTAAACAGCTTGTACACCATTTTGGAACCAACAAATTCATGACCATGGAAGGTCCACCCCAGTTTGTCATCAAACTTCTTTGTAGGTGCTTTTCCTATATCGTGTAACAACGCAGCCCAGCGCAGCCAAAGATCATCTGTATTTTCCGAAATATTATCGACCACCTCCAGGGTGTGCCAAAAGTTGTCCTTATGCCGCTGACCTTCAATTTCATCTATACCTTCCAATGCAGTCAACTCCGGAAGGATCAATCTTAAAAGTCCGGTTTTATGCAACAGGCTAAATCCTACAGAAGGCTTTGGAGAGAGGAGGATCTTGTTCAGTTCATCGACTATCCTTTCCCGGGAAATGATCTTTAAGCGGCTCCTGTTTCTTATGATGGCCTGTAGGGAATCTTTCTCGATCCTGAATTGTAGTTGAGAGGCGAAGCGCACTGCTCTTAGCATTCGCAAGGGATCATCAGAATAAGTAATGTCAGGATCCAGAGGGGTGCGGATGACTCCGGCGCTAAGATCCTGTAATCCGTGAAAAGGGTCCAGTAGATCTCCGTAACTACTTTCATTCAGACTCAGCGCCAGGGCATTTATGGTAAAGTCCCTGCGGTTCTGGTCATCTTCCAGGGTGCCGCTTTCCACTTCGGGATTCCTGCTTTCTTCTGAATAACTTTCTTTTCGTGCACCAACAAACTCCACTTCCATGTCATAGGCGCGCAGCATTGCCGTTCCATAGTTCTTGAAGATCTGAACTTTAGGCTTGTGGGGAAGTAGATCTGACACCTTTTGAGCCAATTCTATTCCGCTTCCTACAGCAACCACATCTATGTCTTTGTGCTCTCCCCGCTGCAGGATATAATCCCTTACAAAACCTCCAATTACATAGCTCTCCAGTCCCAGTTCCTGAGAGGCAAGAGAAATTACTTTAAAAATGTTATTGGTTAATGCCCGTTTGTAGTTGTTCACTTTAATGTCTTTGTTTCCGGTCCCCGAGAATTGATCTGCTCAGACCTCACAGGTTTTCAAAACCTGTGAGGTCTTTTATCGGTGGTTCTTTTACAATTATTTCCTAATCACCTGCACCTTTCCATCATTGCTAAGCTTAATAATAGCCGATGGTTTTGGAGTTTTAATAGACTGGTGCAAATTTACCACATAGTCCACACCTTCTAAAATTTCCTTGCTTATATCTCCAAATGTTTCCGGGGTTGGCTGTCCGCTTAGATTAGCAGAAGTAGAGACCAGTGGCTTCTTTAATTTCCTTATAAGTTGCTGACAAAATTTATCCTTCGTCACTCGAATTCCAAGGGTGTTATCTGCACCCACCAGGTTTTCGGCAACACGAATAGGCTGGTCGTAGACTATAGTTGTTGGTTTGGCAGCATACTTCAGAATATCATAAGCTACCTCAGGCACATCTTCCACATATTGATTAAGCATCTTAAAATCGGATACCAGGCAGATCAAGGCTTTCTCTTCACTTCTTTTCTTAAGTGCAAAGATCTTGTCTATGGCATCTGCATTGGTGGCGTCACACCCAATTCCCCAAACCGTGTCGGTAGGATATAATATAATTCCGCCTCTTTTAAGGACATTGTAGGCATTGTTGATTTCTTCAGTGTACTCTCCCATTTAGTGCTGTTTTATAGATTTCCAGTGTCTTCCCGGCCATAATTTTGCTCGTGAAGTTTTGAAATAATTTTTCCCTGGAAATTTTTGCAAAGTTCGGGATTACCTGCGGATTTCCAAGCAAAAACAACAGGTTTTCGCCCAATCCCACGTGATCATAAGGATCTGTTAGAAGACCGTTCACTTTATTTTCTATTACTTCAGGAATTCCGCCGACATTCGTGCTCACTACCGGCACGTTGTAATAGAAGGATTCATAGATCACCTGCGGTATTCCCTCGTTTTCTGAAGTGAGGAGCAGGACGTCAAACTGGGGAATTAAAGCTGAAGCTTCAGGAATATAGCCGGTGAACAAGATATGATCCTCAAGAGCCAACTGCTGTACAAGCTTTTTAAGGGCTTCAGTTCTACGGCTGAAGTTTCCTATCTGAACAAAATAAAGTTGCTTTTGCTTTTTCCGGTTGATGAGATAATCTGCAGTGTAAATAAAAGTTTCCAGGTGCTTGGCCTCGATATGGTTGCCAATGTTTCCCACAATTACAGCAGCTTCCGGCAGACCAAATTTTCTTCTTATCTCAAAAGGGGATTTTTGGGTTTTATTATCTAATCGTGTTCCATGGTAGACAACCTCTAGTCTGCCCGCACGGCATAAAGTTTTAGAACTGATATTTTTAGTAGCTTCAGAAACACAAAGGATCTTCCTGATCTTTGGATAGTTATATTTAAAGAGGGTTTGCCGTCTCGGTCGGATTGGAAATGAAGTTTTTTTACTAAGGATAAAAGGCGGCAGGGATGCAAAGTGGTCGGCCATTACAGCGAGGGTGAGTGCTGTACTGTCGTGAATATGAAGCAGGTCAAAATTCTGCTTTTTACAGAGGTAAGCGAGCTTCAGTATAAAACGAGGATCCATTTTATTAGCAAGCGGCGCAGTAATTACCTGATGGTCCTGTGCCTTTAGTCGCTGGTGAAGCATACCGTCCCGAACACAAAAGATCACGTTGCATACTTTTTCCTTCAGCTCATGACACAGGTTTTCAATATGGCTTTCACCGCCACCCCAATTTCTTACTGCCGATAAATGAAGGATTTTCATAACCTTTTTTGAACTGCCTTTCTATGGCTGTAACTGCGAAGGTATAATAAATCTGTTCAAGTAGAAATGAACGCCAGAAGTGTCTACACCGCTATTTCTATAAGGAAAGAAACCTATTTTTTCACAACCTTCATTTTGTGGAATAATTAGTTCTATTCACAGATCTACCTAAATCTTGAGCCCGGGACCTATTAGCGGTAAGGAATCTTATAATTTGAGAAGTTTAAAGTTTATGCAAACTCAAAAGGTTAACTTTGCCAAAAAGTTCGGGAAATCATATGAAAGTAATCATAGATGAAGCATATTCTTCTTACCAGGAAGAAATTTTTCAGGCTCTTGAGAATTTTGAAGAGGAGGGACGAAAAATAGGACCGGGAAAAAGAAATGTTTTGAAGGCGATTAAGCTGGATCGTACAGAGGTCAATATTAAAGCTTTCAAGATCCCGAATGCCGTCAACAAAGTTGCCTACCGATTTTTTAGAAAATCAAAAGCCGAAAGATCTTTTATTTATGCCAAAGAACTTCTGGCAAGGGGCATAAAAACCCCGGCTCCCATTGCTTATGCTGAAGAAGTTACAAGCCTAGCTTTCCTCAAAAGCTTTTATGTGAGCGAACATCTGGATTATGATCTTACGTTTAGAGATATAGATCTCGCAAAAGAAGGACACGAGGAGATTCTTCGCGCCTTTACGCGGTTTACTTATGATCTCCACGAAAAAGGAATTGAATTTTTAGACCATTCCCCCGGAAATACCCTTATCAAAATCGGTGATAATGGCTATGATTTTTTCCTGGTTGATCTCAACCGGATGAATTTTAAAACCTTAGATATCTCTCAAAGACTTCGGAATTTTGAGCGCTTGTCAAGAGAAAAGGCGGTTTATGAGATCATGGCCGATGAATATGCAAAGCTAATAAAGCGGCCGGCCTCTGAAGTTTTTGAGCAAATGTTTAATTTCAATCAAATCTTCTTTTCAAAACGAGACAGAGCAGCAGTTATAAAGAAGAAGTTTAAGCGTAGGAAAAAATAGTTTGGAATTGGAAATAAATCTGCCTTTTTTCCTGTAAAATCAAAAACAGCCTAGTCTTTACCTAATCGTTCTTCTAACCAATGCAATATGTAATCTAAAATTCTATCGTCTGCCATGTCCAGGCTTTGGAATGTGATGAAGAGCTTCCGCCGGTTTGCCTTGAACCACTTCAGCTTTAGCTTTGTCCACCATAAATTCCTATACGATCGAAAGTAGGTTAGTTGCGAGTAATCCCGATAATGATAAGTATTGTTTTTAATTTCTAAATGTTCAGACAAGGAAGATAATAGAAACTGATTTTCATTTCTAAACCTGTGCTGTATGTTCTCTCGTAGTAAACTGTCTGTTTCAAAGAAGTTTGTCAGAGTTGATTTTCTCACGCTGACCGGCGTGTGAAAACGTCTGACATATTTATCCGCCTGAGCCAATCTGGCGCTGTTTTGTTGTAATCTTTTGAAACTTATTTTGGCCTTTTTTACCGGGATCCTAAAAGTACTCAATAATTTATGGTAGGATTTTCTAATCGTTCTGTCTTCATTAAAGGGCTGCCATTTACCCCTTATAATTGGTTCTCCTTGAATAAAGAAATCATTTACTGATACTTCTTTCATTAAAAAAGTATCATCATTGAAAATTATAAAGTGCTCTGATAAGTGGGGTATTTTGAATAACATGGATATGATTGAGCACGAGTTGAAGGTGGGTAAATATTCTTCATATCCGTTGAATATTATCTTATGATCTACCAGTTCCAGGTTAATGCCTTTTTCCTGAGCTAACGATTTCAGGGAATCAAACGACTCAGGAGACTGGTCGTCTGTTACCAGAAAAATATTCCTTATAAATGGAGCAAACTTGATTATTGATTTGATCGCAATATCAATTTCCCCAATAGAATTGTATCGCTTAAGGTGATTTTCGGAAGAGAAATTGATTTTAGTTTCCGAATAAGCATTAATTTTTTCCTGCCACTTCTTATCGTTCCCATTTACCCATGTTAGAACGGCATCTACCGGAATATTTTCTTGAGGTTCTGTCATTCACTATAGGTTTAATTGAGGGAACAAAGGTCTAGACTTGGGTATTTGTGCTTAACTTCTGGACTGCTTTTTCTTTCTTCTGAACATCCTGTTCATCTTACGTCTTCTAACGAATGGCAGCTTTCGTCTTTCCGGAACTCCGTGCTCTTCCACGTAATCCTCTACCACATTGACCATGCGCAGTGCACTTTGTCCGTCATTGTATGGGTGATATTCTGCAATGATAGTCTGCCGTTGTTCAGCATAAGGATCCTTCCCGAGATTCTGCTGAATCTTATCAGATAAAGTTGAGGCTTCAGTTATATTTTCCCAGAGTTTAATTTGGGAATTGCTTCTAAAGGTGATTACCGGCTTATCCAGCAGAAGAAATTCGTAGACTACAGACGAAGTATCGCTAATTAGCAAATCTGCCATTAGCAGGAACTTCACAATATTTGGTTCCTCCTCAAAAATAACATTTGACCTTTCGGCGGCAAACTGCCTGTACTGCTTGATAAGTTCAGGAGACATCAGGTCATGGAACTTGATCAACAACAGGTAGTCTTCATTATCTGCAACTTTCTTCAGATCCTTCAGCAGGAAAGGCCCCGAAGTAAGGGAAGGGGAGAAGGTGGGTGCGTAAAGCAGGATCTTTTTAGCTGAATGTTGTTTCAGCAGCTCCTTTTTTTCTTCCCCATATTTATCTCGCTCATTTCCATAGATATCCAGCTTTGGCCATCCTGTTTCAATAACATCAAAGTTTTTATGCCTCCTCTTTAGTCGCTGGAATCTCCGGGTGAAATAGGGACCTTGCGTAAGGTAAAGGTCAAAGTAATGCCGAATTTTGAAATGACCCTTTTTTTCACCGGCAAGCCCATGAAAGATCTGCGTTTTAAGCCCGCGGAGGTAATGCGGGACTTCATTTCCCGGGCAAAAAATTACATCGCTTCTATAATTTTCAATCTCTTCTATTTCAAAGGTGTGAGGTTCGTCCGGAAAAGGGAATTTTCCTCTTAAATTTTCAGTTAGAAACCAGAGATATTCATGCTGCTTGTCCTTAAGCACCTGCATGATAGGCTGCATGATCCCGAAGGCATAGGGATATTGACAGAAAAGAATGAATTTCATTTCTAAAACATTTTGTTTGCGGCGGCGAGATCTTCTTCGAAATCGACTTCCATACATCGAAAATCTGAAATGTCAACGGCCTTTATTTTTAAACCATCTTCCTGAATTGCAGTTTCGATGCCCCGTTCAAAGTAATCATTATCTCTGCATTTTTCAAGATGTTTTAGCAAAACCGGCATATCCCTTTTTGAAATGTAGTTAATGCCTACGGCTTCACCCAATCCCTCCTTTACCTGTTTGGAAAGTTCGTCAATAAAGCCATTTTTGAGGGTATATTTAACTTCTTCTTCGGCTACTCTTGAAGTGTTTACCGAAACAAAAGAATTCTCAACTGAAATTTCCTTTTTGAGGACAGAGAAAAGTTCTGCATCAAAGATCACATCCCCGTTAAGCCAGAGCACATCCTCCTGCTGATATTTCTTCAGGGCTTTCAGTAAACTCTTGGAGGTATTTGTAGCATCAAAAAATTGGTTGTAGATATAGGTGAGATCGGGAAACCGCTCCATGATAAGATCTTTTTTGAAACCTACAACTACAGTAATATCGTGTACAGAAAAATGGGTGGAAAGGTTGTCAATTTGCCTCTCCATTATACTTTTTCCTCCTTTTAGAGGGGTAAGTGGTTTTGGGAAAGGATTTCCAAGACGAGAGCCTATTCCTGCGGCTAGAATAATGATTTTCATAGAGTTACTTTGTCTCCTGAATTTTCGAATCGACTGTTTCTTTTAAAAAGATATCGAGTTTGGCGAAGATAAGGTTTGGCTGCAGTAATTCATAAAAAGCAGCTGACTTTTTCCTGATCTCCTTTTTTGAAAGCATTTTTATTTCGGGTTTGAAGTCGCTGATATGTACAGAGACGTTCTGGTAGGGATCTTCATAAATGCTCCACTCCTCTTTGTCGATTTGCGGTGAAAAGATCGAAAAAGTGGGTATTTCAAGAGCTTTTGCCATATTAACGGCACCGCCTTCGTTGCCAATGAAGGCATGGCAATTGGCGCAACTGGCAATGTAATCTTCAAGTTTCCTGTTGTAAAGATCCAGGAAGATCTTGGATTGGGTGGTGGGAGAACATAAACTGACAATTTCTAAGGCAGCTTTCTCCTGATTGGGTAAGTAATTCAGGAGGATTTGGGGCTCTTTCAAATGCTGTACAATTCTGTCTAGAAGAAGGGCCATATAAGCAGGCGGATAGCTTTTCTTTCTTGAGCTTCCTAAAATTCCGCACATAATGAGAGGGCGGCTAAAGTCAACTCCTCCATTTTTTAACCGCTGCGCGGCTAGTTCTTTTTTATGTTTGTCCAGATAAATTTTTGGCCGTAGATGTGAAGGAAAATCTTCCTGAAACCCCTGCAAAAACTGCATGCGATTTTCTATAGCCAAACCCGCACAGGAGCGAGGGGTTTTAATGGGATGAAAAGTGCGTGTATAAAAATGTCTCGTGTACCTTTTTTCATAACTCAACCTGCATTCTGCTCCCGAGTAAAAGGACATTAAACCGGTGCTTATTTTTGAATATACATCTATAACAGTAGTGTAATTCTGATGCCTTATCGACTCGAGAAATTTCGCAAAACTTAATGGATTCAGATTACATCGGGGATCATAGATGATGCATTTGTCAATGTTCGGATTATTTTGAACGACGGGCAAGGTGTGAGCCTGAAGAAGGTAGTGCAGTTCGGCAGCCGGAAATTTCTTCCGAAGGGCTTCAAAAAGAATAGAGGATGCGAGTACATCCCCTATCATTTTTTGCTGTATTACGAGTATTTTCATAGACCCGGCCTGGCCTCCCGAGAGGGAAGAATAATTGATTTCTAAACGGCTACGTTGTGCTCTCTCAAAGCGTTGTTTAGAGAGGTTTTCTTGTCTGTGCTCTCTTTTCTTTTACCAATGATCAATGCACATGGCACCTGGTATTCTCCGGCAGGGAATTTTTTCGTGTAGCTTCCCGGAATTACTACCGAACGTGCCGGAACAATTCCCTTCATTTCCACCGGCTCATCTCCCGTAACGTCGATAATCTTAGTTGATCCGGTTAATACCACGTTAGCCCCAAGAACAGCTTCTTTTTCCACTTTTACACCTTCAACAACGATACTTCTTGAGCCAAGAAAAGCATTGTCCTCAATGATAACAGGTGCAGCCTGTAGAGGTTCCAACACCCCTCCAATTCCTACTCCGCCGCTCAAATGCACATTTTTTCCAATTTGTGCGCAACTTCCAACAGTAGCCCATGTATCCACCATAGTGCCCTCGTCAACATAAGCTCCTATATTGACATAGCTGGGCATCATGATCACTCCGCTGGAAATATAGGCTCCGTGTCTGGCTACCGCATTGGGAACTACTCTTATCCCTCTGTCTTTGTAACCTTTCTTTAGCGGAATCTTATCGTGGTATTCAAATATCCCGGCCTCCAGGGTCTCCATTTGTTGAATGGGGAAATAAAGAACAACCCCTTTCTTTACCCATTCGTTCACCTGCCAACCGTCGACTGTAGGTTCGGCTACGCGAAGCTTTCCGCTGTCAAGCAGGTCGATGACCTCGCGAATGGCATCTGTAGTTTCAGTTTTATTAAGAAGTTCCCTGTTGTCCCAGGCTTTCTCGATGATCTCTTGAAGATTTTTCATGTAAATAATTTTTCAGTTTCTAAAGATCTGGTGTGTTCAGATCGTATTTAAAGTCATCTTTTTTGGACAGACTTTCGAAAGCGCGAAGGTAAAACATTTAGCCGAAATTAGTTGAACCCTTACCGTTCATGCCTGTGATTGTATGGTTTTTTTGGTTCCCGAATTAAGGCGTATCTTTGCCGGCAAATTATGGGAAGAATACTGGCATTAGATTACGGCACCAAACGCACCGGAATTGCGGTTACCGATGAGCTAAAGATCATAGCATCGGGGCTTACCACAGTTCCCACCGCCGAGCTTTTGCCATTCCTGAAAAAATATTTTTCTGAAGAGCAGGTGGAACTTGTTTTGTTGGGGGAACCCAAACAAATGGATAACACAGCATCGGGCAGTGAAGTAAATATTCAGGAGTTCCTTAAGAAGTTCAGTGAAATTTTTCCGGAAATGAAGCTCGAAAGAGTTGACGAACGTTTTACTTCCAAAATGGCATTCCAATCCATGATCGACAGCGGACTCAAAAAAAAACAGCGGCAAAACAAAGCCCTTGTTGACGAAATAAGCGCGACGATCATTTTGCAGTCGTACCTTTATAAATGATTAAGGGCTAAGGATTAAGGAATAACAAAAAAACAGAGAGGAAGGCAATATTTCGGAAAATGGAAAGAGATCTGAAGAAACGTTCAAACAAATTTGCCCACAACTGTGTAAAGCTGGCACTGTCTCTTCCAAAAGGAGTTCTCGAATGGCATGTGCAGAAACAGTTAATTAGAGCTTGCACTTCTGTAGCTGCAAATTACAGGGCAGCAAATTTGGGGCAGACAAAAAGAGGATTTATATCAAAACTGAGCATAGTTATTGAAGAAGCTGACGAATGTATATTTTGGATAGAATTTCTTGAGGAAGAAAATATTCTGAAGAAGGGATGTTATGAAGAGGTTCTTTCTGAAGCTAGGGAGTTGACTTCCATTTTTGTTGCTTCGAGAAGAACTGCTCAAAGATCCTTGGACAGATTATCTGATGGAGATAAGAACGAGACGTGAAATCGCCTCAGAGATTAAACATTAGACCTTAAACCTTAAACATTGAATATGGTTTTACCAATAACCGCCTACGGAGATCCGGTATTAAGAAAGAAAGCGAAAGACATTTCGGAAGATTATCCGAACCTGAAAGAATTGATTGAGAATATGTGGGAGACCATGTATGGCGCTTATGGAGTCGGGCTCGCGGCACCACAGGTGGGATTACCTATAAGGATCTTTCTGGTAGACACTTCGCCATTTGCGGAAGATGAAGAACTTTCAGAAGAAGAGAAAAAAGAACTGGCAGGTCTTAAGAAAGTTTTCATTAATGCTGAGATCGTGGAAGAATCAGGTGACGAATGGGCTTTTAATGAAGGCTGTTTAAGCATTCCCGATATTCGGGAAGATGTTTTCAGAAAGCCCGAGATCAGGATCGAATATTACGACGAGGATTTCAACAAGCACGTTGAGGAATACAAAGGAATTGCAGCTCGTGTAATTCAGCATGAATATGACCATATTGAGGGAATACTCTTTACCGATAAGCTGAGTAGCCTTAAGAAGAGGTTGATCAAGGGAAAGCTCTCCAACATTTCAAAAGGGAAGATCCAGGTAGATTACCGCATGAAGTTTCCCGAACTTAAAAAAGGCCGTTAATTAGTTTTGTTTTCTAGGCAGGAGGTAAGATATTTGCCTTCCAAAATTTAAAAAATATGAAGTTAGATAAAGTGTTGTCCATCTCCGGTAAACCGGGATTGTATGAACTTAAAGCCCAAACCCGCGGAGGTTTTGTTGCTGAATCTATGTTAGATGGAAAAAAGATCTCTGTGAACATGCGTCACAATGTGAGCCTGCTTAGCGAGATCGCTATATATACTTATACCGAAGAAGTTCCTTTGCGGGAGGTTTTTCAGAAGATCTACGAAAAAGAGAATGGAGGAGAAGCCATCAGCCATAAAGAATCCAAAGCAAAACTGGAAGAATACTTCAGCGAAGTATTGCCAGATTATGATGAGGATCGCGTATATGTAAGCGACATCAAAAAGATCATCCAGTGGTATAACCTGCTGGTGAGCAAAGGCTACACCGATTTTAGCAAGGGAGATGAAAAACCTTCTGAAGAAACTGCGGAAGTCGAAAAGACTCCGAAAGAAACCGGCGGCGAAGAAGAATAGCCTCTCAAAAATGACAAAAAACCAACTGATTTCAGTTGGTTTTTTGTTTCCGTAAAACCTAACTTACCTCCTTCAACCAAAGCATATGAATTCACGACAAGAACAGCTCAAAGCCTTTGACCGTTTACTAACCATTATGGATGAACTGCGGGAGCAGTGTCCATGGGATCGAAAACAAACATTGGAAAGTCTGCGGCATCTCACCATTGAGGAAACCTATGAACTCGGCGATGCTATTCTGGATCATGACCTGCAGGAGGTAAAGAAGGAACTGGGAGACCTTTTACTGCACATTGTTTTCTATGCGAAGATAGGGAGCGAGACCAAAGATTTTGACATTGCCGATGTCGCCAATGGGATCTGCGAAAAATTGATCAGCCGTCATCCACATATCTACAGCGATACCAAAGTTAATAATGAAGAGGATGTAAAGCGAAACTGGGAGCAGCTTAAGCTAAAAGAGGGTAAAAAGAGTGTTCTGGAAGGAGTGCCTGCCTCTTTGCCGGCCCTGGTGAAAGCAAGCCGGATCCAAGATAAAGTCGCCGGCGTGGGATTTGACTGGGAAGAGCCACAACAGGTATTTGAAAAGTTAAAAGAAGAACTGGAGGAGCTGCAGCATGAGGTGGAAAGCCATAATCAACAGCAAATAGAAGAGGAATTTGGGGATGTATTGTTCAGTATGATCAACTACGCCCGGTTCCTGAAAGTAAATCCCGAAGATGCCCTGGAACGGACCAATAAAAAATTCATCAAGAGATTTCAATACCTGGAAGGCAAGGCAAAAGAGCAGAAAAAAAGCCTAAAAGACATGACGCTGGCCGAAATGGATGTTTATTGGGAAGAAGCCAAGAAGATTTAGATCGCTTTCGCATTTAGAACCAGAAACGGGGAACCCGGAAATACAATAAAAACGCCCTCCAAAAAAAGCATTTTTGAAGGGCGTTTTTATTTCAGTCCTGGTTTTTCTACTCGTCGTAAAGAGATTTTACTTTTTCAAGTTTCTCCTTCCATATCTTCAGTTGTTCTTTGTGGTTCTTTATGTTCTTGTGCACTTCCTGTACCAGCGGATTTTTATCATCCACATTAGAGAAGAACTGAAGGTTGTTTTCCAGCTGTCTTATCTCAGCTTTCGTTTCCTCTATCTTTTTAGTTAGAAAATAATGCTCATTGTTGAGCTTTCTGGAGTCGTCGGAATTTTCCAACGCCTGCACCTTATTCTCATACTTGAGCATTTCGCTCTGTTTCTTGTCGAGATCGAGCTTATCAAAAGCCTGATCAAGAGCTTTATTGAATTTTCCTTCAATATACCGTTTGCTGTGTGGTACTCGACCCAGCTTCTTCCACTCTTCAATGAAGTTTTTAATAGTAGGAAGATCTTTTTTGCGATCTCCGGAAAATTCTACGTTCTTAAGCTTATCCAGAAGTTCTCTTTTCTGTTCAAAAGCTTCATTCTCTTCCTTGTTTTCCTCATTTCTTGAAGCATGCAACCTGTCGAAGTAGTGATTACAGGCAGCCTTGAATTTCTTCCATATCTTATCACTGTCCTTGCGTGGCACATGACCAATGCTCTTCCAGTCGGCCTGGATCTTTTTCATAAGAGGAGTGGTGGCCTTGAAGTCCTCACTGTCTTTATGCTCTTCTGCAATTTTTACCAACTCCTGCTTTTTCTCCAGATTCTCGTATTGTTCCTTTTTCTGATTCTTGTAAAAAGCATTTTTGTTGCGATTAAAACTGCGCACAGCCTCCTTGAATTTCTTCCAGGTCTCATCGTTCACATGGCGCGGAACTTTCCCGGCATTGAAGAAAGCCTCTCTCAAAGCTTCCACCTCTGTGATCTTTTGCTGCCACTGCTTGTGGGAATTATAATTTCCTGCAGCTATTTCTTTGATCTGCTCAATGATGTGCTGTTTTTTCTCCAGGTTTTTTTCGAACTCTTTTTCGAGTTGCTCAAAATATTCCTGTCGCTTATCGTGGATCTGTTTGGTAGCATCGCTGAATTTTTGCCAGATATCCTCGCGGTATTCCTTTTCTACCGGCCCGAGGTCCTCTTTCCACATTTTATGAAGCATCTGTAGCTCCCTGAATGCGCGGTTAGTATCTGTTTCCTGGGTGAGTTCTTCGGCACGGGAAATGATCTTTAGTTTTTGCTCCAGGTTATGTTTGAAATCAAGATCCCTGAATTCCCTGTTGAGATGTAGGAAATCATAGAAATTCTCCACGTGATGGTGGTAGGTGTTCCAAACGGTATTGTACTTATCCCGTGGAATAGGTCCTGCAGTTTTCCAGCGATCCTGCAGGTCTTTAAAATGCCTGTAGGTTGTGTTGATATTTTCCTCAACATCGATCAGGCTTTTTAGTTCCTCAATGATCTCGAGTCTCTTTTCAAGATTCTGGTTGAGGTCCTGTTTTAATTGCTGGTAGTATTTATTTCGTTTCTCCTTGTAATCAAAATACAACGAGTTAAAGCGTTTTTTTAAAGGAGTAGAGTAGTGGAAGTCGATGATATTTCCGCCTTCGGCTAGAAATTCTTCTTTCTTTTCCTCCATTTCCTCATCGAACTTGGCATTAAATTCGGCGCGAATTTCTTCCACGTGTTCCTTGATAGCCTGGACCTTCTCTTTTTTTACCAGTTTTTCCAGCTCATCGGCCAAAGCTTCCTTGCTCATAGCGTGATAATCCTTCTTCTCAATCCCGTGGCGTTCATGCGTAGTTTCATCTTCACTATCCTCAGCTACGGCCTCGTCTACCTCACTTTGCGCATCCCGTGGCTTTTTTGGTGCGCCGGACTCTTCATCACCTTCTTCTGAAGGATCTTCCGCTGCTTCGGAAGCTCTTTCGTCTACTTTTTCATCTGAAGTTCCCGGACTATTAGAGTCAAAAAAGGGATTTTTGGCGCCTTCTTTTTCTTCTGAAGATTCTTCCTGAATAGTAGCAGATTCTTCTGAAGATCCTGACCTTGAAGCTGCTTTTTCCTCATCTTCTTCATCAGTTTCCAAAGCCGCTTCGGGGGAGGTCGCCGGTTCGGCAGATTTCTTATCTTCGGTGGATTGGGCCTCATCTACCATGGCATCGGCGATGGAGTCCTTCTCTTCCTTATTTTCATCGGGTTTATCTGAAGAAGCCGGTTTATTTGCAGCGGGTTTAGCGGTTTCTTTATTCTGAGAAGCTGGTTTTTCTTCCTCCTCATCATCATGGTCCAAAGCCGCTTCGGCAGTAGTGCCGGGTTCGGCATCTCTTTTCTCTTCGGTCGCTTTGGCTTCATCTACCATTGCATCTGCAATGGAATCTCTTTCTTCCGCTTGGTCGGAAGTTTTTTCAGCTGTTTTTCCTGTCTCTTCTGCAGCGGATTTTTCCCGGGGATCAAGTTCATTATTCGGTTTTTCCGGCTGCTCTTGATTAGACAGTTTTTCTTTCTCAGACATATCTTTCAATGTTAGGGTTCAATATTCAATAATATAATAAAGCTGAAAGATAACAACTCCCCGCGTACCTAACAAGGCTTTGCGGCTATTTGTGAAGGTAAAATTGTGCTGTGGAGGCTAACTTTTATTCCAGATCTCCCAGGCTTTTTCGGCCTGCAATTCCAGCATTTTCTGTCCGTTAAGAACCCTTGCTCCCCGATCTTCAGCCTTTTGCATCAATGCCGTTTTGGCCGGATTGTAAATGAGGTCGAATAGAAGGTGTCGGGCATCTAGATATTCCACGGGTACTGCAGGAAATTCGGTCGTTCTGGGAAAGGTACCCAAAGGTGTAGTGTTCACAATCACCGTATGATCGGCAAGTACTTCTTCAGAAAGATCTTTATAAGAAATAGCATTTTTGGCAGGTGTGCGGGAAACAAATTTAGGGGTGATCCCCAGGGTTTCCAGGGCGTATTTCACTGCCTTTGAGGCACCACCGGTTCCCAGGATGAGCGCTTTTTTATGATGAGGTTTCAGGTGTGGCTTTAAAGCTTCAGCAAACCCATAATAATCGGTATTATAGCCTGTGAGCTTTCCATTTTCTCCAACCTTGATGGTGTTTACGGCTCCAATTTCTTCAGCAACGGGATCAAGAGTATCCAAAAAGGGGAAAATAGCCTCTTTATATGGAATGGTGACATTCAAGCCCTTCAACTGCGGATTGGCTGAAATTACCCGGGGAAATTCAGTGATTTCCTGAAGATCAAAATTTTCATAGGTTGCTGCTATATTTTCCCGGCTAAATTTTTCTGAAAAATATTTTCTTGAAAAGGAATAGGAAATATCGCGACCTATTAAGCCAAATTTACGCATGGGATCTTTTATTTTTTAGTTCTGCAAGAGCAATCCAGAGAACCAATAAAGCTCCCAGGATGATCAAGAAGATGGCAAGCCAGGTACTTCCCTGGTCAAGTTGTGGCAAATACCGGTCATAGTTGTCTATGATCCTGTTGCCGCTTTGATCAAGTACAAAGATCCCATCGGTATTAAGCCGGTATTCTGCCTCTTTCCAAGGCCAGACGACTCCGAGGGAACCGGTAATAAATCCAATGATCACGGCAAAAGTGGCGCTCTTATAATGCTTGAGGAGATATCCTAAAATGTGAGAAAGGGAAACCAGCCCTGTTATCGAACCCGCCGTAAAGACCATTAGAACCTGAAGTAACCGCAGCCTTTCTTCATTGTTCCAAAAGGAAAAATCCAGCATGAACACTTCAGAAAGGGTGAGATATAAAGCATTCACCGAATCTACAAGAAGCAAGACATAATTCCCGAGAAGTATAAGAATAAAAGAACCCGAAAGACCGGGAAGGGTCATTCCCGAAACGCCCACAATTCCGCAGAAAAAGACGAACCACAGGTTATCATTTTCGGCTGCGGGCTCAAGAAAACTGATGCTGACACCTCCAATGATCCCCAGCAGCATAAAGCCGATATTCCGCCGGTTCCATTCTTTAAAATCTTTACTAATGTAATAGATCGAACCCAGGATCATTCCGAAGAAAGCTGCCCATACGTAAAGTTCATAGCGGGTAATGAGATAGTCCAACAGGAGAGACACCGAAAAGTAGCTAATCACCATTCCCAGAACGAGCAGGGAAATAAAGCGGCCATTCGCGTAATACCATAGGCTGCGAAATCTTCCGTTGACCAGTAATTTCAGGGAATTATAATTAATGCGGCGCAGGGAATAGATGAATTCCTCATAAAAACCTGCCACAAAGGCCACCATTCCGCCGGAAACACCGGGAACTTTATTTGCGGCACCCATTAGGATGCCTTTGATAACGAGAAATACCTTGTCGCTAAACGTTCGGGTTTGCTGCATTTTCCTGCACCGGCTTTTTTTCTGCGAGGCCCTCTAAGATAAGAATAAGGGCAAATCCTGCAAGCATAAGAACAGAAGCCTGAATGGTATGTGGTTCTGAAGCAAAATTCCACGGCATAACCGACTCATCTCTAAGTACTACAGATTTGTCTCCGTAAGTTGCAGTTTCCAAAACTCTTTTCCAGGGCCAGATCTTGTTTAGTGACCCTGCAATAAACCCCGTCAAAGTGGCGAGTGTAAGTGTGCTGTAGTTGAGAAAAAGCCACTTTAAAAGTCTGGAAAAAGACAGCAATCCAAAAATGGCTCCCAGGGCCACAATTCCCAGGATCTTAAGGTCAAAGTCGTGCGCTGCTTCGCTCACGGTTTTGTACGCACCCAACAGGACCAGGATGAAAGCCCCCGAAATTCCCGGCAGGATCATTGCGCAAATGGCAATTGCGCCGGCAAAAAACAGGAACAGGTCACTTGCTGCGGCAGTCAAAGGTGGCAGAGAGGTGATGTAAAGAGCGATCCCGGCTCCAATAATTAGAAAAAGGAAGACGTTAAAGGTCCATTTCGGGATCTGTTTGGCAACATAGTAAACGCTGGCAAGTACAAGTCCGAAAAAGAAAGCCCAGATGAGAATAGGGTTGTTTTCCAGCAGATAATTGGTCACTCGCATAACGGTGAAAATGCTGAAAAGTATACCTCCTAAAAGGGCAATAATGAAGTTGCCGTTGAATTCTTTCCAAAAGGCCTTAAAACCTTCATTTTTCCAGGTATAAAGAAGGCTCACTTTCACACCGCTAATGGTGGAAATGAGCTCTTCATAAATTCCTGAAATAAATGCTATAGTACCGCCGGAAACTCCCGGGACCACATCTGCGGCTCCCATGGCCATTCCTTTTGCCGAAATAAGAAGATAATCTTTAAAACTTCGTCGCATCGTCTTGTTTTGAAGTGCGCAAAGTTAAAAGAATTAACTGCAAGATTTAAGGTGCATCCTTATTTTATCCCGGACAGATTTTCTCGCGAAAATTGAAGGGAAAAGTTCCTCAATAATGATGTAATATTCTGAGTCCATCTTGAGAGCATTGTTCAGGTGCTTGTTTCCGTTCTCGGGTTCGTGCAGCATGAAATAAAGTCCGGCTAGGCGGTATTCAATTTCGGCTGTTTCTGGATAGAACTCGATGGCCTGTAGCAGGTTTTGTAAAGCAGCCTCAAACTCACCAAGATCGATAAGTATATCACACCTCTTGATCCAGGTTTCCAATTCGTAGTTTCCCAATTCGAGTGTTCTACGGTAGCCTCTTTCGGCTTCTTCAAGATGTTGCAGTCTGTTGTTGATGCGCGCATATCGCTTCCAGTACAGCACATTCTCTCCGTCAATAGCTATAGCCTTGTTGATGTAGTAAAGAGCCTTGTGGTAATTCTTTTTCTTGTAAAAGAAATCGGTAATAGCGATCCAGCCTTTGTCCAACAAGGGATCTTCATGTACGGTTTGACGATAGTTCTTAAGCGCCAGTTCATCCAGTCCCAGTTTCTCATAACACTTCCCGATCCTCAAATAGGCAAAGGAAGTGGGATCATCAAGGTCCATAGTGATGGTGTAGTTCTCAATGGCTTCGTTGAACCTGCCCAATTTTTCCAGCACCTTTCCTTTTTCCAGGTAAGCACCAATGAAGGTGTCATCGCTAATGATCGCAAAATCAAAAGAAGAAAGGGCTTTTTTATAGTTCTTCAGGTCAAAATACTGTTTCCCCAACTGGTGCCAGGCAACTTCGGAATAGGGATTCCTGTCGAGAAAGCTGTTGAGGTAATCTATTGCCCCCTGTTTTTGTTCAAGAAAATCAAAGCAGTACATGACATTGTATAGCGCCGAATAGTCTTCCTCATCGGCTTCGAGACATTTCATGAAGTTGAGCTTGGCGTTCTCAAAATCTTCCAGAAAAAGGTATTCCATTCCTAAAAGAGAATAGACATCTGCCTCATCATAAGTTATTTCCAGCGCCGTCTCAAGCATCTCAATGGCCTCGCGGTGCAAGTCTTTCTTAGACAAAATATTGGCTTTCTGAATATATATCTCTTCGTTGGAAGATTCCAGTTCGTAAATTTCGTTCAGTATTCCCTCGGCCTGGTCAAGCTTGTCTTCAAAAACCAGGATCTCTACACGTAACAACTTCAGGTTAACCGAAGAAGGGTGTTGAGAAAGACCCAGTTTAACAGCTTTTTTGGCAAGAGCAATTTTCCCGTTCTCTAAATAATAATGAATGATATTCTCGAACTCATCCGAATCAAAGAATAATATATCATTAGTCTTCAGCATCGATTCAAAACGAGTAAGGGAGAAATTGTTTTCTTCGTTATGGCTTAACAGCATAAGCAGTTTGTTACTGATTTCTACAGTATTAAAGTTATAAATGTTCTACAGCGACCGGGTTAAAAACCAAATATGTTGTTAACAAAGTAATTAACATGTTAGCCTACTGCATTATTTCGTCTAGTATTTCAATAATTATGCCGCATCCTTTTTTTATCTCATCCATTGATATAGTTAGTGGCGGCGTAATTCTAACCGCTTTCCCCTCAAAGAGTAACCAAAACAAAATGAGACCTTTAGCCTGCGCTCGAATCACCAATTCGTTAACAATTTTTTCAGATTTTAGTATTGGAGCGAGCATTAATCCTCTCCCTCTAATTTCTTTAATGAGCGGATGAACCAAAAGTTTTCTGAATAATTCCTCTTTTTGGAGGGTCTGTTCCAGAAGGTCTCCTTCAATTAATTCCTGCAGCGTAGCCAAAGCAGCAGCCGCGATAACAGGATTGCCACCAAAGGTAGTGATGTGACCCATCTTCGGGTTATCGCTCAGGGTATCCATTATTTCTGAAGAAGAAGTAAAGGCGCCAATAGGCATTCCGCCACCCATGCCTTTTCCCATCACTACAATATCCGGCACCATATCGTAATTTTCAAAGCCGAAGAGCTTTCCTGTACGGCCAAAGCCCGGCTGGATCTCATCCAGGATGAGCAGGGCTCCAACTTCTTCACATCTGGATTTTACCTTCTTTAAGTAATTTTTTTCCGGCTGAATGAATCCCGCACCACCCTGTATGCTCTCAAGGATCACCCCGGCAGTATTTTCTGAGATTTTTAGAAGGTCTTCCTCCTTGTTAAATTCTATCCAGGACACATCTCCAATGAGCGGGCGAAAGGGTTTTTGTCTTTCCTCGTAAGTCATAAGGCTCAGGGAGCCCATAGTATTACCGTGGTAAGCGTTCTTTGCAGCGATGATGCCGGTCTTGCCGGTGTATCGCCTGGCCAGCTTTAAAGCTCCTTCAATAGCCTCGGTCCCCGAATTGGTCAGATAAGTTTTATCCAGTGGGGCAGGTAATTGTGAAGCCAGCAACCTGCACAATTCTACAGCAGGGCCCTGGGCATATTCACCGTAAACCATCACATGAAGATATTTCTCTGCCTGCTGTTTGATCGCGTTGACCACACGGGGGTGGCAGTGGCCCAAGGTACAGGCAGAAACGCCTGCCACAAAGTCAAGGTATTTTTCATTGGCAGAATCAAAAATATAAGAGCCTTGGGCATGGGAAACTTCCAGCGCCAGCGGATGAGGCGATGTTTGCGCCTGATATTTAAAAAAATCCTGTCTCAATCTACTAGTCCTTTTTGGGTTGAATAGCTACGGCAGGGGTGATGGTGTCCTGCTGTTTTTCGGGCAAAGGCAACTGTTGCTGTGGCTGCACAGTATCCTGTGCAGGAAGATTCTCTATTTCTTCCTGCCTTAAAAGTGGTTGCGGCTCTGCCGCTTTATTAGTCGCGGCAGGTATTGTATCTGCAGGTCGCTCCTGCAGGTCTTTTTCTTTTAAGCGACTTTTATTATTCAGTAGCGGCCTGTCCCGCTTTTCCTTATCAAAGAAACTGCCCTCTTCTTCAGGTAAGGGAATTCCCTCTATGAGTACCGGTTCATAGTCGGGGTCATCTTCAAAGAGATCATCTACCGAGTTGAGCCGCTCTTCCCCACGCCAGTTGAAACCTTTTAAAGTCCTGTCACTTTCCGGCAGCTGACTTTCAGGATAAAGTATTCCATCGATCTGGTTGTAATAGTAAATGTCCACAACCTGCTGCTCCTCCATAAAAATACTTATGGAGCTGGACAAGGTCTTGTTGATCCCAATAAGATCTCCGCCATCGTTCCTCATATAATAGAGGGTTTCGGTATTTTTTACCAGGTCTACCTGTTGGAGGTCGTTATCTTTGAACTTCCCGTACATCTGCAGACCTTTTAGCTGATTGTATCCTCCAACACTATCTTTCTGTATCATAAAGGCATTGTCATATACCTTAAGAGAATCCAGCTCTTCGGTTTCTACATTGTTGAGGAGGTGGATAGTATCGCCGGTAAGCTGGTTATTTTCCGACCATAGTACCGGCCGACCCAGCATTTGTGTAAGTCCCGTAGCTTCGCGCACATGGATAGAATCACTTTTACCGCTCATGTTACTTTTGAACAGGCGCACGTCATAAAATCCGCGGATCACCCTGTCATCCGGCTTACCCGTAACCATGAGGGTATCGGCATGGATGTAGATCGAATCCTGTTCCTGTACACTTACAGCCACAGCACGTTTGGTAATAAATACCGAATCTTTCTCCCGGAACACTTCAGCATAATGTCCACGAATTATACTCCGATTGATGGTATCTGTGACTTTAATATTATTAGTTGCCGAAGCAAAATTCGTATTCCGGTTGAAGTAAAGACTATCCCCCTCTAAAATGCGGTTTTCGTAATCGATTCTGGAGTTCTTTACGAAATAACCTGTATCTCCACGGGTATCGTAGAATCCTCGCTCACAGTAAATAGTGGAAGCGTCACTGGTGATGGTGGAGGGGCCGTACATATAGGCATGGCCGGTTTCTGAGTAGAAATCCAGCTGGGTGGATCGAAGCACGTAATCGGGATTAGTGATCACTACTTCAGAAGTGAAGGAGTATTTTTCATCTTCTAGAAAATAACGGCCAATCCGGCTCTTTAATACACTCGCCGTATCTCTTATTGTGCCGCCACTGCGATAATATGCCTGTTGTTTGGTACGGTCAAAAAAGAGGGTGTCGGTCTGGAGACTGGATTGCGGGTTTCTCATGAAGACATTTCCGCTGGCAAATGCAAAACGGGTATTTCCGTTATATTCAGCATACTGGCTGGTCATGGTGATGGTATCTCCCTGCTCCATACGCACATTTCCGTAAGCCTTAAAAAAGTTTTCTTCGGCATAGTGAATGGCCTGGTCGCACCAAACCTCGATCCCCTGGTGAATAAAATGCACCTGTTCATTGATCTTGGTTAAAATAAGTGCGCCGGGATATTTTTGGTCATCACGTGAAAAGCGTTCACTTTCATAGCGTATCTTCCTTTCCTCCTGGGCGTAAGCAGAAGTGCCCCAAAAAAAGAGGATCGAAAAAAGACAAAAAATGGGAACGTACTTCACCGACAAAATTTTCAGTCAAAAGTAGTGAATTCTGAAGGAAAATGCGGGAAGCCACTAATCTTTTAAAGATTGGAACATCAGCATCTTTTATAGTGTGGAAAGTTCCTACAGCTCTTTAGAAAATCTCTAAGCCCCGTTTTCCACTACGGGAGATCCATTCTCCTTTTTCACCAGGTAGATTACGTAGATAATAAGTCCGCAGGAGATCAGAGAAAGGAGGATCATGACATTCCAGGTAAGGCTGTATCCAAACTTATTGATAAGCTGCATTCCGGAGTTATGACCGAAGATATGTCCTATAGAAAAAGCTATGCTATAGAGTGCCATGTAGGAGCCTTGTTTTCCGCCTTCGGCTCTTTTTAAGGCAAAACTATTTGAAAAAGGAAAAGCAATCATTTCTCCAATGGTCATAAAGATCATGCCCACGAGCAGTATTCCAACCCAGCCGGTTAGATTGATAAGAAGAAAACTTATGGCTACAAGCACAGTTCCCGTTATAACGTGGAAAAGCGGAGAGCGGTGTCTTGATTCCAGATATTTGATGAGGGGCATCTCAAAGAGGAAGATCAGGAAACCGTTCAATCCCAGTAGAACTCCTATCTCGAACTCGCTTAAATAATGGATCCTGGAATAATAGAGAGGCATGGTGGAGAAATATTGAAGGAAGATAAATCCAAACAAGATCATAGCTCCTATAAAGATCAAATAAGGCTTATCGCTCATCATTGATTTCGGAATTTTGATCACCTCTTTTGGATTTTCAATAGCTTTTTTCGGGTGGAGGAGGTTCAGCAAAAGAAATCCGGCGAGGATACAGGTAATGCCATCTACCCAGAAGAGTCCGCTGTAGCCGGCGCTTGCAATGATCAAACCGCCTACTGCCGGACCTGCAGAAAAGCCCAGATTAATGGCAAGCCTTATTAGGGTGATCGATCGCGTCCTGTTCTCGGGTTTGCTGTAGGCATTTATAGCGACAAAAACTGCAGGTCTAAAAGCGTCGGCTACCAACATAACAATAAAGATTCCGGCGCAGATCCCCCAGAAGGAAACCGGGAACTGTAAGAAAATAAAGAATACCCCCGATACCAGAAGGCTTAATGCCATGGTTTTGTAATGCCCAATTCGATCTACGAGCTTTCCACCAAGCCAGGACCCGGCAACAGAGCCCAGACCAAAAAAGGTAAGGATCCAGCCTACATCTTCAAGCGAAAATTCCCTGTTCTCGGTTAAATACAGCGACAAAAAAGGGATTACCATGGTTCCGGCCCTGTTGATAAAGGTGATGAAGGCCAGGAGCCATACCTCCCGTCTCAGGTCTTTAAAAGAACCAACATAAGCCCGAAATAATCTTTGTAACATTTACTGAAGTAAAGGCCCGAAATTAAGTTAAATACTAGTCCGTTTTACCGGAATTATTCAAAATTTTTCGTGAAAAATCTCTCATGCAGGAGCTGATGCTGAGGAGTTCCAGGGTCCCGGAATTTTCTCCGGAAGGATGGAGGACGGGGAGGCAGGGGACCCAAAAATGATATTTTAACCAATGATTCTAGTAAAAGGCTGCATTCAAGAATAGCCGTTAAAGCTAAGTGAGAAAAATGGGTATAAAAATCACGAGCAACACCACAAGAAGTGTTTCCCAATAGTAATCACTAATGTATAACCCGATCAAAAGAAGCAGGGGGTTATTTGTAGTTGAATTAATGTAGCCACTGTTGGAAGAGCCATTGTAGGTTATTCTAAGTCCATCTTCATCATGCAAGGACCATTTTGAATTCCAGGTATTACAGTATTTCCATTGATAAGTTTCTTCCCCTAACCTAACTGTAGCTTTGGTCATCCAGCTGCCATATCTTATTTCCCCGATCCTATTTTCAGATCCATCCAATATTTCAGTGCATTGCTCAAAAAAGCCTGAAGTTCGGAAGGAATATTTCTTATTATTTAATGCCGCAGTTGAGGTTCTGGAAAAAGATCTCTTTCTCAGTTCTCCTATTTGTTGTGTTTCATTATAAATTCTATAAACGTTAGAAAAGAATTTCTTTTTCCACCTTAACTTTAATTGCATAACTCCTTTATATAACAGCGCTAAATTAAATTTTATAAATAAGTCTTCAGGGTTGTCACATTTACCTTAGGTATTTCCAAATAGGAAGCGAAGAACGTTTAATCAATTTTTCAAAAGAATTGTGAGCCATGAAGTCTATTCACTTGACCGGAATTGAGATCAACCATAATTATTTTCTTTTCCTGATAATCTTCACAATTCTATCATACATAATTTCGGACAGACTCCAGTTATAGCCGTCAAAATCTGTAGTGTTGGTGAATTGAATGACCACCGTGTCTATGTCTTGATGATATTTTGCAATACTTTGATATCCGGGAATTAACCCGGTATGGTCATAGGCATAAATGGAAGAATAGATCTCTTGTTCCCTGTCTTCGAGTAGGGAACCATCATTCAGGGCTCTTATAAATATTCCCACATCTTCTGCGGTTGCCACCATGGAATTGTAGTCGGTTGTTTTAATGTCTTCTTCGACACCAACATAGTATCCACTCATTACCTCATCGAGATTGACATCATGAATGGAAGAAAAGGTGTTTTTCAGTCCAAGAGGAGCTAATATCTTTTCCCTGATATATTCAAATTTACTTTTTCCTGAAACCTTTTCAATTAGCAAGGAAAGCAGCAAATAATTAGTATTGGAGTACTGGTAACTCTCATCAGGTTCAAAATTAGCCGGAAGATCAAAAATCCTTTCAAGAGCCTCCTGATTATTTTTAGGAGGATCAATCCAAAAGTCAGGAGTTTCGGTGAGATTTGGAATTCCGCTTCTGTGTTTGACCAGCATTTCCAGGGTTATTCCATCTGCATTTTTTATTCTTCCCTCCAGCTCAGGAAAATAATCGGCAACAGTCTTTTCCAAAGAGAGCTGTTCTTCATTTACCAGCCTGGTTATTGCAACTGCCGTGTACAGCTTATCTATACTGGCAATTTTAAATAAAAGATTAGGTTCGACAGGGCTTTTGGTTATCCGGTTATTATGCCCGGCAGTATAATATGCAGGTTTTTTTCCTTTTTGATCCACATACACGATTATCCCATCAAAGCCATAGTCGGCCGCTTTATTTACCTGTGCCTCAACGGTTTTGGGTAAGGGGCTTAGACGGGCTTTAAGTATGGGCCATGGAACGAAATACAGGGAGATTAAAGTTCCGGTAAATAGCAACAGGCGAAGAATCCAGGTTCTTTGTTTCTTTGTCATGACAGGTGACCAATTTAAAGATAAGTCTGAAAAAATATAATGCTATTTTGTTAAAGCTTGTCAGCTGAAAACTGCCAATTCAGGAAACATTTTTTTGACTCTGATTTTATCGGTTAGTTTTATCTTCGGATCCATTTTCAGCAAGTCATTCCCGAAGTTACCATTGTCCTTTGTGAAATCCAGTTTTCATCATATCTGTGAATTTAATGGTAAATGCATTCTTGCCAGTGCCGGATTCACTCCTCTTCACAGGTTTCCTACGAAAACTTCCTGCAATTTATGAATATCTATTTTACCTCTCACGAATCCTGAAGAACAGATAAATTATACTCCGCAGGTGATATTTTTTTCACGAAGATCAAACCATCATAGGATTCTGAATAAATTTTAGAAATTTTAATCTTATGTAATGGTTTAGGTTGATATCCGCCTCCACCTATAAGTAAATGTTTGTTTTTCTTACCAAAGAATTCTCCTGGTCCCTTTTTAGCTGCTTTATTTAAATCGATAAAGTAAATTTCCTTGTTAACCTCATTCAATGTATTGGCATAAGTTCTTTTAAATGGTTTCTTGATATGGTAGGTTTTCCAGTGATTTCCATTCTCTTTATCTACCACATGACCTTTAATCTTTCCTGTCGCAAAGTCAAAGCCTACACTATAATAATCTTCTGAGTAGTGATCCTTTAAGTGTCGACCCAAATTAATAATATCACTCCCAGCGTAGTACATTCCTTTTTTATTTATGTGCTCATTATGAGCCCAAATAAAAGCTTTTCCGTTCGGTGAAAGATTTTCCACAATCCATTTTACGTTTTCGAACATTCTTAAGTCTCTAAGTTCAGTGCTTTTGGGATATTCATCCTTTACATAGGATGCGTACCGGGTGTAACCTATTAAATAATCTAAACTTCTTATTAATGATTTATACTCTTCCCTTTCATTTTTTGAAGTTAATATTTGCTGTTTTAGTTTGGTTAATTTTGGAATCTGAAGTTGCCACCAATCGTCGGGATTATTATAGTTGATTTTTTTCTTTGAACAACTATCTACAGTAGATAAGAGGCTTTCATCAATTTCGATTTCACTGCCATCAATGAACCTTCGAATCTCTTTATTGATGTTTTCGCCATTTTGAATATCCATTCCGTAAAAGCGGATTTGATCTTCTTTGGATTTATCTAAGTTGAAATTTCTCATCCACTGTAATAGATCTACTACTTCTTTAGAACGCCAGAATCCAATGTTAAAATTGTCAGCTATTGTATTTATGTCGCCATTTCCACCACCTATCCATTCATTGATACCAGATTCAGCCTGATATGATTCTTCCATTCTAAAAACTCTTACACCTTGAGTTATGACTAGATGTTTAAAAAATTTTGCCTTAAGGTGGAAAAATTCCTTTGTATTATGGGAAGCTTCTCCAAAACCAAAAATCTTGGCATTGGAAAATTTAGCAGGAGTATTTTGCCCAAAAACAAGCAGTTTAGAGTTGGGATTAGCGTCTTCAATAAGAATAGAATTCTTATTTATCCAATCCACTGTTTGCTTTTTTTGAGAATAGCTAACGACGGCCAAAAAAAATATGAACAGGGAAATAGTATTTTTCATTACGGAAATGATTTTTTAGGTTATAAACGTTGCACACGGTCTTGGTTAATGCGAGTTGGGGGATGGACGAATAAAACTGTCAGGTAAGGTAGTCTAAAATGTCATTTTTGACAGGTAAATTGCAGTTGTGTTATTGATTGTTACATACAGGTTTTTATTTCTCTAAGCCTGTAATGATGTTCCTGCATTGGAATCAGATCAATTTTATCTTTTTCTACAGATAAAATCTGATATATGTTTCTTTCAGTTGTATCTTCTACTGTCAGGAAAAGAAAGAAGTTGTTTTTAATTTCTCCGATAAACCAATTTCCAACCAATGGTCTGCTTTGGTCCCAAATTGTTTCTAATATTTTAATCTTTCCATTCCGATCACTAATCGGGTGAATATTATTTAGAAATTTTGTTTTGATCGAATCGTTTAGAATTCTCCAGCAATCTCCAACAATTAAATTCTCAATTTTCTCTCTTGTAGAATTTATTGGGTAATTTAGATTTAGGGGATGAAATACTGAATTTGTATTTGAAGCAATTTCAATTTCTAATGAATCTGTTTGATATAGTTTATACTTGGTATTGAGATTAGCAAATTCACTCTTGATAAAACTTTCATTTCGATTAATTCTAATCTGATATGAAGTATCGGATAGGATTTGACTTATTTCACTTTGATCAAAATTTATAATTACACCCTCAATATTACTTGAGTACCCTTTGTTTTTATCTATGATTCTGTCATTATAAGACATCCAAATACCTTCTAAATTTTGACCAATTATTGATTCTGAAATAGAAAATAAGAAGATTAGAAGTAGAAAATTTCTCATAAAAAATTGGATGTAACTCCTTATATCAAAACATAAATACTCGTTTATCTTTATATACAGAATAAAGACAACTCACTGCAAGATATTGAATAAAATCTTAGTTGAGGAACCAGGCTGGGTTACACCGGGCCTTTGGCATTTCTGAAGGCGTCCAGAAACATTATGCTTTAGCACTTTCTGCCAGCGGCTTCTGGAATCTGTCCAGTTCCCTTATCTGCTCTTTATAATCTTTGGGGAGTAGGAGGGATTTGAAGAGGTGGTCTAGTTTTATTTTGCGACCAGTTCTATAAAATTTCAGGGCAGGAGGGATGACCGCATTTCTTTTGAGGTGCAGCAGATTTTTTATCCGCGGCGGACAAACCATTCCCTGTACCTGTAGCAGATACCAATAGCGAACCGGGCCCAGGTGTTTCCTGTACTGCCGGTAAAGATCTTTGCTGTACCTGCTTTCTGCAAGATCCTGTTCCATGTGCAATTTCCTTTGGGGCAACCAGTCTTCATAGTTCTTCGGCAGATCTTCTATTCCCATTGCCTGTCCCACCCTGTAAAACACATCAAAAACCTCTTGTTTTTCGTCCCTGCTCAGCTTTTGTTCCAGCAGTTCGTAGGCGCGAATGGAGTAGCCAATCAACATATAAAGCACATCCCGGTATGCCCACTCCGGAATTTTACTGCCGCGACTGTTCTCTACACCGGCATGAATGGAATTGATCCTGCCTATAGCGGCTTCAGCTTCGGTCTTTGAAAGGAAAACGATCTGCCGGGCATAGGCTACCGTTGAAAACAACCTGCCCAGAGGATCGGCAGGAAGTTTTCCGGTAAAATAGAGCCAGTCCACTGCCTTGTTCAAAGCGAATTCGGCTGATGCTCCGGCAAAGATGAAAAGTATGGTATCACTCTTGCCCCAAATCTTTCGCACAATAGAATTTTCATCTACAAAGTACTCCATCAGCTTTCCATTTTGTTTTCAGAAATTGTGCAATAATCCCGCCATTGCCCATTGGACATCTTACATTCCGGATAAAGATCTCAAATATCTACAATCCGTACATTTCCGCCAGGTCACTCACCCCGAGAGTAAACCAAAAGATTACCAGTGCAAGCACCAGTAACGCTGCAATAGGGATCGAAAAACCGAACTTCCGCTTGAAAAAGCTTTCTACAGGAGAAAAGTAAAGCAGGGAGAGGACGACATAGACGATCCCGGGGACAGGATGTACAAGGATGAGGTTAAGGATCCCAAGGCAAAAAATAATTAGCCCGAGGAAGTTACTCACCACTGCTGTAATACTTATGGAATTCTTCATGTTATACGGATAATGATCAGCTACCGGCAAATGGGCTGCCAATGATCCCTACTGCCAGTTCTGCCCAAACCAGGAAAAGTATCCCCAGGACAACAGCTGCATAAATAATACGCTTTTCGGTGGTTCTTACTTTTTTGAAGATGAGATCAATAATGAATGCGGTTCCAAATAGTAGTACTCCCATAATGATAAAGTCCGGTAGCCCCCAGTCAACTTCCGAGGTGAATATCATACCTATGAGAGGCAGGAGTAAAATAAATGCTGCAGTAAGCAGTAGTGCGCGAAGTCTTGTAATTTTCATAATGATTGTTTTTAAAGATTAATATAAGGTTTAGGTAATACTGAATAATAATGGGAAAAGGAAAACAACGATAAGCAACCATACCACATATACCGGTATATAACGGGCAATTGAGCGCCCAAGGTTAGTTAAAGTCCCTTTTCCTGAAGCTGTTTTATAAAGGTTGTTTGCCACCAGTAACAGGTGGGTAAGGATCAAAATATTTGCGCCCATAACGGCCAGTCTGTTGGGTGTAATTCCCCATTCCGCAATGCGAAACATGATTGCTGAAAGCGCTATTCCATTAACAAGGATGGTCACTATGGAAAGCAGGAACAGCATCCATTTCTCAATTTTTGTTTTTGTTGTTTCTGAACCACCGGCGATTGAGAAGAAGATGATTGCCATCACTCCAATGAGCAGCAGGTTGAAGACCAGCAAAAAATCTCTGTCATTATAAGGATCTCCGCCTCCAAAAAACATGGCGCCAAGGTAAATGACCAGCATGAGAAGCACCAGCGGACTAAAGATCCTGGCGATCACAGGAGAAACTGTTCCCACCAGTTGCGGGTTCGTGCGGATAAGATAAGTGCCAAGGACGGGTGCGGCCGGAAGCCCAAAGATCACAACATTCCTAAAGTAAAAATCTTCAATGTTTAAACCAATTGCTGAAAACAGACCCAGGGTTACCCCTGTCATGATCCCGCCGGCGATCATAATTAATCCTGTCATGACCAGCAGGTCCCCGTTATAGCTTAAATAGGAAAGACGCTGTTGATGATCTGAAGGATCGTTGCCAACAAAGGCCGTTCCCAGCAACACCCACAGCAACAAAGGCAAATGGATACAAACCAGGATAAAGACGTCACTTTCCGGGGAGGAGGCAGGGTAGAAATTAATGTAGAGCAGGCAGGCTATAAAGGCCGCAGCAATGAAGATAAGTCGCTTCGTTTGCAGTTTGTTCTTCCAGGCGAAATATGCTGTAAGTAGGGGCAGAAAAATAAAGCCAATATTGCGCGGGTAAAAAAATTCTTCACTGATCCCGAATATGTGGGGAATTTTAGCCAGAAATCCTGCTGCCAGAGCGAGTACCAAAACGTACAGGAGCTCTTTCCTGTTGCCCCGGCTGACTTCTTCCTTCTCAAAATTCAATCTCTCATACCAGAATTGCGCCAACGGATATTCCCGGATCCCGGCATAAATTGAGTTGAAATCCCTCCTGAATTGACTTTTGTTGCTCCGGTAGTACCTTTCCATTTGCCCCGGATCCTTGATTGCTGATAAGATGTTCTCTTTCATGATTTCCAGGTTTTTCTAGTTCCACAGAGTTCCGGCGAGCCCGTAAACACTTCCCAGCCAAAGCACGATCACATATCCCAGCAGGCTCAGAACAATACCAAGCGCCCTGTAGATGCCTCCTTCTCGTCTCATTAGGTGCATGAAATCTGCAAAAGCACCACCAATTGCCCCTGCAATAGTGGTCACCACAATCGGCCGAATTTTCCAGTAGGTGGGCCAATTGGGATGGGGATTATTAACTCCCATTATGAAAAAGGTGATAAGGACGAAAGCAAAGGCTGCCCCAATTAAGATCCGTCTGGGCAGGGCTGCTGTAAAGCTGTTCTCAAAAAAGTGTGTTCTGGTTTCCATTTAATATTTAATTATTGAGTTCTATAATTCTAAAGAGTACTTTGAATTTCAAAGTACAGGGGTAAAAAAATTATTTTTGAGACTTTATCAAATTTTCAAGTGCTGTCAGGTGTTCTTCAAAAGCTTTTCTTCCCTTTTTTGTCATAGCATATTTCGTATTAGGTTTTCTGTCAATGAAAGTTTTTGTTACAGCAACGAACTTTTCCTTTTCGAGGGCTTTTAAATGACTTGCCAAATTCCCGTCGGTCACTTCCAGGTATTCCTTGAGCGAGGAAAAATCCAGCGTATCATTCACAGCCAGGGCCGACATAATGCCGAGCCTTATCCTGCTCTCAAACGCTTTATGCAAACCATCTATAGATATTTTCACCTTTCGTACTTGTAGTTCACATAGATCCCGTAAATAATATGCATCACCCCAAAACCAAATGCCCAGAAGAGGATGCTGTACTCTGTAAAATAAGCACCCAGTAATCCCAGTGCGATCTGGATAAATCCGAGGTATTTCACATCCTCATAAGTGAATTTACTGGCGTTATACAAAGCTATTCCATAGAAGATGAGGGTAACTGGCGCCATTAAAAGGATGAGCCCTTTTAAAAGGAAGACCAGCGTGAGCAAACCTCCTGCCACCAGCGGCACCATCATATTTGAAAGCATTCTCCTGGCTGCCGAGTTCCAAACTTTTTGCCCCTTTTTCTTCCCCTTGTTCACTGAAAATATTACAGCTGTTGTAACCGCGAGGATCAAAACAATTAGCCCGATTAGAAGAAGATCCCACACCTGTTCTCCCGAAGGAATTCCCGGCACCAACGCCTCCTGATCGGCAAAGATCCCAAATACCAGATAAGCCCCTGCCAGGGCATATAGTCCGGCCAAAACGCCCGAAATTCCGCTAAGAGAGAGGAACTTGGTGGAGCGTTCCATAATGGAACGTATCTCCCTAAGGTCCTGCATGTAGTCTTCTTCTGTTTTCTTCATTTAAAAAGTACTTTGCAATTCAAAGTTAACAATTAAATTTTTATAAGCAAGAAAAAATTTATTAATGGAGTAGTGCCGAAGCTTCTGTTGCGAATAAAATCAGGGAAAATGCTCTACTAACATGCTCCCGTCAACCTGAACTTGTTTTTTTTCAAATGAGAAGTTTCCAAAACCTCCAAGGATTCTCAAAAAAATTCAGAATGAAGTTTGCGACCAAATGTTATAAAAGGTTGAAGAACTTATGGACCGCTCAGGCATTAAAACGAATACGAATAAAAAAAGGTGCTGCTTTCGCAACACCTTTTAAAAATGTCATTTATGGAACCTCTTAAAGCTCGATGGTCTGCAGCCTGTCGGGACCAACAGAAACGATCTTTATCGGGATCTCCAGTTCTTTTTCTATAAAAGCTATATAGTCCTTCAACTCCTTTGGCAATTCCTCTGCAGTAGTAAGCTGTGTAAGGTCCTTCTCCCATCCGTCAAAGTGAGTATAAACCGGCGTTACATTTTGATGTTCAATATTGTAAGGCAGGTGAGTGATCTCTTTCCCCTGATAGTTATAGGCGGTACAGATCTTTAAGGTTTCAAACCCACTCAAAACATCAGCTTTCATCATGATAAGCTGAGTCACACCGCTTACCTGCACTGCATATTTGAGTGCTACCATATCCAACCATCCACAGCGGCGAGGTCTTCCGGTAGTCGCCCCAAATTCTCTACCAACTCTTCCCATGGTTTCTCCGTCCTCGTCAAAAAGTTCGGTAGGGAAGGGGCCGCTTCCAACACGGGTGGTGTATGCTTTGAAAATTCCGAATACTTCTTTGATCTGGTTCGGGGCAACTCCCAAGCCTGTGCAGGCTCCTGCAGCAGTAGTATTGGAAGAAGTTACAAACGGATAGGTCCCGAAGTCGATATCAAGTAAGGATCCCTGGGCACCTTCAGCCAGTATGGACTTGCCGTTCTTTTGTGCCTGGTACAGGTATTCCTCGCTATCTATGAACTGAAGTGACTTCAAGGTTTCAATTGCCTTAAAGAATTCTGCTTCCAGTTCACTCAGGTTGTACTGTACATCTACATTATAGAAGCTTATCATTGCCTCGTGCTTATCGGCAAGGTTTCGGTATCTTTCTTTCCAGTCGCTAAGCTCCAGGTCTCCAACTCTTATTCCGTTACGTCCTGTCTTATCCATATAAGTAGGTCCTATTCCCTTAAGGGTGGAGCCTATCTTGGCCTTTCCTTTTGAAGCTTCACTTGCAGCATCCAGGAGACGATGCGTGGGAAGGATAAGGTGGGCTTTTCTGGAAATTACAAGCTTATGTTTGTAATCCACTCCGGCTTTGCTGAGGTTGTCCAGTTCTCTTTTAAAGATAACCGGATCTATCACCACTCCGTTTCCAACCAGGTTGATTGCGTTTTCATGAAATATTCCCGAAGGTATCGTGTGAAGTACGTGCTTTTGGCCGTCAAATTCTAAAGTATGTCCGGCGTTTGGGCCTCCCTGGAAGCGGGCGATGATGTCGTATTTTTTGGTGAATACATCTACGATCTTTCCTTTTCCTTCATCCCCCCATTGTAATCCAAGAAGTAAGTCTACTGCCATAAAATTCAGGTTATTCGGTTGATTTTTTGTTTCCGTAAAAATATAAGGAATGATTATTTATTTCAATGTCAAAGACCTCTTCGATGGTTTGCTTAATGGCCTGCACGCGGGGATCGCAAAATTCGATCACCTCCCCTGTATCGGTAAGTATGATATGATCGTGGTTGCGGTCAAAATATGATTTCTCATATTGTGCCTGGTTGTTACCAAATTGATGCTTTCGCACCAGTCCGCATTCCAGAAGAAGTTCAATGGTGTTGTATAAAGTAGCCCGACTTACACGGTATTTC
The DNA here is from genome assembly GCF_035607535.1 of Salinimicrobium aquimaris. Lineage (NCBI taxonomy): Bacteria > Pseudomonadati > Bacteroidota > Flavobacteriia > Flavobacteriales > Flavobacteriaceae > Salinimicrobium > Salinimicrobium aquimaris. The sequence goes on from NZ_JAYDZX010000014.1 coordinate 36,658, forward strand.
TTATTCTTCATTTTGATATAGAGGGATTCGATATCAAAATGTTCTTCGCTGTTGTAGATCTCCTGCAGGATAGCAAAGCGTTCGGGAGTCTTTCTGTGACCCTTTTCTTCCAGGTACTTTGTAAAGACATTCTTTACAACCGCCTGGTCATTTTTATTCACTACTTTTTTGCTCATGATATGGGTGCAAAGGTATAAGATTATTCACGTGACACCTTATCTATACCGTTTATTTTTTTAAGGTGTTCCATCAATTTTTTAAGGATACTGTTGTTTTTTACGACCACTGTGATCTTCCCTGTAAAGATCCCGTCCTGACTGTCAAAATTAATGTTCTTGATGTTGACATTCATATTATTGGAGATCTCCCGGGTCACATCATTCACTAGTCCGATGTTATCAATTCCCGTAAGTTTGATCACCGCCTTAAAGTCTTCCTGGGTAGAGTCTTTCCACTTCGCCTGAATTATCCTGTAGGCGAAATTACTCTGTAGCTGAATGGCATTGGGACAGTCCTTTTTATGAACTTTAATGCCTTCACTAACTGTTATAAATCCGAAAACACTATCCCCGGGAATCGGGTTACAGCAATTGGCGAGCTTGTAATCCAGGATCTCTTCGTCCCGCCCAAATACCAGCTGATCATATTTTGCAGTGATTTCATCCTTATCAATGTCTTCAACCGTGCTCTGCTTTCTTATCTTACTTTTGAAGAAGCTCACCAGAGCGTTGCTACGTGAGGCGGCGTAATCCTTTAGTTTCTGATTGTCAATTGTTCCAACCCCCACTCTGTAGAATAGATCCAAACTGGTCTTAAGTTTGAAATAGATCACCAGCTCATTGATCGTCTTTTCATTAAAGGGGATTTTTTGAGCCCGCAACTTCCTCGAAAGAATGGCTTTTCCTTCTTCGGCTATACTCTTCTTTTCCTCTTTCAGCGAAGACTTGATCTTCGCCCGGGCACGTGCTGTAGTGGCGTAGTCCAGCCAGTTTGAATTCGGCTTTGCTTTTTCTGAAGTTATGATCTCCACCTGGTCGCCGCTGTTAAGGGTAGTGCTTAGCGGAACCAGTTTTCCATTCACTCTGGCTCCCCGTGTGCGCAGGCCAACTTCTGTATGTATACTAAAAGCAAAATCCAGCGGGGTAGCACCTTTGGGCAGGGACTTTAATTCCCCCTGCGGAGTAAAGACAAAGATCTCCTTGGAATAAAGATTCAGTTTGAATTGCTCGACAAAATCAACGGCATTCACTTCCGAACTTTCCAGCGCTTCCTGAAGTTTATTGACCCACTCCTCAAGCCCATCTTCCTGATTGCTGCCTTGCTTGTATTTGTAATGGGCGGCATAACCTTTTTCGGCAATCTCGTTCATACGCTCACTGCGTATCTGTACTTCCACCCAGCGACCTTTGGGACCCATTACAGTAATGTGCAGGGCTTCATAACCTGTGGATTTGGGGGAGGAGATCCAGTCTCTTAACCGGGTAGGATTTGGCCTAAAGTGATCTGTAACTATTGAGTATATCTTCCAGGCGAGAAACTTTTCGTTAGCCGAATCACTCTTGTAGATGATCCTGACTGCAAACTTGTCGTATACCTCGTCAAAAGTGACATTTTGATTCTTCATTTTCCGGCGGATCGAATAGATCGATTTCGGCCGGCCTTTTATAGTGTACTCCAGGTTTTCCTTGTCCAGCGAATCCTGAATCACTTGTGTGAATTCTCCAATGTACTTGTCCTGTTCTTCCTTGCTTTCTCTTATCTTCTGAAGGATCTCGTGGTAAACATCTGGTTCAGTATATTTTAAACCAAGATCTTCGAGTTCAGTCTTTATGTTATAGAGCCCGATACGGTGAGCAAGCGGCGCGTAGATGTAAAGGGTTTCTGAAGCGATCTTTTCCTGCTTGTCTGTACGCATGGAGTCCATGGTCTGCATATTGTGCAGTCGATCGGCTATTTTGATGATGATCACCCGCACGTCGTCATTGAGGGTAAGAAGCATTTTCCTGAAGTTCTCTGCCTGCAGGGAAACATCCTTGTCGTGCTCCAGGTGAGAGATCTTGGTTAGCCCGTCGACAATTCTGGCCACAGTATCGCCAAACATCTGCCGAATATCCTCAAGAGTATATGCAGTGTCCTCCACCACATCATGTAACAGGGCGGCGGCAATAGAAGTGGCGTCCAGACCAATTTCGGAAGCCACGATCTTGGCCACAGCAATAGGGTGGAAGATATAAGCCTCCCCCGATTTTCGCCGCTGATCCTTGTGAGCATCTACAGCAATATCAAAAGCCTGCCTAATGAGTTTTTTATCATCATCGGTAAGGGTTTGATAGCTTATACGCAGAAGTTCCTTGTACTGCTGGGCGATCTCCTTGTTTTCTTTTTCTATAGCGGCTTCCGTCATCATGTTCTAAAAATACGATTAAGATTGAAAACAGACAATATAATTACCCCTGCAGATTCCTGAACCTTTTGTACAACGGTGGGTGAGAGTAATGTACAAAGACATAGGCCGGATGCGGAGTAAGATTGCTAAGGCTGTTCTTTGACAGCTTCTTCAATCCTGTGATCAAAGGTTGTGCCTTATAGGTTTGCTTCGCGAAATTGTCGGCTTGATATTCGAATTTTCTGGAAAGATAGTTCATGATGATCCCCGTTACTTCTGAAATTGGGCTGTACAAAATACCAAAAGCAACCAACCCAATATGGAAACCCGGCTGCTCCACACCCAGTGCCGCGGAAAGCAAGGGATTACCCACAAACAGTGAAAGGATCCACAGGGTAAAGCCGGTCGTGAGGATGCTTATGATGAGGTTGATAATGATGTGATTCTTTTTGTAATGTCCCACTTCATGTGCCAGTACAGCCACGATCTCCTAATCTTCCAGATCATTGATAAGCGTGTCATAAAGGGTCACTCTTTTCTCATTTCCAAAGCCCGAGAAATAGGCGTTGGCTTTGGTGCTCCTTTTAGAGCCGTCTATTACAAAGATCTTTTCCAGCTTAAAGCCTTCTTTCTTTGCGTAGGCTTCGATCTTGTCGCGCAGGGAACCTTCGGAAAGAGGAGTTTGTTTATTAAAGATTGGTACAATTAACCTGGCATAGAACATATTGAGAAAAATACTGAATACAGCCACCAGGATCCAGGCATACCACCAGAAATCATCTCCCGCAAACCGGTAGAACCAAACTATCAAGGCCAGGATTCCGCCGCCGAGCACGACCATCATTCCCCAGCTTTTTAGCTTGTCTAAAATGAAAGTTTTTGGCGTTGTTTTATTGAACCCGAACTGCTCTTCAATAACAAAAGTGTGGTACCATGAAAATGGCAGGGACAGCAGGTCGCTTCCAATCATAATGATCCCAAAGAAAATAAGCGCGATGACAATGGAATTATTTGATATGGATCTCGCTATTTCGTCTACAAAGTCAAATCCATCAAGGTAAAGGAACAGTAACAAAACAACCACAGAAAACGTGGAGGAAACTACCCCGAACCTGTAATTTGCCTTTTTGTACTGCTGAGATCTCTCATATTCCTCCTCATCAAAAACATCCTGCAGGTTGTCTGGAATAGGATCGTTATAATGACGTGCATTTAAAGCGTCCAACAACTTGTCAACTAGAAAATCAATTAAAATGATTCCGACAATGATGAAAAAGAGAGTGTCTGCGGTCAATTTCTTAAAATTTAAGGGCTAATATAAGCAGAATCATGGCGAAGTTAGAAGTACGATTTTAGAATTGAGAGGTTTTACATGTCAAATCAAATAATTCTAGATTCTGAAGCCGGTCGGCCATGATAGCTGAATTCATTCTGTCTTCTTTCTTGAAAAAATTCCCTCCTATGGAGACGTGCCTGTATGGATGGCTGGCAGCTAAAGAGTGATTAGTGATCAGGGATCAGAAAATTTAGCCACGAGTACCCGAAAATTTTTTTAATACTAAATTATTGTCGCAAGGTGTCCCCTCCTGCGGTGAAGTGCCTGCAAGGCGGGGTGGGAGCGAATGAGTGACCAGTGATCAGGGATCATTGATCAGAAAATTTAGCTGCGAATACTCGAATATTTTTAATAATTATTGTCGCAAGGTGTCCCCTCCTGCGGAGGGGTGCCTGCAAGGCGGGGTGGGAGCGAATGAGTGATCAGTGATCAGGGATCATTGATCAGGAAATTTAGCTGCGAATACTCGAATATTTTTAATAATTATTGTCGCAAGGTGTCCCCTCCTGCGGAGGGGTACCTGCAAGGCGGGGGTGGGAGCTAAAGAGTGATCAGTGACCAGGAATCAGTGATCAGAAAATTCAGCATACATACTCGAACATTTTAATACTTTATTATTGTCGCAAGGTGTCCCCTCCTGCGGCGGGGTGCCTGCAAGGCGGGGTGGGAGCGAATGAGTGACCAGTGATCAATGACGAGTGATCAGAAAATTTAGCCACGAATACCCGAAAATTTTTTTAATACTAATTATTGTTGCAAGGTGTCCCCTCCTCCGGAGGGGTGCCTGCAAGGCGGGGTGGGAAATTCGTCACGAATAATTATCTATAATAAAACACTTCAAACGTTCCATTACACCCTCCACATCCATTAATACTTCTGTTGAAGTTGTCTTCCAAACCTGTAGCCCAAGATTCTTTAGGTAATTTTCCCGATGTTCATCATAATTAATCTTTTCATTATGACTGCTGCCATCAATTTCTATGACTAGTCCGAGGCTCTTCACATAAAAATCCACTATGTAATTACCGATCACTCGCTGCCGGTCGAAATCAATTTTATGGAATTTGTCTTTATGAACCTGTTGCCAGAAAATGATCTCCGGTAGATTACCCATTTTTCGAAGAGCCCTTGCTCTTCTTCTCAAATTTTTTTCTGCAGGTAGGAAAGGAATCTTTCTCTTTTTTATTTTGAAAGAATCGATAGTGGTAAGGATGTTATCGTCCCTTCCCACCCCGGCCTTCGGCCACCCCACCCTGGGAGGGGACTTTTCAGAAGGAACATTTGATTTCTTGGCCATATTCTAAGATAGGATTTTAATTTTTTAAGGCCGAGAAATAAAAGTAAATATGAAATTGATCTGAATCCAGGGAAGATAATGGATAAAAGAATGTACTTGTGTAAATGAACATAACCTTAGAACCGTCCCCTCCTCCGGAGGGGTGCCTGCAAGGCGGGGTGGGAGCTAAAGAGTGGTCAGTGATTAGGGATCAGTGATCAGAAACTCTCGGCCACTAATACTCGAATTTTTTTCAATACTCATTATTGTCGCCAGGTGTGCCTGCAAGGACGGGGGAATGTCCAAATCTGGAATCTACCCGAAACCAGAACTCGCATCCTAAAGCACCCAACTCGAAAAAAAATCTTGGATTTTAAATCCTGAACCCGGAATCGCGCCGAAGGCGCTGCCTTTTCGCCTCAAAAATAAGTATCCCCGCTGCTACCGAGACGTTCATGGAGTCGATCTCGCCTTCCATTGGAATGATGATATTCTGTGTGGTGTTTTGCTGCCATTCTTCAGTTAGTCCCGTGGCTTCGGTGCCGACCACGATTGCACTGCCCCCGGTGAAATCCACGCTGTGGTAGGGGACAGAAGCCTGCAATGCGGCACCAAAAATGGCAATTCTACGCTCCTTTAAAAATGAAATAATCTCTGAAGTACTGCCGGTGGCGATCCTGGTGGTGAAGACACATCCCACACTGCTGCGAATAATGTTTGGGTTGAACATATCGGTCCTGGGATTTGCGATAAGTACGGCATCGACTGCAGCGGCATCGGCTGTTCTTAATAGCGCCCCAATATTTCCGGGTTTTTCGGGGGCCTCGGCGACAAGGATCAGCGGATTTTCATTCCGGAGTTCGAATCTTTCAAGGGAAAGTTCCCGGCCAGCTACAACAGCGATCACACCTTCTGTACTTCCGCGGTAAGCAATCTTTTGATAGACTTCCGCAGTAAGTTCGGTGATTTCAACTTCCGAAGGTTTGGAAAGCAGCTTCTCAACATTTTCAGGAGGAAAAAGATCGGCATTGAAATATATTTCCAACACCTTAAAGCCGCCTTTTATAGCGAGACCAATTTCCCGGATACCTTCTACTATAAAGGCATTTTCATTTTTCCGGGTTCGGGCTTTCTCCTGCAATTGCAGAATCCTTTTCACTGTCCGGTTTTGAAGACTGCTAATCATTTTGTGCATGAGACAAAGATAGAAAACTACAGGTTGAGGAGAGGGATTTCTACAAATCTGCAGGTGCCGACTTTCAAAAATGACAAAAAAGAGGTAAATTAACTGAAAATCAATTATATGGAAAACAATAACAAAAAAAAGCAGCCGCTTACAATTAAAGATGCATTTAAAGTTCTGAGTTTTATTTTCGCTGCCGTTTTGATTAGTGCCTGTAGTAAGAATATAACTTTTCCGGTTTCGGAAGTTGTGCCTGCAGCCGAGGCGGTTGTCAAAGTAAATGAAGATTCGAACGGAAACTACGAGGTCGAATTGGACGTGAATAATCTTGCAGCACCCGACAGGCTGTCGCCAAAGCGTCGATACTACGTGGTCTGGATGGTGACCAGGGAACATGGGACCATCAATATTGGCAGATTGGATATCAACCGGAAGAATAATGGCGAGCTTAAAACCAATACTCCTTACAAGCCTATTCGCATTTTTATAACGGCCGAAGATGATAAGCAACCTATTTTGCCTTCAACCCAGGTGGTCCTGAATTCGGGAGAATTTAAGGTATAAAAAAACTGCCCGAAGTTCTTTCGGGCAGCCTTTCAAAAATGACATTTTCAGGAACTATTTTTTTTCCAGTTGACCGTATTTATCTGTGTACCTTTTTGCCAGCTCAGTCTGATGGCTTTCCAAACTAATTTCACGTCCCTGGATAAAGGCCTGTAAAACTTTGTTGGTGCGCATATCAAGCGCATCACCCTCGCTAATAAAAAGCGTAGCGTCTTTGCCAGCTTCCAGTGTGCCAAGGCTGTCATCGATCCCCAGGATCTTTGCGGTATTGGAAGTGATCATTTTGAGGGCATCTTCCTTACTGGCGCCATATCCCGTCACTGTACCTGCGTAAAATGGCAAATTACGACTGTTCATTCTTTCCATATCTCCACTGCTTTCCAAACCTACCAGGATACCCTGCTGGTTGAGCAAATAAGCCAGTTTGTATGGCAAATCATAGTCCTGATCTTCCATTTGTGGTGTCTCGTGTACCCTTCCAACTAATACCGGAACTTCTGCTGATTTCAGTTGGTCGGCAATTTTAAAGGAATCATAACCGCCAACAAGCACTACATTTTTCAGTCCGTGCTCTTTTTTAAATGCAAGTACATCAATGATCTCTTTTTCAGAATCGGCATGAATGTAAACTCTTTTGTTTCCGTTAAATACATCTTCCATAGCCTGGAATGGCAGGTTTGCTTCTTCCATTGGCCCTGCTAAATACGCTTTTGCATTTCTAAAGAAAGAGCCCAGCTCTTCCAGGTCTTTGGAATAATCATCATTGGGTTTGATGCCGGGATCTTCACCTTGCCACCAGCGGCCTCTGCTTACGCTGTTCGGCCAGTTGATGTGCAGCCCGTCATCTTCTTTTAATACGGCATCTTCCCAATTCCATGCATCGAACTGAACTATAGAAGAGGTGCCGGAGATCCTTCCGCCACGGGGAGTGATCTGTCCAACCAGTACTCCGTTTGGACGCATGCTTTCTACCACCTGGCTCTCTGCATTATAGGCAATGATACTTCGTACGTGAGGTAACAGCTCTCCAAGTTCATCTTCATCATCACTTTGTACCACGGCATCGATCTCAACCAATCCCAGAGTGGAATTAGGGGAGATAAAACCCGGATAAACGTGTTTTCCCTTTGCGTCGATGATCTTTCCGGGATACTGTCGGTCAGTTGAATTCACATCGGTCACAGTAGTGAGCTTACCGTTCTCAAAAATGATAAGGCTGTTCTCAATTACTTCTCCATTCCCAATATGTGCAGTGGCACCTACAATGCTTATCGCCTCATCTTGTGGTGGCGCCGGAGTTTGTTGTGCGATCGCCGTGCCTGCAAAAAAGAGCAGGACCGGCAGGATATATTTAGTCAAATTTTTCATACTTCTGTTTTTTTATAGGGTGTCACAGTGCATTTCTTCTTTCTTGGAATCCTTTACCGGCTGTGTTTTCAAGCCGTTGTTCTTGGCCTTGAGCATTTGAGTGGTAAGCAGGTTCTTCTGTCTTTCCACTTCCTCACGCAGTTGTTCATCTCTTTCGATATCAAAATACACCACTCCTTCAATGAGTGTTTTTTCGGGCTTGGCGTATACCGAAAGGGGATGGGCGTTCCAGAGTACAAGATCTGCATCTTTACCTTCCTTGATGCTTCCCACCCGGTCATCTATTTGAAGCAGTTTTGCCGGGTTCAGCGTCACGAATTTCCAGGCTTCCTCTTCAGAAATATCCCCGTATTTTACACTTTTTGCTGCCTCTTGATTGAGCCTTCTGCTCATTTCGGCGTCATCACTGTTGATCGCAACTGTGACTCCGGCGTTATGCATAATGGCAGCATTTTGCGGGATCGCGTCCTTTACTTCATATTTATAAGCCCACCAATCGGAGAAAGTAGATCCTCCGGCACCGTGCTCGGCCATTTTATCGGCTACTTTGTAACCTTCTAAAATGTGGGTAAAGGTGTTGATGTTAAAACCGAATTCTTCTGCAACTTTCATCAACATGTTGATCTCGCTTTGAACGTAAGAGTGAGCAGTTACTTTGCGTTCCCCGTTGAGGATCTCCAGGATGGTCTCCATCTCGATATCCTTACGGTAAGGTTTCCCGCTCTTTTTTAGTTCCTCATATTCACGGGCACGGGTGAAGTAATCTACAAATACCTGTTCAACACCCATTCGGGTTTGTGGAAAACGCGAATTGCTGTCCCAGTTCGCCTGCTTCACGTTCTCTCCAAGAGCGAATTTGATGAATTTAGGAGAATTGTCGATCACCATTTCCTGCGGGGTAGCCCCCCATTTCATCTTCAGGATAGCCGATTGTCCACCAATTGGGTTGGCCGATCCATGCAGGAGCTGCATAGTAGTAACTCCCCCGGCAAGGTTGCGGTAAATCCCTATGTCGTCGGGATCTACAACGTCTTCCATCTGTACCTCGGCAGAAGAGTTGTGTCCCATCTCATTAACGGCCGATGCTGCCAGGTGAGAGTGCTCATCAATAATTCCCGTGGTGAGGTGCTTTCCTGTAGCGTCGATCACAGTTGCACCGCGGGCGCTAAGGTTTCTGCCTACTTCGGCTATCCTTCCATTGCGCACCAGTACATCTGTGTTTTCCATGATCCCCTGTTCTTCATTTGTCCACACTGTAGCATTTTTGAAGAGGATGTTCTGTTGCTTCGGAAGCTCTTTGAATCCATACGCCATGTTCGGAAAAGTGACAGGCAGGACTTCAGGATAGTCATTTTTCTTCTGATCTTTTTTGTCTGAAGCTTCCGCAGTTTGTCTTGCCGAAAAGGTGGTTTCTGTACCATCTCCTAAAATGGCTTTTCCGCTGAAGTTTTTTGGATTGTCCGCAATTCTGGCGCTCAACCTCGTGTATTCGGCCTTAGTTGTATCGGGAGCCGAAAGCAGGATGTTTACCCAGTTGTTCTTGTAATTGATCTTTGAACCAATTTTGCTGCTGTTCGTCCTAACTTCAGCCTTTGGTTTAGTGGGCTCGCCGGAGATCTTCATCTCATAGGTGTTTCCACCAACCTTTAACTCATAGGTTCCGTTGAGGTTCACCAGGTCGATATTTTCAAAGACTCCTCTTTGACCCTGAACCCAGTTCTCATAGATAGTAGTTTCCTTATCAAAATAATCTCCGGAAGTAACAATGAAGTTTGCCCAGGCACCTTCTTTTAAAGTTCCCAGTTCATTTTCTTGGCCAATGAGTTTTGCGGGGACTGTGGTAAGTGCTGCAAGGGCATCTTTTTTGTCCAGACCATATGCTACCGCTTTCAGCAGGTTTTCCCTAAAGTTCTTTTCGGCATCATGTGTAGTGATGGTAAAAGGTACCTTCTTTTCAGAAAGCATTTTCAGGTTTGCCGGTGCCTGGTTCCATTCCTTCATGTCTCCCAGGGTAGCGTAATTTGCCATATATGGATCTTCCATGTCAAAAGGCTCGGGGAAATTCAAAGGCACGATAAAAGTTCCGTTAGTTGCTTTAATGGCGTCAAGACGTTCAAACTCTTTTCCACTGCCCACGATCACATACTGTACCCCGACTTCATCTCCTACTTTATCGGCACGTAATTCGTCCAGGAGATCATCGGTTTTGAAGATCTGGAGTAGGTTTTTATTTTCATTGAAGGCCTCAAGAGCAAGGTCCTTATTGTCCGCATTTCCTTTGGCATACCAGTCGGCATCGAGATATGTTTGACGGAGCAAAGCCATGGCACCCATTTTTGAAGAAGGATAGACCTGCCGGGATTTGGCGCTTTTTTCAAAAGAGAAATATTGAGCCGATTCTTCATCCAGGATCCTGTCTCCTTCAGTTCCTTCGGAATTAAGGGCGACAAGCATCCCTGTACCGCGCACAATTCCGTCGGGGGTATGGGTGTTGACAACTCCAAAGCCAAGCTTTCTCAGTTTTTCAGCGTCTTCCTTATTGTACTTGAAATTTTCAACAGCCGAAGTTTCGGGCCTAATATGATCATTCCAATAATATCCTTCCCGCCCGGCATCATACTGCGGATTTCCGCTGAAAGGGCTTCCGCCGTTACTTTTCGGCTTTTCTATCCCAAAGCTTGTGTAAAGATCAATAAAGGAAGGATAAACTGTTTTTCCTTTAAGATCGATCACCACTGCATTTGCAGGGATTTTGATGTTTTTACCCACAGCAGTGATCTTTCCATTGCGCATGGCCAACATACCTTTCTCAATGTAATTGGAAGGATCAACGTAGATGTTGGCGTTCTTAAGAACCGTAAAATTGGTATTTTCCTGAGCCTTAACAGCATCATTCTTAGGAAAATACTCCTGCGCCTGCAGCCCGGTAACGGCAATAAGCAGCAGGCAAATTAATAGTTTGATTTTCATAAAATAGTTTAGGATTGTAATTAAGAGCGGGTAAGTTAGCAAAAAATTGAAAATGAAAAATTTTCTTACAACCTGCCCCTGCTTTTGTGATAATTCACCAGTAGTGCTACCACATAACTGTAACTCCGCATCCCACCAGGCTGGTTATTAGCTATTAAAAAGGAATCATACACGAACATGAACATGGGTTCAAAGGGATTTTTGTGACTCTCCCAGAACTCCCGCACTTCCCGGTAATTTTCCTTCACCCCAAAATTTAGCTCCTCCACAAGTTCTTCAGCCAGGGCAGGATCACGCCTGTAGAGTTCGCTAAGGCAATAGCTTAAGGCGAAAGTATATCCGGAATAATTGAAATATTTATCCGGGTGATTCATGGTCGTGAGACAAGCCAGGAAATTGGCTTCATTTTCTTTTGCAAATCCTAATTGGTGGCCTATTTCATGACTGGCAGTAGTAGGGATCTTATAAGGAACTATTCTCGTGTTCACCTGCCCTTCATTGGTGAGGGGGTTGAGATATCCGTTAAAACCCATGTAGGTTAACGGTATACTATAAACAGATCTCTTTAGGCTCGGTACATCATAGACCAGCTCCGGGAAATCATCTTCTATATTCTCGTAGCCTGCAAAAGAAAGCTCCAGGATCTCCGATTTGGAGTAGGGGATCTCAACCTTGACCGAATCATCGCCGGTGATGGTTACATGAAGTTCATTGGAAGTGGCGATCAAGTCCCTGGTGAGCTCAACAAGTTCTTCGGTCGTGTAGTCATTCTCGATCTCCAGGGCAGTATGCAGTGGTAACCGGTAGTAATTATAGCCCCAAAAGAGATTAAAGCAAAAATAGATAAGGGAAAGTACGGCTATTGAATTTAGGATCCAGCGCTTCGGATTGCGAAAGCGCTGCTTAATCCTTAGCACGATCCAACGAATGATCATGATGACCAATAAAGCGTATAAGAAATCTCCTATCGAAAAAGGTAAAAAACCAAGGGTTCTTCTTAGCAGGGCAGAGGTAATAGGGTAAATGCCGTTGCTGTACCATTGTTCAACAAATAATGGATTAGCAGCCAGTATCCTGTTTAGAAGGATCTGAAGTGGTAGAAGAATTACCAGAATGATAGCTACTTTTTTCTTCACCTTTCAAAAATAGGTTTTTTCACAATCAAGATGCAAGAGACAAAAGCCAAGACTTTGATAAAACCCTTTTGCCTGTTGCCTGTTGCGGATTCCCTGTTTTAGGATTTGGAATTAAAGAGTTCCAAAAAGGGTGGAGGAAGAGTAGCTGGATATTATCTTCTAGGCTGAAGTTTATAAAGCCACTTAAGCTTCTATGCATTTTATTTTTTCCCGATTGCATGACTTATATTTGTGTTGAATCAAAAATTTACAACAATGAATGATGAAATAAGAGCTTTGGAGCCAAAGCCACTCTGGAATAAATTCGCCGATCTTAATGCTGTACCAAGACCTTCCAAAAAAGAGGAAAGGGTGATCGAATTCATGAAAAAATTTGGAAATGACCTTGGGTTGGAGACCGAAGTTGATGAAGTAGGAAATGTGATCATAAGGAAACCTGCCACTCCGGGAATGGAGAATAGAAAGGCAGTGGTTTTGCAGTCTCACCTGGACATGGTGCACCAAAAAAACAACGATTCCAATTTTGATTTTGAGAATCAGGGGATCGAGATGTATGTAGATGGTGACTGGGTTCGTGCACGGGGAACTACTTTGGGGGCCGATAATGGCCTTGGAGTAGCTACCATGATGGCAATTCTTGAGAGCAAAGATATCCAACACCCTGCCCTGGAAGCACTTTTCACCATTGATGAAGAAACCGGAATGACCGGAGCAATGGGATTAAAGCCGGGAGTGCTCAGAGGAGATATCCTCCTTAACCTGGATACCGAAGAAGATAACGAAATAGGAATAGGCTGTGCAGGCGGAGTCGATATTACTGCCTCCCGAACCTATAAGGAAGAACCTGTTCCTGCAGATACTATTTCGTATAAAGTTGTTGTAAAAGGCTTACAGGGTGGACATTCAGGAATGGATATCATCAAAGGCCTGGGAAATGCCAATAAACTGATGAACCGCATTCTTTTCGAAGGATTTGAAAAATTCGGAATGAGGATCGCAGAGATCAACGGTGGCGGACTCCGCAATGCAATTCCGCGGGAAAGCGAAGCTGTGGTGGTGGTTGAAAAGATCCAGAAGGAGGACTTTAATTCCGAAGTAGGGAAGATCATTCAGGAAATTCAGCAGGAATACAAATCGCTGGAGCCAAAACTACATATAGAGGTTTCAGAAACGGAAGCGCCAGAAAAAGTTATGGAGCTGGGAGCTCAGGAATTGCTGCTAAAGTCGGTTTACACTGCTCATAACGGGGTATACAGAATGAGCCCGGATATTGAAGGTCTTGTAGAAACTTCAAACAACATAGCCCGTGTAACTGTCAAAAATGGCAAAATTGAGGTACTTTGTTTAACCCGTTCCTCGGTTGATTCTTCAAAAACCGATCTTGCCAACAGTTTGCGTGCAGGTTTTGAACTGGCAGGATTTGAGGTAGAACTCTCGGGAGCTTACCCGGGTTGGAGTCCTAACATGGATTCGCCAATACTCAAAGTGCTGGATGATTTATACAGAAAGATGAATACAGATGAGCCGGATATTGCTGCCTGCCATGCTGGTCTTGAATGCGGGATCCTGGGAAGGAATTATCCCGAGATTGATATGATCTCCTTTGGACCCACTATTCGCGGTGCTCACTCGCCCGATGAAAGGGCAAGTATCTCTTCTGCACAGAAGTACTGGAAATTTGTGCTGGAAGTATTAAAGAATATTCCGCAGAAGAATTGATACTGAAAAGCTTCAAAATAAAAACACCTCCCAAAAAGATCATTTTTGGGAGGTGTTTTAGTTTATAGGCTTTTTATTTATTCCTTAATATTCATAAGCTCTACCTCAAATATAAGGTCGGCAGACGGAGGAATTACCGGTGGTGCACCACGCTCTCCATAACCCAGGTGGGCAGGAATGAAAATGACTGCTTTGTCTCCAACCTGTAGCTGTTGTACTCCTTCCTTGAATCCGGGGATCATAGGTGCATCTTTGCTGTAAAGCATCGGCATTGGAGCATAACCGCCCATTTGTTTTCTTCTCTCATTGACCATGCCTGCTTCTTCGGCTACCTGCTCAATATTGGTGTCAAAAAGTTCACCGGTGCTTAAATATCCTTTGTAGTTCACCATCACAGTATCTCCCTGTTTTGGCTGTGGCCCTTCACCCTCTTCAAGAACGGTATACTGCAAGCCACTTTCCAGTTCTTTAGCTTCGGCTTTTAGCTCCTCATAACGCTGTGCATTAGTAGTGCGCTTTTCTTCCATTTCTTTTTGTTTTGCTTCAGCTTCGGCTTTGAAATCCTGAAGCTTTTGAGAAAGTACTTCGGTAGCATTGAAGTTCTTTGCTTCTTTTCCTTTGCGAATGATCTTCACTTCCTGCATTACAACTTCTTCGACAGGACGGTCACCTGGATCGGTTTCCACATTTCCGATAGCATTTACCACGTCCATTCCTTTTACCACTTCTCCAAATACAGTGTGCATTCCATTAAGCCATGGAGTTTCCTTAAGGGTAATGAAGAACTGGCTTCCATTGGTATTAGGACCGGAGTTTGCCATTGAAAGTATTCCTGCAGAATCATGGGTAAGGGTATCAACGATCTCGTTAGGGAACTTGTACCCCGGGCCTCCGCTTCCGGTTCCCTGTGGGTCACCTCCCTGGATCATGAAATCTCCTATCACCCTGTGAAAAACAAGTCCGTCATAAAAAGGCTTATCGCGGAACTGCTCTTCGGCCATGGTGCTTTCACCTTCAGCAAGAGAGACAAAACTGGCTACTGTCATTGGTGTAGCCTGGTAATAAAGTTCTGCAACAAAAGGCCCTTTGTTGGTGTTGAATTCCACATACATCCCGTCTTCAAGTTCGGGATATTCTTCATTACAGGCAGTAAAGGCAAATAAAATACTGCATAAAAGCAAAAAACTGATTTTCTTCATTTCGTAATTGATTGTTTTAGTTGTTATTCTCCTGTTCAGGTTCAGATGCTTCTGAAATGTCTATAAGTGTCACGGTAGAGATCACCGGAACATCCGAACCTATTCTGTTCTTATCTCCATAATACCCGAAGGCCTTATGCGACGGAAAAAGAAAAGTGACTGTCTCACCTTCTTTCATAAGTTTCAACCCCTGCCTTAATCCGCTAAACAGCTCTTCCTGGTCAATGGCATAGGTGCGGGGCGCGATGTCTTCATCGCTATATATGTTTTCTCCACCCAGGGATTTGATGTTGTAATCGAACTCCACTACGTCACCAAATTCCGGGGTTTTAGTTGAGGTAGTGTCCTTTGTGTTATAGTAATACCAGAAACCGTTGGGAGAGGAGATGTATTCTCTGGTGGAATCGTTTTCGATGATCTTCTGAATTCGGGCTTCTTCTTCGGCTACAATGGCGCGGTTTCGTTCTACGGCTTCATTGATGTAGGAACCCGATTTTTGCGTTACCGGCCTTCTTGCTTCGGGCGACTTGCAGGAAAAAAGGAGTAGTCCGGCAAGTAGCATTAAAAATTTTATCTTCATAGCGCCAGATTCGTTTTGTAGGAGGGCAAGATACTAATAAATTTATCAACTGTCTCTTGCAGAGAGAGATCACTTTTACCTCCTGCGGCGTTGATATGACCGCCCCCGTCAAAGTACTTTCGGGCAAAATCATTGACAGAGAAAGTTCCCTTTGATCTAAGGGAGATCTTTACAATTTTATCGGCTGCATTTTCAATAAAAATTGCGGCAAATACAATCCCTTGCAAAGAAAGGCCATAATTCACAAAACCTTCTGTGTCTCCCTTTTTAAAGTTATGCCTGTCGAGTTCTTCCTGGGAAAGAGTGATGTAAGCGGTGCGAAGTCCTTCCACTACTTTTAAATTCTGAAGCGCACAACCCAGTAACTGCAGCTGCCCGTAGGAACTGGTGTCAAATACATTCTCATGAATAGAAGTATTATCGGCACCTTTTTCAATAAGGTCGGCAATCACACGATGAGTAAGACTGGTGGTAGAGCGGTACCTAAAGGAGCCGGTATCGGTCATGATCCCGGTGTAGAGGCAGGTCGCGATCTGCGGAGTGATATGTTCAGCTAAACCTATATTTTCAATAAAGTGGTAGACCATTTGGCAGGTGGAGCACATGGTCACATCACTATAGGTGACCTCGGCATAGTCATCGGGCTGCTGGTGATGATCGATCATAATAAAAGCAGCCTTAGATTCCTTAAGGGGTTCATACATTTCTCCTGCACGGGAGAGGTGGTTGAAGTCGAGGGTAAAGATCACATCTGCTGCAGCTATGTGTTCATTTCCTTTTTTAGTGTCCTTTTCATAGACTAAAACCTCGTCCTGGTAAGGCATCCATTTTAGAAAATCGGGATAGTCATTTGGAGCAATAAGCTGTACGTAATGTCCCTGTCCCTCGAGTAAAATCTTAAGTGCTAAGGTAGAACCCATGGCGTCCCCATCGGGACCTTTATGGGGAACAATAACTATTTTCCTCTTGCCTCCAAGCAACTCCTTTACACGCGAAATATCTTCGTTTGTCATAGAGGGCGAAGATACCGAATATTTAAAGATGTAAAAAGCCCTGGATCAAGTTCCAAAAATGTCATTTTTGAAGGGCTTTCTTTCCGTTAGAACGAATAAAAGCCTAAGCACCTTGTATATGGGTTTGTTTTGTCTATTTTTGCAGCCAAATTAAAAATTGAAGAAATGGCAGGAAATAGAACTTTCACCATGATTAAGCCCGATGCAGTTGAAAAAGGACACATTGGCGCTATTTTAGAGCAGATCACCGCTTCCGGTTTCAGAATTGTTGCAATGAAACTTACTCAAATGACACGTCGTGATGCTGAAAAATTTTACGAAGTGCACAGTGAGCGTCCATTTTACGGAGAGCTGGTTGAATTCATGAGCCGCGGGCCAATCGTTGCCGCTATTCTTGAAAAAGAGAACGCTGTTGAAGATTTCAGAACCCTGATTGGGGCTACAAATCCTGAAGATGCTGCCGAAGGGACCATTAGAAAGAAATATGCTGCTTCTGTAGGTGAAAATGCCGTACATGGAAGTGATAGTGATGAGAATGCACAAATTGAAGGTGCTTTCCATTTCGCCGGAAGAGAGATGTTCTAAAACCTCTTCTTAAATAAGTTCAAAGAACCACCTTTTTGGGTGGTTTTTTTGTTTTCATCTTCCGTAGCTGCCGCCTTTATCTGCCCGGCCTGTCATAGGTACGAACCGTACCGGGAGTAGAGTTTTTTCTTCAAATTCTTCTTCTCCTGTTTTGTAAAGCATAACCAACTGCTGATTCATACGACCCACCGGTGCCAGAATTCGACCGCCTATCTTTAGTTGATCCTTTAAAGGTTTGGGAATAGAGGAGGGTGCAGCTGTAAGGATAATAGCATCGTAAGGAGAGAACTCCTGCCAGCCTGCATATCCATCCCGGTGTTTGGTTGTGATATTTACATAATCTGTTTTTGCGAGATTTTGTTTAGCTAGCTCTGCCAGCCATTC
Organism: Salinimicrobium aquimaris; assembly: GCF_035607535.1. Classification (NCBI taxonomy): domain Bacteria; kingdom Pseudomonadati; phylum Bacteroidota; class Flavobacteriia; order Flavobacteriales; family Flavobacteriaceae; genus Salinimicrobium; species Salinimicrobium aquimaris. Next base: position 54,357 of record NZ_JAYDZX010000014.1, read on the forward strand.
GATGATCTCTACACTATAGACATGCTTTACGAGTCGGGAAATGACAGCGGCATTATATCCGCAGCCGGTACCTACCTCCAGTACTTTTTCTTCCTTTTGCAGCTGTAGCTGTTCGGCCATATAAGCGACTATATATGGCTGACTAATAGTCTGGTTCTTTCCTATTGGCAGCGGTCTATCTTCATATGCTTTATCCTGCTGATCTTCGGGAACAAAGAGGCTGCGATCGACTTCCTCCATGGCCTTGAGCACCCCGGGATCTGAAATGCCCCGACCTTTGAGTTGTCGCTCGATCATTTCTTGTTTGGTAACCATTTTTATTTAAAATGTTGGTTTCTAATAAGATACTTAAAAATGACCTTTTTGAAAAGGGAATTGGAGGTCCTTTTTTTGTAGGACAGAAGTTTAGAAATTTCAAATTACAAGCACGAAATTTCAGAAAAGAATTTGAAGATGTGGAGATTTGAAGATGTGGAAATTTGAAGATGTGGAAATTTGAAGATGTGGAAATTTGAAGATTTGAAAATGAAGCTAACAATCTTGAATTGAAAGTTTAGAAATGTAATTAAAAATCCTGAATCTTAAATTTTGAATCTTGAATCTTGAACCTTGAATCTTGAATCTTGAACCTTAAACCTTAAACCTTAAACCTTAAACCTTAAACCTTAAACCTTAAACCTTAAACCTTAAACCTTAAACCTTAGGCCTTATGCTATCGCAGTATTAGCTTTTTGATCAAGTCTCTTCCCAGTTCCTCGTTGAGCATTTTCACGATCTTTTCTTTGCCGTAGCTCAATTCTTCTCTTAGGACGGAGGAACTTAACTGCACGTAAAGTGTATCTCGGTCAAGCTTGATCGAAGTAGTGTATTTTTCAATGGCAGGGCCCATCTGGCTGTTCCACACATCGCGCACGTGCACCTTGTCCAGCCCTTTTTGCAACTTGTTGTGGCTAACAAATTCATTTAATGCTTCGCTTATGCTTATGTGATCATTGATCCTCTTGGCCATAATTTCCTGAATATGGGGTAAAACGTTTGTAGGTGTAGATGATCCCATCCTGATTAAGGACCACCAGTTCATTTTCTTCGGAAGAAATAACAGTTTCCTTCCAGTTTGTGTAGGGAGTTGAATAGTACAAATTAATACTGTCATTTTCAACTTTAACTTCAAAGATCTCCACATCTTCTGAAGCTATAAAGTTGCCGTCCAGTTGTGGACGTACTTTTTTACGGAAACCGGCAGTGCTGTCTACTTTGATGTAGTCTACCAGCTCTGAGAACTTAAACTCTTTAATGATACCTTCCGGAAGTTCTGCTTTGGTGATCTCCCAGTAGCCGTTGAGGTTGTCGATCTTTTCACGGGAAGTATCACTGGCGCAGGACTGCAACAGGGTGCCTAAAAAGAGTAAAAAAAAGACCTTTTTCACAGGTAAAACATTTTATAGGTTTGTCCGGTGCTTTTAACCACTTTTTCAGTACGATCTCCATGGGTGTCGCTAATAAAAAGTTGTCCCAGCTCATCTGTAGCAACAAGATCTACAATATGAGCTACTCTATGCTCATCCAGTTTGTCAAAGATGTCATCCATTAGCAGGATAGGAGAGACTTTACTCAATTCCTTCATGAAATCGAACTGGGCCAGCTTCAAAGCGATCAAAAAAGATTTTTGCTGCCCCTGGGAACCGAATTTTTTTATGGGATGTTCTTCAATTTCAAAGACGAGATCATCCTTATGCGTTCCCACTCCGGTGTACTGCAGAGCCATATCCTTTTGTAGATTCTCTTCCAACTGAGTCTTAAAATCACCCTCGTCCAGCTGACTTTTATAACTTATGGAGACCTCTTCCCGGCCATTACTTATTGTTGTATACCGCTTTTGAAATATGGGAATAAAAGTTTCCAGGAAAGCTTTGCGTTTACGGAACAGGATATTTCCTAATTCTTCCAGCTGCATATCGTAAACAGATAGAGTGTCGCGGTCAAAGCTGTTGTTTGCTGCAAAATATTTTAGCAGGGAATTGCGCTGCGCCAGGATCTTGCTGTAGTCAATTAAACTGTTGAGGTATTTATTGTCGCTTTGAGAGATGACGCCATCAATAAATTTCCGGCGGGTTTCACTGCCTTCGATAATAAGGTCACGATCGGCAGGAGAGATGATCACGGTGGGAATAAAACCTATGTGTTCACTGAACTTTTCATAGGGTTTGTTATTCCGTTTGATGACCTTTTTCTGTCCGCGTTTGGCGCTAACAATGATCTGTTCTTCCCGTTCATTCTTCTCAAAAATGCCATCTATCACAAAGAAGTCTGCCTCGTGTTTTATATTTTGACTGGTAATAGGGTTGAAATAACTTTTTCCAAAGGAGAGGTGATAAATGCTGTCGAGGACATTGGTTTTCCCAATTCCGTTATTTCCTACCATACAATTGATCTTGCGATCAAATTCAAATTCTGTCGAGGCAAAATTCTTGTAATTGAGTAAGGAAAGGTTTTTAAGAAACATAAAAAACTGTTATTCAGCATCATAAGAAGAAGCCGTGAACCGGCCTTTGAGCATCGCAAATTAGCATAAATAAACAATTTAATTCCCTTTTAATTTTAAAGAAATATTCTATTTTTGCGCTTCAATTAACGTTTATTTATGGCTACTTACAAGAAAAGAGGATATAAGCCCAGAAGCAAGGAAGAACAGGATGCTGCTGTTGAGGAACAATCAACAACTGCCGAAGTATTTAACACTCTTGATGAAGGGGCGAGTAAGACCGAAGAATGGGTTGCCCGAAACCAGAAGTACATTTTTATTATTATTGGTGTTGCTGCTGCAGTGATCCTTGGATATCTTGCTTACGAGGAATTCATACAGGAGCCAAAAGAGGCTGAAGCTGCCAATGAAATGTTCATGGCTCAGCAGTACTTCGACAATGCTTTGCAAGCTTCGGGAGCTCAAAGTGATTCTCTGTATAACCTGGCTTTAACAGGGGGACAGGGAAAATATGGATTTGAAGATATTATTGAGAACTACGGTTCTACCAAAGCCGGAAACCTTGCTCACTATTATGCAGGAATGGCTTACTTAAATACAAATCAATACCAGCAGGCAATCGAAGCTCTTGATGACTTCGAAAGTGATGACCAAATTCTCGCTCCCCTGGCAAAAGGTGGAATCGGAGACGCTTTTCTTCAGCTCGACCAGCCGGAAGAAGCTCTTGGATATTACGAAGAGGCTGCAAAGATGAGGGACAATAACTTCACTACTCCCAAGTTTCTTATGAAAGCTGCAGTCACAGCTATCAAATTAGGAGATGGAGCTACTGCCGAGGAGTATCTTAACAGGATCCAGAATGAATATCCAGATTCAGTTGAGGCAAACCGTGTGGCGGTGTACCTGGGACAGGCGCAGGCAATGCAATAAACAAGTATGGCAACAGAAGGAAAAAATCTTTCAGAATACGATAAGAATACGATCCCAAACGCGAAGGAATTCAGGTTTGGGATCGTTGTTTCTGAATGGAACGACAATATCACAGAAAGTCTTTGCCAGGGTGCCATAAAAGTGCTTTTGGAGAATGATGTGCTGGAGAGAAAGATCGTACGCTGGAATGTCCCGGGAAGTTTTGAGTTGATCTACGGGTGCAAGAAGATGCAGGAATCCTATGATATGCTTGATGCTATTATTGCTATAGGAAGCGTGATAGAAGGGGAAACAAAGCATTTTAATTTTGTATGCGAGGCAGTATCTCAGGGCATCAAAGACCTGAACGTGCAGAACGATATCCCTGTGATCTTTTGTGTGCTTACAGATCAAAATATGCAACAGGCTATTGACCGTTCCGGCGGGAAACACGGGAACAAAGGTGCAGAGGCTGCTGTTGCTGCCATCAAGATGGCCCAGCTTCGCAAAGACTCCCGAATTTAGTTCTTCTTTTAAAAGGCACTGTTTTTGTGCTGGTGAGTTTGCTCACCTAAACTTCGGAATTTCTGAGCAATTTGAGTATTTTTGAGATTTCCGGGAAAATAAAGGACAGTCATGCTTAAACTAAATATCCTATCAGCAAAGAAGAAGAATAACCGGTATAATTATACGCCGCGTTATTACAAAGGGAAGGACACCGGAAATGTCTATAATTTTCAGAACAAGTTCAATAAATACCGGGAGGCGACCAATGCGATCGATTTTGGAAGCCAATGGAAAGAGGCACGCGAAAGCAGCCGTCATCGTGGAAATCGCGAGATAAACAAAACTGTTCTTGTTATCATTGCAATACTTGTCCTTATTTTTCTGTGGTTTATAGATTTTGATTTATCCATTTTTAGCAATCCGCAGTAAATGACAGATGTTATTCATCTCCTGCCAGACCATGTTGCCAATCAAATAGCAGCAGGTGAGGTGGTACAGAGGCCGGCTTCCGTAATTAAGGAATTGCTGGAGAACTCCATTGATGCCGGTGGGACAAACATAAAGATCTTAGTAAAAGAAGCAGGAAAAACGCTCATCCAGGTGACCGATAACGGAAAAGGAATGAGCACTACCGATGCCCGACTCTGTTTCGAGCGGCATGCAACTTCAAAGATCAATTCAGCCGAAGACCTTTTTAGCTTAAAGACCAAAGGTTTCCGGGGAGAGGCACTGGCCTCTATTGCCGCTATCGCGCACGTAGAGCTAAAAACCCGGCAAGAGGATGACGAAGTGGGGACTTGTATTAAGATAGAGGGCAGTGAAGTGGTATCACAGGAAGTTTGTGTTACTCCTGTAGGGACTACTATTTGTGTCAAGAACCTGTTCTACAATATTCCTGCACGCCGTAATTTCCTGAAAAGCGATACGGTAGAATTGCGACATATCATCGATGAGTTTCAAAGGGTAGCATTGGCTCACCCGTCAATTCAATTTTCCCTTTTTCATAATGGGAGTGAATTGTTTCAGCTTCCTGAAGCCAATTACAGGCAGCGTATTGTAAATATCTTTGGAGGAAAGACTAATGAAAAGCTGGTTCCTGTAGAGGAAGACACGGCTATAGTGAAGATCCATGGGTATGTTGGCAAACCGGAGTTTGCTAAAAAGGGCAGGGGAGAGCAGTTCTTTTTTGTCAATGACAGGTTCATTAAAAGCCCATATCTCAATCATGCGGTAAGTGCCGCTTTTGAAGGACTTTTAAAAGATAAGGCCTATCCCAGTTATTTTTTGTTCCTGGATGTAGATCCAAAAAGCATTGATATTAATATTCATCCCACAAAGACTGAAATAAAATTTGATGATGAACATGCGCTGTATACCATCCTGCGCAGTTCTATCAAGCACAGTCTCGGGCAATTTAATGTTGCTCCCGTGCTCGATTTTGACCGGGACTCCACTCTTGATACCCCTTATGAATTTTCACAGAAGGGTGTGACTCCGCCAAAAGTGGAGGTTGATCCCAATTTTAATCCTTTTCAGAATGAAACATCTGGAGGAGGCGGAAACTCCTCTACCTTCAGAAAAGAAAGAACATCCGGGAACAGCTGGGAAAGTCTCTACAATGGGTTGGGCGGACAGGAACTGGAAAGTTCCGGGATGAACCAGGTGGAATTCGAGAGTGACGAGGTCACTGGAAATCTCTTTGGGTTCAGTGATGAAAAAGAGGCAGGTAGTACCACCTTTCAGCTTAACAAAAAGTACATAATTACCACTCTCAAAAGCGGGATCCTGGTCATCGATCAGCAAAGGGCCCATACTCGTATTCTGTATGAAGAGCTATTGAAGAACATTACAGTAACTTCAGCTGTAAGTCAGCAGTTGTTATTTCCGCTTCAGCTTAGGTTTTCAACCAATGAGATAGAGCATTTAAAGGAGATAAGGGAGTCCCTGGAACATACGGGTTTTATATTTTCCGAAATAAAAAAGGATTCCGTAGAAATTACCGGAATACCTACTTTAATTTCTGAAAGTGAAGTGGCAATTTTGCTGGAGCAGCTACTGTCGGACCTTGAGAATGACGTCCCCGGAGCCGGTTTTTCCCAAATAGACACACTGTCAAAATCTCTCGCGAAGGGCATGGCTGTAAAGTCGGGAACTGTCCTTGGTCCAGCAGACCAGCAGAATATTGTCAACAGCTTATTTGCGTGTAAGGAATCAAGTCTTTCCCCATATAATAAGCCTATATTTATTACCTTAACTGTAGACGAATTAGATAAAAAATTCATGTAGATGGGAAGAATGACCGAAACCGTAAAGGTTCTTTTAATCATAAACGTAATTGTATATATAGGGAGCCAGGTTTTGGGGCCGCAAGCTTATGAGCTGTTTTCACTATGGTTTATCAAAAATGAGAATTTCGGATTTTGGCAGGTGATCACCCATATGTTCATGCACGATCCCAATAGTATTTTTCACATTCTGTTTAATATGTATGCGCTATGGGCTTTTGGTAGTCCCATAGAACAGGTGCTGGGAAAGAACAGATTTCTGTTCTTCTATTTTTCGGCAGGAATAGGGGCTGCTATTATTCACAGCCTTGTAAATTACTATCATTTCCAAAGCGGATTTACAGAGCTCATTGAAGCCGGAATGGAACCCGGGGCAATACAAACCCTGCTGGAAACCGGCGAATATAACACGGCAATTCTCAACTCGGTTTCACAGGATATGTTGAGGGAGTTCTTTACCTCATATAATACCCCCGCTGTAGGAGCATCGGGTGCAATATATGGGATCCTGGTGGCGTTTGGAATGATGTTTCCTAATGTGGAACTATTCCTGTTATTTGTGCCAATACCTATAAAAGCAAAGTTCTTTATTCCTGCATTAATTGCTATAGATCTCTTTTCAGGATTCACGGGATATTCTATATTTGGTGGAGGGATCGCCCACTTTGCACACGTGGGAGGAGCTTTGTTTGGATTTATTATGATGTGGTACTGGAAAAAGAACCAGTTTAACCAAAACCGCTGGGATTAATGAGAAGAAGTGACAACATAAGAGCAAAGATTGGGATGGCTACTATGAGCGAAAAGCTCATCGCTATCAATGTTGCTGCTTTTGTGCTTTTCTTCTTTTTTAAAACTTTAGCTTTCCTCTTCAATTTTGAATCGGACTTTGTGTTGGAATGGCTCGTATTTCCTAAGGAACCGGGAGAATACCTTTTTAAGCCATGGTCAATTATCACCTATGTTTTTTTACATGCCGGCCTTTGGCATTTGCTATCCAATATGTTGATCCTGTATTTCTCGGGAATCTATTTTCTCAACTATTTCTCTCCAAAGAAGATGCTGAATTTCTACTTTTTGGGAGGTATATTCGGGGCGTTGGTTTATATGGCGAGTTATAATCTGTTTCCTGCATTCCAGGGAATGGGCAGGTCTTATCTTATTGGAGCATCGGCAGCAGTAATGTCCATTCTTGTAGGGATTGCAACTCATATCCCTCATATGAGGGTAAGGCTTATCCTTCTTGGGAGTATTAAGCTGTGGTGGATAGCCGCTTTCCTGGTGATCATCGATATCATTCAGATTCCAATCTCGAATCCCGGAGGCCACCTCGCTCACCTTGGTGGAGCGGGATTTGGTTATCTTTATGCTACCCAGTTAGGTAAAGGAAACAACATTGCATCTGGTTTTGAGAAAATGCTGGACTGGATAGGTTCTTTGTTCTCTTCAAGTCCATCTTCGCCTAAAAGGAGTAACCTGAAGACAGTTCACAGAAGAAGGAGTACAGGTACTACCGGTACGGGATTTAGTTCTCAGGTTCGGAATAAGAAAGAAGAACAGGAAAAGATCGATGCGATCCTTGATAAAATCAGTAAGAGTGGCTATGATAGTCTTACAAAGCAGGAAAAGGACTTTTTGTTCAACGCAGGTAAAGACAATTGATGAAAGGACTCAGCTGGTTTGATAGGTTCCTGTTCCTGCTCAACATTCTTTTTGCAATAGCCCTGCTGTTTGCCTATTTACTACCTTATATTCCTCCAAGCAGTTTCGCTTTACTCTCAGTTTTTAGCCTCGGAGTGCCTTTTCTTATTGTGGTCAATCTCATTTGCATGGTCTTTTGGCTTTTCAGGTTACGCAAACAAGCACTGCTTTCCCTGGTGGTTCTTTTGATAGGCTTCAATCATGTGACTTCAGTTTACGAAATTTCATCGGAAGAGGAAGAGCTCAATCCCGATAATGTCCTGGAAGTTCTCACATACAACGTGCGGCAGTTCAATCAATATGGCTGGGCCGAAGATATTGATATTCCGCAAAAGATCGCCGGGTTTATCAAGGACGAGGATGCAGATGTGGTTGCTATACAGGAGTACTATAAGGGCGAGTTGGATATTGCGAACAGCTTTCCTCACAAGTTCATTCATTTGAAGGAGAAAAATGCAGAATTTGGTCTGGCTATTTTCTCAAGGTTTCCTATTATCAAATCCGGTTCCCTTGATTTTCCTACCCATAGTAATAACAATGCCGTCTTTGCAGATGTCGTGAAAAACGGAGATACTGTTAGGATCGTCAATGTCCACTTCCAGTCTTTTGGAGTAAAACCGACACTGGAGAACATCGAAAAAGAGCATTCTAAAAGAGTATTTCTGGGAATGGGGCAGACCTTCGTAAGACAGCAGCGGCAAATGCAGCTGGTGAAGGACCTTGTTCTTAGCAGTCCCCATCCTGCGGTTATTCTTGGGGATTTTAATAATACGGCCTACTCCTATATTTACAGGGAGCTTAAGGATATTGGCTTTAATGACGCCTACAAAGAAGCAGGTAACGGTTTTGGAAAGACGTTTGAATTGTTTGGCTTCCTTCCAATGCGAATTGATTTTATTCTGTCTGGAGAGGCATTGCAGATTCTCACCTTTTCAAATCATGAAGTGCCCTATTCAGATCACTTTCCGATCACGGCCACGCTAAGGTTAAAAGAGTGATAACTCCTGTTGTTGGAGGTAATTCACGGCGTTTGGACCTTCGTTGAAGATGAGATCTACAATACTCAGGTCATTTAAGAATCCGAATTTTTCCTGAAACACCTGTGGGTAAGTCTCCAGCTGTTTAGGCTTTCTGTTCTTGGCCTCAACCAGAGTTCTGCCGTTAAGCATTCCTTTAGGTTCCAGAATGAATTCGGAAGTCTTTGTAAAAGGTATGTCAGTCTGTAAACATTCCAGTACCAGTTCTAAAGTGTGGTAATTGAAATCCATCAGGAATTCGAAGTTCTGATGGTACAGCGGAAAAAACTCATCTTCGTAAAATTCGAAGAAAGGAGAGGTGCGGTAAACATTCTCCAGGGACTTCCAGTGTTGTTTCTGCCATGGAAAATCGTTTTCTATTCTTATATCCCTGTACTTTTGGTGACCAGATTTATTACCTGTGTGTTTTATGGGAATGTTCAGCAGTAATTTACCATTAGCTCCATAAATGTACATGCGGTTGCGGTAGGTCTGCTTTTGATAATTGTCTTCATTCTCAAAAACAACTTCTTTGGCCTTTAGCATTGCTACAAACTGGGAAACAGGTCCAAAGTACGTGGGATGTAACAGGATCTTATCCATCCAAAAATGTGTTTATTTAGCCTTCTTTTTTCTGAAGAAACTATATCCGAAAAGTCCCACCAGAACTACAAGAAAGTACGGTAGGTAAGATACCGGTTCTCCCTGCCCACCTACTGTAGTGAACATACGCTCCCATCTTATCTTGCTAAAGCCTGATGCATTTGGATCCAGGCTTAGCCAGATGAATACGGGTTTTCCCACTATGTGATTTTCAGGGACATAACCCCAATAGCGACTATCTTCACTATTATGTCTGTTATCACCCATCATGAAATAGTAATCCTGCTCAAAGGTGTAAGAATTTAAAGGCTCTGCGTTCAGTAATACTTGATCACCTTCTACAGTCAGTTTTCTTTCCCTGTCCATTTCCAGGCCTTCATAGACTTCGATGACCTGTCGGTAGAATCCAACACTTTCAGGAGTGATCTCTACCGTTGCACCTTCTTCAGGAATGTAGATGGGTCCCATGAAATCGCGGTTCCAGTCAAACCTTCTGTTATTTGGAAATATCGCAGCTTCCCGCTCCCCTTCCGGACTGGTCATCCTTTCAATAGAAGCTACATTCGGGTGGTTCTTTAGCCTTTGGTAATTTTCTTCAGTAAGGGATTGTATGTAGAACTGATTCGTATTTGGGTCGTGATAGAAGGCGTCTGTGATGTCATACATCTTGTACAGGGTATAGGGATCGAAACCCTGACCTTTTGTAGTACCTGTATAGGAATATTGAGGTTTTGCACGATCTGGCAACTGTAGCGGCTGGTTGTTAATATGAACGCGACCATCAATGATCTCAAGAGAGTCTCCCGGCAATCCTACAGCTCTTTTTACGTAGTTGGATTTTTTGTCCACCGGCTTGTCGTATCGCTCTCCCGATGTATCCCTGAATTTGCGGACCGTGTCTACAGGCCAGTTAAAAACCACAATATCATTACGATCTACATCCTGAAATCCCGGTACTCTAAAATAGGGAATGTGGGGCCTGTTCCAATAAGACTTTATCCCCAGAACGGGAATAGTGTCGTGAACCATAGGAAAAGCTACAGAAGTAATAGGAGTGCGGGCACCATAGTGGAACTTGCTTACAAAAAGATAATCTCCCACTAAAAGGGTCTTTTCAAGAGAGGAGGTTGGTATCGTGAACGGCTGCATGATGTATGTATGCACTATTGTTGCAGCAACAATGGCAAACAAAATTGAACTTATCCATTCTCCTGCCGCACTACCGGGTTGCAGACTTCTGTTCTCCCTGTATTTTACATCGGTGACATAATTGATATAATAGATATACAAGCCACACGTGACCACTGCCAGGATAGTATCTGTTGTAGAAGTGCGGCCAAAACTCCGCACTGTCTCAACCCAGATAACAGGGAACATGATTAGATTGACAATGGGTATGAACAGTAGAAGAACCCACCACCAGGGACGATTGATGATCTTCATCAATATTACTGCATTATATACGGGAATTGCGGCTTCCCAGGCCTGTCGTCCGGCTTTTTTATAGAGTCTCCAGGTTCCTGCAAAATGGATTAGCTGAATAATAACAACGAACAGGATCCAATTTGTAAATGTCATGAGCTTAGTTTATGTATTAGTATTCAGATTTGTTATTCGGTTACATCGAATAACACATCTTTCATGCTGTATACTCCCTTTTTATTCTGAAGCCATTCGGCTGCGATGATCGCTCCAAGGGCAAATCCGTCGCGGGAATGTGCAATATGTTCAATTTTGATGGTATCAACTTTAGAGTCATATGAGATGGTGTGCGTACCGGGAACATTCTCGATTCTCTTTGCTGTGACAGGAATTTCGTTTTCTTCTGCCTTTTCCAGCTTCCATCCTGTTTTAGAAGAATTTTCTATGATCTGCTCAGCTAAAGTAATTGCAGTTCCACTTGGCGCATCCAGCTTTTGGGTGTGGTGTATCTCCTCAAGTGAAACCTTGTACTCCGGAAATTTGTTCATAAGCTTAGCCAGGTTGCGGTTCAATTCGAAGAAGAGGTTTACTCCAAGGCTAAAGTTGGAAGCATAAATAAAAGCAGCATCATTCTTTTTACAGCTTTCTATGGCCTCATCATATTTCTTTAACCATCCTGTAGTTCCCGAGACTACCGGAACCTGCTTTTTAAAACAAGTAGTAATATTGTTAAAAGCCGCATCGGGCACACTAAAATCGATTGCCACATCGGCCTGTTGCAAATCTGCCTTTTCGATATCTTCAGTGACTTTTAAAACAATCTCATGGCCACGATCCACAGCTAATCTTTCAATGGTCTTACCCATTTTTCCGTAACCTAAAAGAGCTATTTTCATTAGAAATTATAATTTAATGTAAGACCATAACCTGTAGTTCCTGAAAAGCGGTCATAATCCAGGTTAGGCTTGAGTGAAAGATCTTCACTCACGTTGAACTGTTGAAGGTGGGCATCTACATTGGCATCAATGATATTGAGCGCGTATAATCCCAGGGTCACCATGATTGAGACTTCTTTATTGCGCTGGTAGAAACGTTGTGCTTCTATAAGGCCGCTTGTAGAAACTCTTGGCTGCCCATTCTCATTGTAAAATTCGTCGTTAGTATTTCCTGCCAGTCTGCTTTTGTATGCATCGCGATAACGGTCATACTGCCGGTCATTTTCAAAATAGAAATACACCCCTACTCCCAGGGCGGTATAGACGATTGGGATCTTCCAGTATTTGCCGTTATAGGCCTGTCCCAAACCGGGGAGTACAGCCGAGTAAAAAGCGGCACGGGCAGGAGAAAGAGGGTCATAAGGCTTGTAGGCCGGTTCTTCAATGACCAACTGTGGATCTACTAAGAGGGAATCCTCCTGTGCAGAGAGTTGCATGGAAATGAGAAAGAAAGTCAGGGCTCCTATGAGGTAACTACTCTTCACCCTGTATGATCTTTTTTATTCGGTTTAGATCTTCCTGGGAAGTAAAAGGAATAATTACTTTTCCGGTTCCTTTTTTTGAAACCTTTACATCGACCTTAGCTCCAAGCCTGTCCGAGAATTCTTTAATACTCTTTTTAATATCCCTTGAAACTGTTGGCGCTGAAGCAGCGGGTTTGGGCTCAGGTTTTCCTTCCTGCAGCTCCCTTACCAGTTTTTCTGTTTCCCGTACCGATAATGAGTTGGCAAGGATCTTCTCATATATCTCCAGCTGAGTTTGACCGTCCTCAATGTTGATAAGGGCCCGGCCATGTCCCATGCTTAAAAAGCCATCTCTCATTCCCGTCTGAATGATAGGATCGAGTTTAAGAAGCCTAAGGTAATTTGCTATTGTAGATCTGTTCTTACCTACTCGTTCACTAAGTTGCTCCTGAGTGAGATTGATCTCGTCTATTAGTCTTTGGTATGACAGGGAGATCTCAATTGGATCAAGATCCTGTCTTTGGATATTCTCAACAAGGGCCATTTCCAGGGATTCCTGGTCGTTGGCAATTCGAATATACGCCGGAATGGTCTCGAGACCTACGAGCTTTGAAGCTCTGAATCTTCTTTCTCCCGATACCAGTTGATACTGGTTATAATCAAGTTTACGGACCGTGATTGGCTGAATAACACCAAGCTCCCGTATAGAAGAAGCCAGCTCCCGAAGTGATTCCTCGTTGAAGCTAGTTCTTGGCTGAAAAGGGTTTACCTCGATGGAACTCAGTTCCAGTTCCACGATGTGTCCTACCAGCTTATCTGCATTCTTGTCTTCGGCCGATTTAATATCATTCTGAGGATCTTTCAGCAATGCCGAAAGTCCTCTTCCCAACGCCTGTTTCTTCGTCGCCTTAGCCATCTTCTAATTATGAGTTTTTCTTTATGATCTCGTGCGCCAGGCTTAGGTAATTACTTGCTCCCTTACTGCCGGCATCATAATTAATAATACTTTCCCCATAACTGGGGGCTTCACTTAAACGCACATTTCGCTGAATGATTGTTTTAAATACCATTTCATCGAAATGCTTTTGCACTTCCTCCACAACCTGATTTGATAGTCGTAGGCGGGAATCATACATGGTGAGCAGCAATCCTTCTATATCCAGTTTGGAATTGTGTATTTTCTGAACACTCTTGATCGTGTTAAGAAGTTTACCTAATCCTTCAAGAGCGAAATATTCACACTGAATAGGAATAATCACAGAATCGGCTGCTGTAAGAGCATTAAGAGTCAAAAGCCCGAGGGATGGTGCACAATCTATGATCACATAGTCATATTGCTCCCTAAGATGCCCTATTGCTTTCTTAAGCATGTATTCCCTCTCATCCTGATCCACAAGCTCGATCTCAATAGCAACCAGGTCAATGTGGGCAGGTATGATGTCCAGATTAGGGGAATCGGTTTTTATAACAGCTTCTTCAGCCTTGATAGAGTGCTCCAGTAACTGATAAGTTCCAAGCTCTACCGATTCAACATCTATTCCTAAGCCTGAAGTGGCGTTTGCCTGGGGGTCGGCATCGATGAGCAAAACTTTTTTTTCCAGCACCCCCAAGGATGCCGCCAGGTTGACTGAAGTTGTAGTCTTACCTACGCCTCCTTTTTGATTTGCAATGGCAATAATTTTACCCATTCAAGTATTTTGGATTTAAAGGGTAAAAATACAATTTATTGCAGGTATATAAAATTCTTTTGTTAACAGCTTGTTCAGAAAAAAACCGGCTGTAACACAATGTACTATAGCCGGTTTGTATGATGAGGAGTTGTAATTATAACTGGGTATATGCAATAATCTCGGCTTCCTTTACATTTGAGGAGCTATAATTGGGAACTCTAATGGTCACCCTGTAGCGTTTGCCGTCTTCTAACGGAACAGAGACCTTATACATTTCTCTGGGTCCACTCAATCTTCTAATGAACATTCCTTTCGGCATAGTTTGGTAAACGGCCTGAACATCAATGTTTTCATAAACCGTAAATGGCTGGGACGGGTCTGGAGCCTGCCTTGGCTGACTACTTCCGCAAGAAATCAAAAGTGAAGTGAAGATAAAAAGAGTTAGGATTTTTTTCATTTTGGTATTGATTAGTTAGTAAAAGAGTTAAAATTTTACCAACAAACATTATGCCGTTGCTTATGCAGCAGCTAATTTCCTTTTTTAGCTTTGATCATTGCCTCCAGTTGATCCCACATTTCTTCCGGAATTGCTTCCAGTAAATTAAATTGTCCGGCTCCTTTAAGCCACTCTCCGCCATCAATTGTAATTACTTCTCCGTTGACATAAGCCGAAAAATCGGACACTAAATAAGCAGCGAGGTTAGCCAGTTCCTGATGTTCTCCCACGCGCTTTAGGGGTACTTTTTTAGCGAGATCGAATTTTTCTTTCAGGTCTCCCGGCAATAGTCTATCCCAGGCTCCTTTTGTCGGGAATGGTCCGGGGGCGATGGCATTCATGCGGATGCCGTATTTGGCCCATTCCACAGCCAAAGATCTGGTCATGGCAAGAACTCCGGCTTTTGCTGTAGCACTCGGAACAACATATGCCGAACCTGTCCAGGCATAGGTCGTCACAATATTCAAAACTGTTTTGTTCTCTTCACCTTTGTCGATCCAGTGTTTTCCAAAGGCGAGGGTGCAGTTTTTACTTCCTTTTAGGACAATATCTATAATGGTGTCAAACGCGTTTGCACTTAGGCGTTCTGTGGGAGAAATAAAGTTCCCTGCAGCATTGTTGAGCAGAATATCGACAGCACCGAATTTTTCAACCGTTTGTTTCAACATATTCTCCACCTGCTCGTAGTGTCTAACATCACACTGCAGGGGTAAACATTTACCGCCGGTCTCTTCTTCCAGTTCTTTGGCAGTATTCTGAAGTTTTTCCAGGTTTCTTGAGGTTATGGCCACCCGGGCTCCTAATTCGAGAAAGTACTTTGTCATTGCTTTTCCCAGTCCGCTGCCACCACCGGTAACAACTATTGTTTTACCTTTTAGAGCATCGTCTCGAAGCATTTTTTGTGTGTAATCCATTTTTTAGAAGTTAGATTTTAGAAGTGAGAAGTTAGAATTGAGATCTTTATAAGAGCCAAGAGCCAAGAACCAAGAGCCAAGAGTTTTATGTTTTATTTGAACTTCATATTATTATACTTGTTTAAATATCTGGTATTGGAATTTGGTGCTTGTAATTTGATTTTTTTCCTTTACACTTTAAACTTCGAACCTTAAATCTTAAGCCTAACCTTAAACCTTAATCAATAAGTATCTCCAGCAACTGTATAGCTGCATCACTTATTTTGGTTCCCGGCCCAAATATCGCTACTGCTCCGGCATCGAAGAGGAACTGGTAGTCCTGGGAGGGGATCACCCCACCCACGATCACCATGATGTCTTCACGCCCATACTTTTTTAGCTCCTCTATCACCTGTGGCACCAGGGTCTTGTGGCCTGCAGCAAGGGAAGAAACTCCAAGGATGTGTACGTCGTTCTCGACTGCCTGTTTTGCAGCTTCTGCAGGGGTTTGGAATAATGGGCCTATATCCACATCAAAACCAACATCGGCATAACCTGTGGCCACTACTTTGGCTCCACGATCATGGCCATCCTGTCC
>NZ_JAYDZX010000015.1:0-94754 GCF_035607535.1 Salinimicrobium aquimaris
ATTTCTTTTTGTATAGCTTATCTTTGAAAAGATCCTCACAATTCAAACATACGAGGGTTCCAAACCCTGAAAGGGTTATGTGCTACCTATATTTCGGTCCTAACAGAGCTTCTATCAAAATGCTGCTCCCAGCCGAACTTCTAATTCATATTAAACCTGCAAGGTCTCTTTTTGACCTTGTAGGTTTCCCCTCATGAATTGAAAAAAGAAAACCCTACAGGCTTCAAAATCCTGTAGGGTATATTCAGTTATGATGACACGGATTTTTAATCCGTTCCTTCGCAAAATTTTTAAAAAGAATTTATCGTCTTCCTTATCGCTGTCAAATTGCGCAGCAGTCTTTCCAGATATTGGATGTCCAGCATATTTGCGCCGTCGCTCTTGGCGTTTGCAGGATCGAAATGGGTCTCGATGAAAATTCCGTCGGCTCCTGTGGCGATCCCGGCACGGGCGATCGTTTCGATCATATCAGGTCTTCCACCGGTCACTCCGCTGCTCTGGTTTGGCTGTTGTAGAGAGTGTGTTACATCAAGAACGGTAGGTGCAAATTGTCGCATGGTTGGAATTCCGCGGAAATCCACGATCATATCCTGATATCCAAACATAGTCCCCCGGTCTGTCACCATCACCTGTTCATTATTGCAGTCGGTCACCTTAGTGACTGCATGTTTCATGCTTTCGGGGCTCATAAACTGGCCTTTTTTGAGATTCACCACTTTTCCTGTTTCGGCGGCAGCGACCACAAGATCCGTCTGGCGTACCAAAAATGCAGGAATTTGAAGAACATCTACATATTCCGCGGCCATAACTGCATCCTCCCGCTCATGTATGTCGGTCACAGTGGGAATTTCAAAACTTTCAGAAACCTTCCGCAGAATTTTCAGAGCTTTTTCATCACCTATTCCGGTAAAGCTGTCGATCCGGCTGCGATTGGCCTTCTTGAAAGAACCTTTAAAAATATAGGGAATCTGTAGTTTATCTGTTATTTCCAACACTGTTTCGGCTATGCGTAAGGCCATGTCTTCGCCCTCAATGGCGCAGGGGCCGGCAAGCATGAAGAAATTACCCGAGTCGGCGTGTTTTATCTGTGGTATCTTATTGAGTTGCATAAAAGAAATTTACTGCAAAGATACCTTTTTTGGATCTTTAATGGGAAAACCAATCTCGACGCTACTGTTTATCTTCATAACCTTCAAGAAAATCCCTTTCCTCCTCCTCAAATGGAGGTTGTACTTCATAACCCAGGGCTCTAATGATCCTGTTGTTATCATAGTAGAAATGATACTGCCTTACCTTGTTCTCATGGAATTTCAAGGCTACGTGATAAGGGAAGCTAATGGTCTCTCCCGTAGGATAGCTTAGGGTGTTGGTGCCCCAGTGCAAGATCCAGTTCCCTTCTCTAGGTCCTTCGGGTACTGTCACAGCCAGCCATACCCCATCTTCAGAAAGAACAGGGGTGGCAATTTCACGACCTTTTTTCCAATACTGCACGGTCTGTCCCACACTAAGGCTGTCGTAGCTGCCCAGATTAAAGAATTTTGCATCATCGGTAGAGTTCTTCTTAAGCAGCTCCCAGTTTCCGGTTTCGTAGGCCTTAACTGTCTCACGTGCAATTTGCATTATTTTATCTTCTTCGGGAAAATCGAGACTCACATCCCCGTCAACCTGTCCTAAAGCTGAATGCCATACACCAACTCCGGTAAGTAAGCAAAGTAAAAATAGAATAGCCCTGGTACTTTTTGTTCGTTTTTTCATAGCCGAAATATTTATAGGGGATAAGGTAAATTACTGAAATGTAAGGACTTAAAGTTACGAAATTAAAAGGGTAAATGGAATTTGTAAATATTAAAAAATGAGGGATCTCAGAAATTATGCTTTTTCTGAACCTTATAATTCATCTTCAACTTTTTCTCAAAAGTACTGCGGATTCTAAGCTTGTCGCAACTTGTTGATCTTCAAAATTTTGAGAGGCAGAAATCGGAAAATTTTATTCAAAGCCGATGTGTTTTTTATGGAAAAAATAAATGTACCTTTGCAGCCTTTAAAAATCAGGCGTTTATATGACAGCTATTAAGAATATTGCGATCATCGCACACGTTGACCACGGGAAGACTACCCTGGTGGACAAAATTATGTACCACTGCAGGCTTTTCAGGGAAAACGAAAATACCGGGGATCTTATCCTTGACAACAATGATCTTGAGAGGGAGCGTGGGATCACCATTACTTCCAAGAACGTATCTGTGGTTTACAAGGATACCAAGATCAACATTATTGATACTCCGGGTCACGCCGACTTTGGGGGAGAGGTAGAAAGGGTTTTGAACATGGCCGATGGGGTGCTGCTATTGGTAGATGCTTTTGAAGGACCAATGCCGCAAACCCGTTTTGTACTGCAAAAGGCAATAGACCTTGGATTGAAGCCTTGTGTGGTGATCAATAAGGTTGACAAAGAAAACTGTACTCCCGAGGAAGTGCATGAGAAGGTATTCGACCTGATGTTCGAACTGGGTGCTGAAGAATGGCAGCTTGATTTCCCTTCTGTTTATGGTTCGGCCAAGAATAACTGGATGAGCGATGACTGGAGGAATGAGACAGACAGCATTGAACCGCTTCTTGATATGGTGATAGAGCACATCCCGTCGCCAAAGATCGAAGCAGGTTCTCCGCAAATGTTGATCACTTCTCTTGACTTTTCTTCTTTTACCGGAAGGATCGCTATTGGGCGTCTTCAACGCGGAACCTTAAAAGAAGGAATGCCTGTTGCTTTGGTAAAGAGAGATGGCAGCATCAAAAAGACAAGGATCAAGGAATTACACACTTTTGAAGGTCTTGGCCGTAGAAAAGTTGAAGAGGTACAGGCAGGGGATATTTGTGCCCTGGTTGGACTGGAAGGCTTTGAGATTGGAGACACTGTAGCCGATTTTGAAAATCCTGAAGGCTTAAAGACTATTGCTATTGACGAGCCTACCATGAGTATGCTTTTCACAATAAATGATTCTCCTTTCTTCGGAAAAGATGGAAAATTCGTTACCTCAAGACACATCAAGGAGCGCCTGATGAAGGAGCTTGAAAAGAACCTTGCTCTTAGAGTTGAGGAGACCGATAGCGCAGATAAATTCATGGTCTTTGGCCGTGGAGTTCTTCACTTGTCGGTTCTAATCGAGACCATGCGTCGTGAAGGATATGAGCTACAGATTGGACAGCCACAGGTGATCATCAAAGAAATTGACGGGGTTAAATGTGAGCCGATCGAAGAACTGACCATTGACCTGCCCGAAGAAGTTTCAGGAAAAGCTGTGGAAATGGTGACTATGAGAAAAGGGGAGATGTTGAGCATGGAAGGAAAAGGAGACAGGATGACCATCCAGTTCCAGATCCCTTCCCGTGGAATCATCGGACTTAGAAATCAGCTACTGACTGCAACTGCGGGAGAAGCTATTATGGCTCACCGCTACAAGGAATATCAGCCACTTAAAGGAGGAATTCCGGAAAGACAGAACGGTTCCTTAGTGTCTATGGAAACCGGAAAAGCAATTCCTTATTCTATTGATAAACTTCAGGATCGCGGAAAATTCTTTGTGGATCCGGGAGAGGATATTTATGAAGGACAGGTAATTGGAGAGAATTCACGGCAGGATGACCTGGTAGTGAACATCACCAAGACCAAAAAATTGTCCAACGTACGTTCTTCGGGAGCAGATGACAAGGCGAAGATCGTTCCGGCGATTAAATTCTCGTTGGAAGAGGCTTTAGAGTACATCCAGAAGGACGAATATGTAGAGGTAACGCCTAAACATTTACGTCTAAGAAAGATCTATTTAACCGAAAACGATCGAAAGAGAAATAAGATCGTTTAATTCGGTAAGAAATAAATAATAAGAGCTGTCAAAAATCGTATTTTTGGCAGCTCTTATTTTTGAAGCCTGTTTTCAAAAATTGAGCAGCAAATTATCTTGAATATTAAACCCTGAATTTTGAATCAATAATTATGGAAGTTTTTGGAATATCATACATAGAATGGATTGGATACCTGGCATCTTTTTTCCTGTTGCTGTCCTTTCTTATGAGAAATATCACCACTCTTAGATACATTAACAGCCTTGGATGCCTGCTTTTCGTGATCTACGGACTCCTTCTCGATTCCTGGCCCATCACGATCACCAACGGTGCTATCATTTTGATAAATATTTACTACCTCTTCATCAACAGGAAGAATTCCGGAAGTTAGATATTAGAAATACGAGGTACGAAGTTAGAATTACGCGTTTGCACAAACACCTTTCAAAAAAGGCATTTTTGGGAGGTGTTTTTTTTACCTGTCTTTGCGAGGGATGGACTACTAGAGCGCAGCAATCTTTGGTTTGACCTGTCTGTGCGAGCGCACGGAGTAAGCGAAGCAATCTCCCAATGAGGAGCAGGATTTAAGTTTCGACTATAAGCAAGAGCAGAGTTTCTGCAGGAGGAGATTGCCTGCCTGCCGGCAGGCAGGCAGGCTTCAGTCGCCTTTCGGCTCCTTCGCAAAGACGGTACAAATTATTTGTCTTGTCTTGTTTCTTGTCTCTTGATTCTTGTCTCTTGTCTCTTGTCTCTTGTCTCTTGTCTCTTGGCTCTTGGCTCTTGTTTCTTGTTTCTTGTCTCTTGTCTCTCCCTAAGTCACCGTCTTCTGAACCACTTCAAACACCTTTTGTCCGTCGCACTTTAAGGTTTTGGAAGGATACTTCAGCAGCAGCGCGTAATCGTGAGTGGCCATGAGGATGGTCTTTCCGTTTTTGGAGATCTGTTGTAGCACTTCCATGACCTCCACAGAAGTTTGTGGGTCCAGGTTTCCGGTGGGTTCGTCGGCAAGAATCAATTCAGGATCATTTAGAAGAGCGCGGGCAATAGCGATACGCTGCTGTTCCCCGCCCGAAAGCTGGTACGGATTTTTAAATCCTTTTGTGCCCATACCAACTTTTTTCAGGACTTCCTCGATCTTCGCATCCATGGCGGCTCTGTCTTTCCAGCCGGTGGCTTTGAGCACAAACAGCAGATTTTCGTTGACATTACGGTCATTGAGCAACTTAAAATCCTGAAATACTACCCCTAGCTTTCGGCGTAAAAACGGAATGTCTTTTTCTTTAAGAGTGCGCAGGTCGTAATCTACGATATGGCCTTCACCTTCGGTAAGCGGTAGGTCTCCATAGAGAGTTTTCATGAAGCTACTTTTTCCTGTTCCGGTCTTCCCGATGAGGTAAACAAATTCCCCTTTTTCGATCTCGATATTAACTTCAGAAAGTATGAGCGTCTCCCGTTGATAGATGGCAGCGTCTTTTAGGTACAGAACTGTATTCGACATGAAAAATCAAATTTTAGAGAGGTAAAAGTAAGAAAGAGAACGTAATTATTGCGGCTTGTGTTGCTTTTCTTCTGCTGAAATTTTCCGCAGATAATTTTAGGTTTCATTTAACGATAGCGTATAATTTATCTTACAACAATGGCGTTATTACCTTAGAGTTTCTTATATCTTTGAATCATCAACAAAACAAGACCTACGAATGAAACATAGCAAAATCTGCCTTTTTGTTGCTTTTCTTTTCCTTTCGCTTCCCGGTTTCTCACAACAATCTGCCATTCAAAGCAATGACCTGGCCGATTATAACCGTGCACTGGAATTATACAACAATCAGCAATACCTTGCCGCACAAACTCTTTTTGATGAAGTGCAGGATGAAACAGATGATGAAAGAATAAAAGCCAATGCGGCTTATTACATAGCCAATGCTGCAATAAGGCTGAATCAACCGGGAGCCGATGAGCTTATGGAAGATTTTGTGCAGCGCTATCCTACAAGTACGAAAACCAATGCCGCTTACCTGGACGTGGCCGACTATTATTTCGAGACCGGAAAATATTCTCTGGCCCGCAAATGGTACGATACGGTCGACCAAAGGAACTTGAGCAAGGCAGAGAAGGAACGTTTCAATTTCAATAACGGCTACGCCTACTTTCGGGCAAACCAGTATGACGAGGCTAAGGAGTATTTAAACAAGGTAAAAGACTCCAAAAAATATGGCTCCCAGGCCAAGTACTACCTCGGCTTCATGGCCTATGAAGGAGATGATTACGAGCAGGCAAATGAACTTTTCGAAGAGGTACAGGGCGAGGAGCGGTATGAAGAGGACCTTTCATATTTCCAGGCCGACATGAATTTTAAGCAGGGGAATTTCGAAAAAGCCATTGAGCTGGGACTTGAACAGTTGCCTAGAGCAGATCGCCGGGATCGCTCAGAGCTTAACAAGATCATTGGGGAAAGCTATTTCAATCTCGGGCAATACGAGCAGGCGATTCCATATTTGAAGGAGTACCAGGGGGAAAGAGGGAAATGGAATAACACAGATTATTACCAGCTGGGATACGCTTATTTTCAGCAGGGGGATTATGAGTCGGCTATTTCCGAATTTAACAAGATCATAGATGGTAAGAATGCAGTGGCACAGAATGCTTATTACCACCTTGCCCAGTCTTACCTGAAAACAGATAAAAAGCAGCAGGCACTGAATGCTTTTAAGAATGCCAGCGAAATGGATTTTAACCAGGAGATCAAAGCCGATGCGGCACTGAATTATGCAAAACTGAGCTATGAAATTGGAAATAGCTATGCCAGCACTCCGCAGGTGTTGATGAACTATCTCGAGACTTATCCAAATTCTCCTGCCCGTGATGAAATAAACGAATTGCTTATCAATTCCTTTATTACTTCCCGAAATTATGAGGAAGCCATGCGTCTCCTGAAGGGGAACAGAAATTTCCAGAACAATGTGGTTTATCAGCAAGTGGCTTTTTACCGCGGACTGGAGTTATTCAATGAAGGTAACTACCGGGAAGCCGAAGAATATTTTGACCTTGCCTTAAGCGAAAGACGTGATCCAAGGTTCACTGCTTTGGCGACCTTCTGGAAGGCCGAAAGTGATTTTAACCTTCGCAACTTCCAGGATGCGCTCGTTGGATATCGTGAATTTGCAGGAATGAGTGGTGCACAAGGGGCTTCAGAAAAGGAGAACCTAGACTATAATATTGGCTATGCATATTTCAAGCAAAGGGAATATGATCGTGCTGCAGAATACTTTAAAAGATATGCCAATAATTCTTCCAACGACCGCGAAAGAAGAACCGATGCTTTTGTGAGACTGGGAGACAGTTATTTTGTAAACAGTAGCTACTGGCCTGCAATGGAAGCCTATAATTCGGCCATTGCTTTAAATGGATCGGAAAATGACTATGCAGCTTTTCAAAAAGCGATCAGCTACGGATTTGTTCAGCGGAATGATACAAAAATTCAGGAGTTGACAGAGTTCCTTCGAAAATATCCGAGGTCATCATATCGTGATGATGCCGCTTATGAATTGGGCAACACTTATGTGGCTATGAATAATACCAGCCAGGGTATGGAGGCCTATAACAGGCTCATTAGGGATGTTCCGGGCAGTACGTTTGTTCCGCAGGCATTGCTGAAGCAGGGATTGATCTACTACAATAATGATCAGCCCAATCAGGCGCTTGAAAAGATGAAAAGAGTGGTGGCCGATTTCCCGAATTCGGCTGAAGCTGTGCAGGCAGTAAGCACCGCCCGCCTTATCTACGTGGACATGGGTAGGACAGATGAATATGCTAATTGGGTGAAAGATCTGGACTTTGTGGAAGTGACCGATGTAGATCTTGATAACACCAGTTTCGAAGCTGCCGAAAAGCAATATCAAAATAACAATACTTCAGCAGCTATTACAGCTCTTGAGAAATATTTGAATTCCTTCCCTAACGGAATACATTCCGTACAGGCTAACTTCTACCTTGGCCAATTGTACTTCCGTGAAGGAAATAAGCAGAAGAGCATTCCGCATTATAAGTATGTGATCCAGAGATCGGCTTCAGAATATCTTGAGCAATCATTGGCAAGGCTTTCGGAAGTGTACCTGGAGAACAGGAATTATTCCGAAGCAATTCCGTTGTTAAAGCGTTTGGAAACCGAAGCATCCTTTGCTCAAAATACCATTTTTGCGCAGTCTAACCTTATGAAGTCTTACCTCGAGGAAGGTAAATACAATGAAGCAGTAGCCTATGCAGAGAAGGTACTGGCAAACCCTAATGCCGAAACAAGTGCCAAAAATGATGCCCAGGTGATCATTGCTCGTGCCGCGATGAGAACCGGAAACGAAGATCGTGCAAAACGTGCCTATGCCGAAGTTCAAAAATCTGCCACAGGGGAATTGGCAGCCGAAGCTCTTTATTATGACGCCTACTTCAAGAACAAAGCGGGTAATCACAAGGCTTCAAATGACGTGGTGCAGCGTTTGGCAAGAGATTATTCCGGTTATAAGCTGTACGGTGCAAAAGGTCTGGTTTTGATGGCCAAGAACTTTTATGCCTTAGGCGACGCTTACCAGGCAACCTACATTTTGGATAATGTAATTAAAAATTTCACGCAGTTCCCGGAAGTTGTTGCTGAAGCCAAACAGGAACTTGCCCGAATCAAAGCACAGGAAGCCAGAACCAACGCTTCTGTAGAAACCAACAATTAAGATACATAAAAGCCTTCCCATGAAAATCAAATCGTTAAGTGTATTTATCATGCTTTTATTTTTCACCGGCTTCTCTTTTGCCCAGGATCTTGGGAGCGAGACAGTAGAAGTGGTGAAACCATATACTCCCACTGTTAGTGATGCCAATAAGATTCGGGAGACACCAAAGATCTCCGATTCTGTGAACCTGGAGAAAAGGCCGGTACAATACAGTATTTTCTCTGTGCCGGTGGCTTCCACTTTTACTCCTGCAAAAGGCAGGGCTACAACAGTAGAGCGACAGCGGCCACCAAAGTTGTATGACAATTATATCACCCTTGGTTTTGGTAGCTACACCAGCGCTCTGGCCGAATTCTATAGCAATATTGAGGTGAACCGGACCGATAATTTCGGGGTTTTCCTCACTCATAATTCTGCACAGGGAGGAATAGACGGAGTTTATTTGGATGACAGTTATTATGATTCCGAGCTCAACCTCAATTATTCTTCGCGCAATAGAAATCTGCGCTGGAATACAGATTTTGGGGTAGAGCACAGGTTGTTCAACTGGTATGGAGTAGCTCCTTCCATTACGAATGAAGAACGGGACGAAATTGATCCGCAACACAATTATTACAGCGTTTACGCCGGCGGGGAAATTAACTGGAATAAATCATTTTTTGATAATGCTGAAGTAAAGTACAGGTATTTCGGTGATGACTTTGACTCTGCCGAACATCGCTTCTCTATTAAACCAACCCTCGAGATCCCAATTGCGGGGGAATTTTTTAGAACAAATGTCATTTTTGACTACCTAAACGCCAGCTTCTCATCTTATAATCCCGGAGGTGAGGATACCGCCTATAGCTTTATGAATGTAGGTTTGGCCTCCAGCCTGCTGGTGCTTCGGGACGATCTGACCCTTAATCTGGGGGCGGCGATCTACTACAGTCTCGACACCGAGAACAGTGATGGAGGCGTTTATGTATATCCACAGGTTACCGCCAGCTATCGTGCTGCCGGGGATTATTTCATTGCCTACGCCGGCCTCGAAGGAGAACTGCGACAAAACTCTTATTACGAACTCACAAAGGAAAATCCTTTTCTTGCACCGGCAATTGGAGTAGCTCCTACAGATCAACAATACAAGGCCTACGTAGGGGCAAAAGGAAAATTGTCGAGCAGCATTGGATATAACACCCGCCTCAAATATATGGCAGAGGACTTCAAACCTTTGTTCGTATCCAACCCTCTGGATGTTTCTCAACCTGCAAACAAGCCGCCGTACACCTATGGCAATTCTTTTAATGTTATTTATGATCTCGTAAATACGATCTCAGCCTTTGGAGAACTTGACTTTGATGTCAACAGGAAATTGAATCTCCGCATCAACGGGGAATATTTTCTGTATGATACAGATGAACAGGATGAGGCCTGGAACCTTCCTAATTTTAAGGCCAATCTACTTGCAGACTATCAGATCACAGAAAAGTGGTTTGCAGGAGCCAATATCTTTGTCGTGGGAGAGAGAAAAGACTATGGAACATTTACTCTGGGAGAAGGATTTCCCACCGAAATGGAAGAAGTCACTTTGGATCCATATGTAGATCTTAATGCTAATCTTGGATACAGATTTAATGACAGATTATCAATTTTTGCTAAAGGAAACAATCTCCTGGGAGAAAATTATGAGCGGTGGAAGGACTACCCGGTGCTGGGGCTTCAGCTCATGGCAGGAGCCACTTACAAGTTTGACTTTGGAAGATAGATTTTATTATACCTCTTAAAAAGCCGGTTTTTACCGGCTTTTTTTGTTTGTTTGTAATCGTTCCCTGATCCTTAAAGGATTCTTAACAATTACATAACATTGGAACAAAATCAGGTTCCTACAGAAGTACATAATTTTGCAGCGCGAAAAATGCGGAAAAGAAAATATTATCCTATTTTTTCTCTAATTTTTGAAAACCTATTATTAGAAAATGGCAAAAACTAAATTTACCCGCACGAAAAGGAACAGGCCTTACTTAAACGTGCTCGACTTCATGGTACAGGAAAGAACCTTCCTTGCCATCGTGATCATTGGATTGGTATTGGCCGGGATCCTTACGGGTTATGGCCAGGCAGGGATGTGGCTTGGATTTTTCTTTGCTGCTTATGCAACTGTGGCTAATGACAGTATCCAATCCCTGGGAACTTTCATTGAAAGTAATAAAAACCGGAAATGGTGGGTCATGTGGATCTTTATCGGGACCATCTTTCTTGCAGTAGTGACCTTCAGCTGGATCTATTTTGACGGGGATGTGACCTATCAGCGACTGTTAAATCCCGATGGGACCACCAAGTATCCGCATCCGGAGAACTTCAGTTTTTTCCAGATCATTGCTCCGCTGGTACTTCTTATTCTCACAAGGCTGAGAATGCCGGTATCTACCACTTTCCTTATTCTTAGTGTGTTTAGTGCAGATACTTCTGGGATCACTTCTGTGGTTTGGAAGTCATGGACGGGATACATCATGGCTTTCGTTCTGTCATTCCTGGTTTGGTACCTGTCCTACAACACCATTAAAAAATATTTCAAAAGCAGGCAGTTCAACAAGAGCTGGAATGTTGTGCAGTGGGTTGTGAGTGGAACGCTGTGGGGTGTATGGGTGATGCAGGATGGTGCAAACATCGCAGTTTTTCTTCCAAGGCAACTGGATTTAGTACAATTCCTGATCTTTGCCGTGACCATTTTTGCAGGTCTAGGGCTCCTGTTCTACCTAAGGGGAGATAAGATTCAGGAAGTAGTAAGTGAAAAAGCAAGAATATCAGACGTGAGGGCGGCAACCCTGGTCGATGCTACCTATGTTATTCTTTTGATCTATAAACTCTTCATAAGTACAGTACCAATGAGTACCACCTGGGTTTTCCTTGGGGTAATTGGAGGTAGAGAGATCGCTGTGAGTCTTGCCCGTACCAAAAAAGGTAAAAAGCACCGTAAGAAAGCCGGTAAGATGATCTTCAGGGACTTCTCTTATGCCATGATCGGATTATTTGTTTCCATTGCGCTTGCTGCAGGAGCCAACTCCGACATTCGGGAAGCTATAGGTGACGCAATTATGAATTGGTTTTAACCCCTACTTTCAATTATAGGAAAATGCGCTTCATTCTGGAGCGCATTTTCTATTTTTACCTAAATCTTCAGAAAATGACAAAAAAACTATTCTTTTATATTTTAAGCTTCGGAATTTTCTTTGCCTGTAATGACAACAACAAAGAAGAAGCAGATCTCCTGATCATTAACGCAAATATTTACACGGTGGATGACGAATTTTCTACTGCGGAAGCTTTCGTGGTAAAGGACGGAAAGTTCGTCGCTGTAGGTACAACAGCCGAACTTCAGGAAAAATTCAACGCAGCTGAAGTCCTGGACGCTCAAGGCAAGACAATACTTCCCGGACTTATAGACGCACATGCACATTTCTACGGATTAGGTACCCACATGCAAGCTGTGGATCTCACCGGTACGAGCAGTTTCAAGGAGGTGGTGAGCCGCATTACTGAATTCCAAAAGGAGAAAAATACCGATTTCATTGTAGGTCGTGGATGGGATCAGAACGATTGGGAAGTTCAGGAGTTTCCGGTAAAGGACACTCTTGATCTCTTATTCCCGGATATCCCTGTTGCGATTACCCGCATTGATGGCCACGCCTTACTTGCCAATCAGGCTGCACTTGATGCTGCCGGGATCACTGTTGATACGCCTGCCGAAGGGGGAGAGATAGAGAAGCGAAATGGAAAGTTGACAGGGATCCTAATAGACAATCCAATGGCGTTGGTGGAAAATGCAGTTCCTGCCACCAGCACAAAAGATCAGGTCACAGCTTTACAGGATGCTCAAAAAGAGGTTTTCCAGTATGGATTGACCACGATCAATGATGCCGGCCTGGATCGCAGCACAATAGAATTGATCGACAGCCTGCAGCAGGCAGAAGAACTGGATGTTCGTATCTATGCCATGATAAGCAACACCAAAGAAAATCTTGACTATTTTTTGGGGAGAGAACCATTAAAAACCGATAAGCTAAACGTACGCGCGGTGAAATTTTACGCCGATGGCGCACTTGGTTCTCGCGGGGCTGCTTTAAAAGAACCTTATTCAGATAAGCATAACCACTTCGGAGCTCTGTTATCCTCTGTAGCCGATTTTAAAGCGACCGCTGCCCGTATTGCAAACTCCGAATATCAAATGAATACCCATGCGATCGGTGATTCGGCTAACGTGGTAGTTTTAAAAACTTACGATTCCTTACTTGCAGATGCAGGAGACCGTCGCTGGAAGGTGGAACATTCTCAGGTGATAGCACCCGAAGATTTCAAGTACTTCAGTAAGAATATCATTCCGTCTGTCCAGCCAACCCATGCTACCAGCGATATGTATTGGGCGCAGGAAAGACTGGGGCCGGAAAGAGAAAAAGGCGCCTACGCCTACAAGCAATTGCTCGATGAAGCCGGAATTATTGCTTTGGGTACCGACTTCCCTGTGGAAAAAGTTAGTCCGTTTTTGACCTTTTACGCTGCAGTGGCACGTAAGGACACACAGAATTATCCGGAAGGCGGTTACATGCCCGGGCAGGCCTTAAGCAGGGAGGAAGCACTCCGGGGGATGACCATATGGGCAGCTTACAGCAACTTCGAGGAAGAAGAGAAAGGTTCCATTGAACCAGGAAAGTTTGCCGATTTTGTCATTTTAGACAAGGATATTATGACAGTCTCTGAAGAGCAGATCCCGGAGATGAAAGCAAATGCCACTTACCTGGGAGGCAAAAAAGTTTATTAGAAGTACGAAGTTAGAAGTACGATTTTAGAAGTACGAAGTTAGAATTGGAGAAACCCTTTAAAGAAAATCTTTAAAGGGTTTTTTTATCTTTAAAAGCTTAAATTTTGAAACCTTCAATCTTGAACTTTCAATCTTGAACAAATAATCCAGAAGAGACTATTTACCTCCATTAGCTTTAAGGTCGAGTTTGCAGTGTTCGTCAAGTTCTAAAATTTTCACTCCATTTTCTAAGAAGCTTAAAGGAGATGAGCTCACGTCGATCTTGGCAGCCATAAGACATCCCTCCACATTACAATGCGCTTTATGTTCAGGATTTTCATCTTCGTGTTCGCTTTGAGCAGGAGTTCCATTATCAACCAGCCCAAAAAGATGTCCGAATTCATGATGTAATGTAACGGTCTGGATTTCGCTCCTAGAGCCATTCATGCTTTTTATTACGCTGTCAAAAATGACCATAGAAGTATTCATGTAGGCTTTGCCCAAAATGTTAGTTCCTTCTTTGGAATCCTGGCTTTTCTCATCGGCAAAAAATATAAAAACTGCGAGTCTGTTATCTACAGAGAATGCGGTTCTGTATTTTTTCTCAATTGCCTTAATTTCTTCTATGGAATAGGAGCCAACATCGGGACTGGAAATTGCCCGGGTTTGTATAGAGATACCATTGGGTTTATGGGTATTCCTTTCAAAAAAGGTGCGTAAGCTGTTTAAGGCCTCCGCTGTTGGTTCAAATCCGGTCACATAAACTATTTCCAAATCAATGGCTGTAAACAGTTCGTCACTCAAAAAATCTCTTGCCGATGCTCCCAGCACCAAATCATTCCTATGGGCATTAACTTTTTTATCTGGACTGTCTGTTGTACAACCCGCTAATAAGAATAGCGCTATGAAGCAGCTGTAAAAGTAATTTTTCCCCATACTATTTTTTAAGACTTAGCTTTGCAAGGTAGTCGTAATGTTCACCTTCAAAGACTTTTTCACAGTTAAAGTTGTTTTTTGCAGCTGCTAAAGATAAGGATTCAAAATCAAGATACAACCAGTCAAAACTGCCGGAGGTTTCATTCTTGTAGCTCAGCCGGTAAGTAAGTTCCCCGTAATATCCCTTGGAGGAATCTACCCATACACCTCCGTCTTCATCGGCATCAAAAAGATAAATCAAGTCTGAAGAATCAATGAGTACTTGGCCGTCCCTGGCCAGCAGGTTTTTTAGCTGCTCAAAAAAGCGATCCAGGAACTTCATTTTCCCCACGATCCCTGTGCCGTTCATGAGCAGAAGGATCGTGTCGAATTTTTCTTCGGAAAGCTTTTCAAAAGCAATGTTTCGGGCATCTGAAATTCCTCTTTTGCGGCAGACGTCTATAGCTCCGGCTGAAGTGTCTATACCAACCACTTCCAGCTTTCGTTCTTCCTGAAGGTAAAGCGAATGACTTCCGGCACCGCATCCCACATCCAAAACTCTTCCGCGGCACAATTGAAGCGCTTTTTGCTCCAGCTTCGGCATGTCTTCATACTTCCGAAACAGGTAAGGCACAGGGATTACATCATCATCAAAGTCGGGAGAATGTACCGTTATGTCTGTTTCATCTGCATTTTCGAAATAGGCAGTTATGGCTTTTCCGAAGATATCGGGGTCTTTTTGCGGCTTGTTCACGTGTTGGTTCTGTTTATCTTTGCGGCATGCAGGATGAATTAAATGGGCTTCCGCAAAGGGCCAAAGATAAACATAAGGAGAATAAGAAATTTTTCCAACAGCTTAAAAAGAAGCCGCCAAAGCATTTAGATCTTCAAATGCAGGAGCTGCACGAGGAGGAGTTTGAAAGAACCGATTGTCTCACTTGTGCCAATTGCTGCAAAACCACCGGACCTCTTTTTACAAATAAGGACATTGAACGTATTTCCAAACATCTACGTCAAAAGCCGCAGCAGTTCATAGATCAGTATCTGCGAATAGATGAGGACAATGACTACGTGTTACAGGAAGTTCCCTGCGCCTTTCTCGCCCCTGATAATTACTGCCTCATCTACGACGTGCGGCCCAAAGCCTGCAGTGAATTCCCGCATACCAACCGCAAAGACTTCCACAAGATCTCCAATCTTACATTAAAGAATGTAGCCATTTGCCCGGCGGCGTTTAAGATTGTGGAGGAGATGAAACGCAGAGCATTGAAGACATAGTTCTGCTGTTTTAACCCTGTTATAGCACGTGAGGTTGTTTTTGATTTCTTTTGTTCCGGGTTGCGAGTTTTGGGTTACCTCCCGGTAAAATATTTATGTTACCTTTTAGATTTAAATCCATAAAAATAGCTGGAATGGCAAATTCATATAAAGAACTGGAAATTTACTCATTATCTCTGAACCTCTTCTACAAGGTTCATTCTCTAAGCCTCCAATTGCCTAAATATGAGCTTTACGAGCTCGGGAGCCAAATTCGTCGTTCTTCAGATTCAGTAAATACTAACATCGTGGAAGGATATGGACGGAGAAGATACAAAGGTGATTTTATAAAGTTTTTGGTTTATTCTCATTCAAGTAATGATGAAACTCTTAATCATCTAGAAAAGCTGATCCACCTTTATCCATCTATAATGCAGGACCACCTTCACCTAAAAAAGGATTATAATAATCTTGGAGCAAAAATTAATTCCTTATTAAAATATGTAGAAGCTTCCTGGAAAATATAATTTCAACCCGCAACCCGCAACCCGCAACCCGAAACCCGCAACCCACAACCCGCAACCCGCAACCCGCATCCCGCAACCCGCAACGCTCACCCCACAACCCACAACCGGCAACAGACAACAGGCAACAGGAAACAGACAACCCGTAACCCGCAACCCTCAACCCACAACACACAACCGGCAACAGGCAACCGGCAACCCGCAACCCGCAACCCGCAACCCGCAACCCCAACCCAAAACATTTTAACAGGTAACAGGAAACCGGCAACAGGAAACCGGCAACAGGAAACCCGCAACCCGCAACACCTAATCGTATAAAAGATACCTCTCTCTCACTTCTTCAAATTCTTTTAAACCCAAAGTCCAGGTGCTACGAATTTCAGATGCACTCAACCCCTCTTTAATTTGCTGCTGAAGTTTTTCCGTACCGGCGAGTTTAGTGAAAAAGGAATTGAAAAAATCCCTTTTTTGAGAGGTGTGGTTGTAGGCTTCTATCAGCCACTCCAGATTAAGAAAATTGAGGCGTGGAGCGTCGGAAAGGTCTTTTCCATAACAGGTTTTTCCGAGGTGTTTTGGAGATTTTGCTCCCTCGTTGGATTGAGGAACGTAAGAAAAGGGAAATTCCTTTTCCGGTAAAAAAGGAGAGCCAAAGACCTGGAACTGTTTTGAAGTTCCTCTTCCCGCATTTACGCTAGTGCCTTCAAAAAAGCAAAGGCTGGGGTAAAGATTGATGGCTGTTGCATTCGGCAGGTTTGGGGAGGGCTTTACCGGTAGTATATACGGTTCATTGCGGTTGTAACTTTCCAATTCCACGATTTGCAGAGGCGCCTGAATATTCCCTTTTAACCACCCTTCTCCATTGATCATTTTTGCATATTCCCCAATAGTCATTCCATGGACCACAGGAACAGGATGCATACCAACAAAACTTTTGTGTTCAGGTTCAAGAACCGGTCCGTCAATGTAATGTCCGTTGGGATTTGGCCGGTCGAAGACCATCACCTGCACACCATTTTCGGCCGCTGCTTCCATGACGTAATGAAGCGTCGAAATATAGGTGTAGAACCTGGCACCGACATCCTGAAGATCGAATATTAAAATGTCAAGACCTTCTAATTGTTCTGGAGTTGGTTTTTTGTTGTTTCCGTAAAGCGAGATTACGGGAAGCCCCGTGCGGGGATCTTTCCCGTCTTCGATGGCCTCCCCGGCATCGGCAGTACCGCGAAATCCATGTTCCGGAGCGAAGACTTTTTGAAGATCAACATCAAGGGCAAGAAGAGTATCCACCAGGTGTACATTTCCGGCTTCCGTAGGAATGATACTGGTTTGGTTCCCAACGAGCCCTACTTTCTTGCCTTTCAAAAAGGGCAAATAAAAGGCAGTTCTTTCAGCGCCCAGCTTCAGCTTTTGAGAAGTTTCAGCAGAAGAAATGGTATCAGCTTCAGTAGAATTTGCTGAAGGCTTACCCGAATTGTTTCCGCAGGCCGTGGCGGTGATAAGTAGGAATAAAAATGTACTTTTGAAAAATCTTAAACTCATAGCTACTCTTGAATCTGGAATTCTTTATCGCCAAACGCCTTATAAGTGCGAAGCAACACAAAAGTAGCATATCGGCCCCTATAATAAAAATAGCCATAGTGGCCATTGCCATTGGGGTGATCATGATGCTCGTGGCTTTTGCAACCGGAATTGGACTTCAGCAAAAGATAAGGGAAAAAATGTCGGCTTTTACGGGGCATGTCACTATCTCCAGCTATGACAACAACAATTCGCAGGTTTCTTTGATGCCCATTTCGACCGATCAGGATTTTTATCCCGAATTTGAAGCGGTTGAAGGTATTGAGCACGTACAGGCAACAGCTTACCTGGGCGGAGTTATTCGAACTGAAACAGATTTTGAAGGCATAATTGTCAAAGGTGTAGGAACAGATTTCAATTGGGATTATTTTGAGGATTTCCTCATTGCAGGGCAAATGCCCGATGTTAGCGGAAGTTTGAACAGCGAAGTCCTTATCTCCAGCTATACCGCAAACAGGCTGGGTTTGGAGGTGGGAGACAAGGCAGTTACTTATTTTTTGAGAGACGAGACCAGCCGGAATCCTCTTACGCGGGCTTTCGAGATCACCGGAATCTACAATTCGGGCTTTCAGGAGTTTGATGAACTATATATGCTTGCCGATATACGGCATGTACAACGGATCAATCGCTGGGAAAGTGACCAGGTAGGAAATTTTGAGGTTTTTCTGAAGGATTTCAGCCAGCTCGATGAGAAAGGTCGGGAGATCTATGAAAATACAGGTTCCTTTCTGGATACCCGAACCATAAAACAGCAGTATTATTCCATTTTTGAATGGTTATCCCTGTTCGACTTCAACATTGCTCTCATAATCGGCATTATGATCCTGGTGGCCGGGATCAATATGATCACAGCCTTACTGGTTCTAATTCTCGAAAGAACCCAAATGATCGGAATCATGAAAGCGCTGGGAAGCAGTGACTGGAGCATTAGAAAGATATTTTTGTACAACGCAGGATATTTGATCCTACTGGGGCTTTTCTGGGGGAATCTTATCGGCCTCGGACTCCTGTTCGCCCAGAAATACCTGAAGCTTATTCCGCTTAATCCGGAAACCTACTATGTGACTGAGGCGCCTGTGTACATTGGGTGGGAATACATTCTCGGGGTAAACCTGGGGACTTTACTGCTATGTATGCTCATGCTGCTCATTCCTTCTTATATCATCACCAGGATCTCTCCTGTAAAGGCCATGAAATTCGACTAGATAGGGTATCAAAAATGGCATTTTCGGCACCCCTTTTGAAGTCTTTATAAAGCTGCATTTTTTCTTACCTTTGCAGCCGCAAAAAATGAGAAATGGAATACGCTGAAAATATACTTGGTACTATTGGAAATACGCCGCTTGTCAAGATCAACAAACTGACGGAAGGTATAGATGCACTGGTGCTTGCAAAATATGAAACCTTCAATCCGGGGAATTCGGTAAAGGACCGCATGGCGGTGAAGATGATCGAAGATGCCGAAGCTGCCGGACTTTTGAAACCGGGAGGGACCATTATAGAAGGAACTTCAGGGAATACCGGCATGGGCCTCGCTCTTGCCGCAATTGTAAAAGGTTACCGCATGGTTTGTGTTATGGCCGACAAACAATCCAAGGAGAAAATTGACATTTTACGGGCTGTAGGTAGCGAGGTGGTGGTTTGTCCAACCGATGTCGCGCCAGATGATCCTCAATCCTATTATTCTACTTCAAAACGTCTTTCTGAAGAAACTCCGAATTCCTGGTATGTGAACCAGTACGATAATCTTTCCAATACAAAGGCCCATTACGAAAGCACCGGACCAGAGATCTGGAGGCAAACTGACGGAAAAGTGACCCACTTTGTAGTAGGCGTTGGTACCGGCGGAACAATTTCGGGCGTTGGAAAATATTTGAAAGAACAAAATCCGAATGTAAAGGTTTGGGGAGTTGATACTTATGGCTCAGTTTTTAAAAAATACCACGAAACAGGGGAATTTGACGAGAACGAGATCTATCCTTATGTGACTGAAGGAATTGGAGAGGATATCCTTCCCAAGAACGTTGATTTCGGGATCATTGACGGCTTCACAAAGGTGACCGATAAAGATGCTGCCATCTACACCCAAAGACTTGCGAAGGAAGAAGGAATGTTCCTGGGGAATAGCGCGGGAGCTGCCATGAAAGGTTTGCTGCAGCTAAAAGAGCATTTTAAAAAGGATGACGTGGTAGTTATTCTTTTCCATGATCACGGCAGTCGCTACGTTGGCAAAATGTTCAACGATGACTGGATGCGGAAAATGGGATATATAGAATAAGAACCAAGAAATAAGAAACAAGAAACAAGAAACAAGACGTTTTTTGGAAAATACAGGAAGCTGTCTGTTTTAGGCAGCTTTTTTTATTGCTGAAATGTCTTTGCTTTCCAATCTTTGAACCAGCCAGAAAATAAATGCTCCTGCGAAGTAAAGCAGTACATCAATAAAATCTGAAGTGTAGCGCACTTTCACCTCCGGAAGATAATATTCGAAATAAACTGAATAAAGCGTGGCAAGAGAGAAGGCTGAAAAAAGGGAAATATTAACCTGCTTATTTTTGCTGAAGCACCTGATCACAAAATAGCAAATACTCAATACGATTGGAAGGTAGAGGAGGTCATTGAGGTAAGAGGAGAAAAAGGCCGGAAGA
The DNA here is from genome assembly GCF_035607535.1 of Salinimicrobium aquimaris. Taxonomy (NCBI): domain Bacteria; kingdom Pseudomonadati; phylum Bacteroidota; class Flavobacteriia; order Flavobacteriales; family Flavobacteriaceae; genus Salinimicrobium; species Salinimicrobium aquimaris. The sequence continues at coordinate 20,258 of NZ_JAYDZX010000015.1, forward strand.
TCACTGCAGAAGCTGAGCAGTAGTAAATTCAGTAGAAAGAGCGTGAGGCATATGCTAAAGAGCAGCAGGATCTTTTTCATAACAGGAACAATGCAGTAATAAATGCCAGGGTTCCGCCAATGATCATCACTGCCAGCCACACGTTAAATCCCACTTTTTTGAGACCCGTAATGAACCGGCCTTCCGATCTACTTTTTGGATCTTTATTGTCCTGTAAAGGAGCGTTTTCCTCCGGAACCTGCTGTTTATCTTGCATAGAGAAAGGTTTTGCAATAAGATAGAATTTTTACCGGAATATTCTTTTCATCAGCAGCCGGTTTAACCGGGAATTAGGATTTCTCAAACCGCCGGTTCCGGTCAGTTATCTTCTAAAAAAGATCCTGCAGTTGTGCTGCTGCGGAAGAATAGTATATTTTAGTGCTGTTAAAAAAGACAATTATGAGAAGAATTTTTCTGGCTTGCCTGTTGATGGTAAGCATCGTGAGCTGTAAAGAAGAAAGTGCACCAGAGGTGGACAATGAGGTGAGGGAGCCAACCTTGACCTACCTTGCACTTGGAGATTCCTATACAATCGGGGAAAGTGTTGAGCCTGAAGAAAGATGGCCGGTGCAGCTTACCGAAAGATTGAGAACTGATGGAATTGCTGTTCAGGATCCAAAGATCATTGCCACTACGGGCTGGACCACACAGGATCTTCTGCGTGCCATAGATTCGCAGCTTAAAGATGAAAAATACGATCTGGTATCTGTCTCAATTGGAGTGAATAACCAATACCAGGGAAAATCCATAGATGAGTACAGGGAAGATCTTTATGAGGTTTTCAAAAGAGCCATCACATACTCAAAACAGGGAGTGTCCGGAGTTTTTGCTGTGAGCATACCCGACTATGGTGTGACTCCTTTTGGTGCACAAAATGCTGAGGAGATCGCACGGGAGCTCGATGAATTCAACAAGGTATTTGAAGAGGTGGCTTCAGAGTTTGGAGTAGATTTCTACAACATTACCCCCATCTCAAGAGAAGCAGCTAATCAACCCGATCTTATTGCTGATGATCAACTTCACCCGAGTGGGAAAATGTACAGGCTTTGGGTGGAACATTTCTATGCTGAAGTCAAGCAAAAAATTACGCAGTAAAGATTAACAGTATTTGTAAGGCTTCTCCTGCATTAAAATTACCCTGTGTGTAAAGGATATGGAAATATTCGATATTTTTATTTGATGCAGGAGGACTACTTACATTATTTGTGGCAGTTCCAGAAATTCAACAATCTGGAACTAAAAACTGTGGAGGGAACTACTGTTCAGGTAAATTCTCCCGGCTCTCATAATGAACTCTCAGGTCCTGACTTCTTCAATGCGAGGCTTTTAATAGGCGGCCAGGAGTGGGCCGGAAATGTGGAGATACACCTTCGCTCTTCCGATTGGTACATGCACGGTCATGAAACCGATCCTGCCTATGATAACGTTATCCTTCATGTAGTCTGGGAGCATGATGTGGAAATATTCCGAAAAGATAATTCTCCCCTGGCAGTTGTAGAGTTAAAAGATCTTATTCCTTCCGAAAACTTTGACGCATATCGGAACCTGCGAAGTGATAATTCCTTGAAGTGGATCAATTGTCAGGAAGATTTTTCCCTGGTGGATGATTTTCTGTTGAACAATTGGCTGGAAAGATTGTATGTGGAGAAGCTCGAGAAAAGATCGGCACTAATTCAGGAATTACTCTCTAAAGCTGCAGGAGACTGGGAGGCAGTGCTTTTTCAAATGTTAGCAAAGAACTTTGGTCTCAATGTGAACGGAGAGGCTTTTTTGAGCATTGCGACTTCCATTCCATTTAAGGTAACGAGAAAACTGCACCTGCTTCAATTGGAATCCTTGCTCCTGGGACAGGCAGGACTCCTTAGTGGGAGTCATGAAGAGCCTTATTTTCTACTGCTCAAAGAGGAGTATCTTTTTTTAAAACACAAATTGAAATTATCTTCAGATGGGGTGGTTCCTGTGAAATATTTCAGGCTGCGCCCGGATAATTTTCCCGAATTAAGACTGGTGCAGCTGGCAGCTGTTTATCATAAACAGAGGTCGCTTTTTTCTTCTCTTCAAAAGTGCAAAAATTCACAGCAGGTATACGACCTCTTTAATACAGATGTAAGTGAATTCTGGAATTCGCACTTTACTTTTACCCGGAAGCACTCCCCGAGAAAAAAGAAGCTGACTTACCAATTTCTCGATCTGTTGATCATTAACACCGTTGTTCCTATACAGTTCTCCTATTTAAAGAACAAAGGAAAGGAGGGATTTGAAAAGGTTCTGCCATTGATTGAAAGTATTGCACCCGAAAAAAATGAGGTTATCAGGAGGTTTCGGTCTCTTAGACCTTCAGTGGCGCCGGGAGCTTTGCAAACGCAGGCGCTGTTACAGCTAAAAAAAGAATACTGTGATAAAAAAGCCTGTCTCAAATGTGCAGTAGGATTAAAGATCCTGCAGCAACAACCTCAAATTTAATATCTTTGTCCCATGCAGAAATGGGTGAACCAAATTAGAAATTTCTTCGAGAGACATGGGTTCTATGTATCTTCTCGCTTTGCAGATAAGCTGGGGATGAGAGCCAAAAATGTACGTTTATTCTTTATATATCTTTCTTTTGCCACTTTTGGGATTGGATTTGCGATTTACCTAACGCTGGCTTTCCTATTGAAGTTCAAGGATATGATCTACTCAAAACGTACTTCGGTTTTTGATCTTTAAGAGAGGCATGAGGTCTTAGCTCCTGTGGATTAACGTTTTCTTTGCAATTTAACTAGATAAAATTTGAAAACGTTAATATTTTTAGCATCTTGCTTCGCCGAAAATTCCATTTAATATTTATTCTAAAATTCTTATATGAGAAAGTCCATACTTTCATTATTATTTTCTGTTTTCTTTTTGACGACTTATGCACAGGATATGCAGGTGGATGTCCAGGTGGAGAACCCATCAAAGGTCATTAATGACGGGCTAGTTGAACTAGATGTCACCGGAGGAACACCACCATATCAATATAAGTGGTCCAACCAAAGCACTCCTCTCGATGCTTCCCGTGCCGGAGCTCTGGTTGAAGGTGTAGAATACACAGTGACTGTGACAGATGCAGCAAACAATAGTGTTACCAAGACTTTTGAAGTACCTGCAGAAGCTATCACAGAACATTTCAACGGCACCTTTGCGCCAATAGTGGCCAGTATGGGGAGCGTTTTGTTCTGGGACCCGTTTTCGGCTATTGGGATATATGATCCTGTAGTTTATGCGGATATAAAAAGAGTTGCAGCGCCAAACTGGGAAGCTCAAACCGATGGACGCTATGTGCTTGAACAATGGCTAAAACCTGAAGGAGCACGTGTAGAAGAGGGCGAACCTATCGCAGTAGTTGTCAAGGATGGGGTTGAAGAATCTACCGCCTACGCCAATGCTAACGGAACCCTGGAATATTTAGTGGAAGAAGGTGGGGTGATCTATAATTCGGAGAATGTAGAACACGTCATAGAGCAGGGAGCACATTATTTAGCGGCGATTAGATATGATGAGCCAATCCCATTACTTCACCCGAATGGGGACCTGCAGCAAAAGGATATTCCTTTTATTGTTATATGGCTGGTTTTGGGAGCATTGTTCTTTACCATTAGAATGGGCTTCATCAATATTAGAGGTTTCAAACATGCTCTTGATCTTGCAAAAGGAAAATATGATGATCCAAACGCTCCGGGGCAAGTTACTCACTTCCAGGCTTTGGCAACAGCAGTTTCGGGAACTGTAGGCTTGGGTAATATTGCCGGAGTGGCAGTAGCCATCTCCCTTGGAGGTGCCGGTGCCACAATGTGGATGATCGTGGCCGGACTTCTTGGAATGTCTTCCAAGTTTGTAGAGTGTACCTTGGGTGTTAAATACAGATTTATAAACTCTGAAGGCCGCGTATTTGGTGGGCCAATGAATTATTTGCGATATGGACTTGAAAAAAGAAACATGGCAGGATTTGGAAAATTCCTGGCTGTTTTCTTCGCTATCCTGGCTATTGGGGCCTCATTTGGGGGTGGAAATATGTTCCAGGCGAACCAGTCTTTTGTAATTCTTGCCGGTGAATTTCCTGCACTTGTTGGGAACGGATTCCTCTTTGGTGTTGTAGTAGCCATTCTTGTGGGAGTAGTGATCATTGGAGGGATTAGCAGTATTGCGAAAGTAACAGGTAAGATTGTTCCTATAATGGCAGCAGTCTATATCCTCGGTGCTCTGGTAGTAATTGGTGTAAACATTGAAAATATCGGTCCTGCGTTTGCTGCAATTTGGGATGGAGCATTTAGCCCCAGCGCACTCAAAGGTGGAGTGATTGGAGTATTGATCGTTGGTTTCCAGAGAGCAGCTTTTTCTAATGAAGCAGGAGTTGGATCTGCAGCCATTGCTCACTCAGCTGCCAAGACGAACAATCCGCCGTCTGAAGGTTTTGTGGCCTTGCTTGAGCCATTTATCGATACAGTAGTGGTGTGTACACTTACTGCCCTTGTTCTTATTTTTACAGGAATGCACGAAGTAGAAGGAGTAGGAGGGGTTGAGTTGACTTCTACTGCATTTGGAAGTGTGATCTCATGGTTTCCATACGTGCTGGCCGCAGCGGTTTTCCTTTTTGCCTTTTCAACAATGATCTCCTGGTCTTACTATGGAATGAGAGCCTGGACTTACCTTTTTGGAAAGAGCAAAAAAATGGAGCTGATATATAAAGCCCTTTTCCTTGTCTTTGTTGTAGTGGGAGCTTCTGTAAGTTTAGGAGCCGTTCTGGATTTTTCAGATATGATGATCCTCGCCATGTCTTTCCCTAATATTATCGGTCTCTATATCATGTCTGGTGAGGTGAGAAAAGATCTTAAAGAATACTCCAGGAAACTAAAAGCCGGAGAATTATTCCATAAGCCGGAAAAAGAGCGGGTGAAAAAAGCTTCATAAGCTTAAATAACATACATGAATAACTGGAGATCCCATTTTGTTTTCAATAGAAGTCAGCAAAATGGGATCTTTGTTTTGGTAGCAATTATTATTGTACTTCAATTAATCTATTTCTTCTATCCTTTTTCTTCTGAGGTACCTCTTGATCCCGAAGAAGAGGAGATGGTGCTGAGATTACAACAGTCGGTAGATTCTCTAAAGCTGGCTGCTGCTGATAAGGAATCCGTAGAGATCCTGCCTTTCAATCCAAATTTCATATCAGATTATAAAGGATATCTGCTCGGTATGTCTGTAGCTGAAATCGATCGGCTTCATGACCACCGGAAGAGGAATCTTTGGGTGAACTCTGCGGAAGAATTTCAGGAGGTGACGGGAGTGTCGGATTCTCTGCTGAAGATCCTCTCCCCATCCTTCAGGTTTCCTGAGTTCCGGCAGAAGACTTCAGAAGAAAATAAGGTGTCAAAAGTGACATTTTCGGCACCTCTTTCCAAAGAAGATCTCAATACGGCTACGGCTGCAGATCTTCAACGGGTGAACGGTATAGGAGAAAAACTCTCTGCCAGGATTGTAAATTATCGCAACAGTTTAGGGGGCTTTAGAGCTAACTTTCAGCTTTACGATGTGTATGGTTTATCTCCGGAAGTGGTGGAGCGGGCGCTGCAGCGGTTTGAGGTCAAGACAGGGGCGGCTGAAAAATTTGATCTCAACCAGGTGACATTAATGCAGCTCACCGGCCTCCCTTATTTCAATTATGAGCAGGCGCGCTCAATCATCAAGTATAGGGAAGAGGTAGGGGAAATTAAGGATTTCTTGGAACTTGAGCAGATAACCAATTTTCCCATAGAAAAATTAGACAGAATTGCCCTATATTTGACGATCGACCGAAAAAAATGAGTTTTTTCACAATCCTTGAAATTTTTTTCAGTAATAAAAAGACCTTCAGAACCTAATTTTATGAGCAGTAGATATTTTACAGAAGAACATGAACTATTCCGCAAAAGCTTTCAGGAATTTTTGCAGAAAGAGGTGGTGCCACACATTGATAAGTGGGAAAAAACCGGCACTATTGAACGTTTTATCTGGGAGAAATTCGGGGAAATGGGGTATTTCGGTCTCAATTATTCGGAAGAGTATGGAGGGCTGGATCTTGATATCTTTTATACGGTCATCTTTTTAGAGGAATTGCAAAAGATCAACAGCGGCGGATTTGCGGCAGCTATGTGGGCACATGCTTATCTTGCAATGACACATCTTGCCAAAGAAGGGGATGAGGAGATCAAACAAAAATATCTGGCGCCCAGTATTAGTGGAGAAAAGATAGGCTGTTTATGTATTTCGGAACCATCGGGTGGGAGTGATGTTGCCGGTATGAGAACAACAGCTGTCAAAAAAGGCGACAAATATGTGATCAACGGCTCCAAGACTTTTATTACTAATGGAGTTTACTCAGATTATCTTGTCGTGGCCGCAAAAACAAATCCCGAATTGAAGAGCAAGGGAATGAGCATTTTTGTTGTTGATAGAGAAACTCCGGGAATTTCGGCTACAAAACTCGATAAGCTTGGCTGGAGAGCATCTGACACTGCAGAAATTGCATTTGACAATGTGGAGATCCCTGCTTCAAATCTTATGGGAGAGGAAGGAAAAGGATTTCCGTATATCATGCAGCATTTTGCTTTTGAAAGATTGATCATGGGAATCAATGCCCATGCCCGGGCTCAATTCGCTCTTGACTACACGCTGCAGTACATGAAAGAAAGAGAGGCTTTTGGAACAACGATAGACAAGTTCCAGGCTTTGAGACACACCTATGCCGATATGGCAAGTGAAGTCGAAATGGCTAAGGAATTCAATTATTCTATTGCCGAGAGAATGGAGCGTGGCGTTTACGTTGTGAAAGAGGCTAGTATGTCTAAGTTGCTTTCCACTAAAATTGCCGATGAGGTGATCTATAAGTGTCTTCAGTTCCTTGGCGGGTATGGTTATATGGAAGATTACCCACTGGCAAGGCTTCTTCGTGACAGCCGTTTAGGACCAATAGGAGGAGGTACATCAGAGATCCTGCGAGAGATCATCGCTAAGATGGTCATCGACGGGAAGGAGTATAAGCCGGCAGCTAAATAGGTTCGAAATTCAAAATTCAAGGTTCAAAATTCAAGGTTCAAAATTCAAGATTCAAAAGTGAACATTTTTTGGATTCTTACTATTTCTTTCCACTGCATACTGAACACTGAACACTGAACACTGAACACTAATCAATAAAGGTTTTTGAAATAAAATAGATGAAACATTGCGGGAGTGGAGATTTAAATTATCTTTGCACCCTAATTTTTAAAGAAAGGAGGTGACACTATGTTAATTATACCAGTTAAAGACGGAGAAAATATTGATAGAGCGCTGAAGCGTTTTAAGCGTAAGTTTGATCGTACAGGAACAATGCGTCAGTTGAGAGATCGTCAAGCATTTACAAAACCGTCAGTAGAACGTAGGGCTCAAATCCAAAAAGCTGCTTACATTCAGCATCTAAGAGATCAGGAAGAGATCTAGTATCAATTCCTAAGCCTGAGTTCTTAGGTATATAATATTAACTGTTGATAGATAAAGTTTAATAACTTTGTTTGTCAACAGTTTTTTTTATGTCCCAAAATCAAAGCGACCGTTTCTTCGAATATCTCGAGCTGGAAAGGAAGAATTCCGTTCACACCATCACTGCATATAAGGCCGATCTTGGGACTTTTTCTGATTTTATCAAGACTACATATGGGCAGGAGGACCTAAAGGAGGTGAATTACTCCCAGGTGCGCAGCTGGATCGTGCAGCTTGTCGAGGAGGGGCTTTCGAATAACAGTATCAACCGGAAAATATCATCTTTAAAAGCTTATTATCGTTTTCTTCAAAAGACAAAGCAGCTGGAGGTTTCTCCTTTGGCAAAGCACCGGGCGTTGAAAACGAACAGAAAGCTACAGGTGCCTTTTTCGGAAACTGAGATCAACACTGCTTTACTTGAAATTCCGGCCAGCGGTTTTGAGGAGGTGAGGAATAAGCTCATGGTGGAATTGTTTTATTCTACGGGAATACGACGCAGTGAGCTCATAGGAATCAAACTCAGGGATATGGATCTCTCTTCAGGTATTCTCAAGGTAAAAGGTAAGGGTAACAAGGAAAGGTTCATCCCTCTTTTGCCGACAGTGGTGGCCAGTGTAGAGGAATATCTGGAAGAAAGAAAGGCTGTTAAAAATGACATTTCTGAAGGCTATTTTTTCCTTACAGGAGCAGGCGTTAAAATGTATGATTCGCTTGTTTACCGAACAATTAATAATTACTTTAGAGGTATCTCGAGTAAGTTAAAGAAGAGTCCGCATATCCTGCGGCACTCCTTTGCTACTCACTTATTGAACCAGGGTGCTCATTTAAATGCTGTCAAAGAACTTCTGGGACATTCCAGTCTCGCTGCCACTCAGGTTTATACCCATAATAGTATGGCCGAGCTCAACAAGGTATACCAGAATGCGCATCCCCGGAACAAAAAGAAGGGATCTTAGAAATGTCTAATTAAAACTTCTAAACTTATGAAAGTAAACGTGCAATCCGTGAACTTCCACGCAGATCAAAAACTGGTAAATTTCATTCAGAAAAAGCTGGACAAGCTGGAGAATTATTTTGACAATGTGATTTATGCCGATGTGTATTTAAAAGTTGAGAAAGCCAGTGATAAGGAAAATAAAATTTCAGAAATTTTACTGAGTATTCCGGGAGATGAATTGATCTGTAAAAAGAGGGGTAGGAAATTCGAAATAGGTGTGGATGAATGTGTTAGTTCATTGCAAAGGCAGCTTCAAAAACGCAAGAGGAAATTTAATGCCCAGGTAGCATAAAAATATTTTTCTCAAATGTTTTGAGAACAGATTTAAATTTATACATTTGCAGTCCGTTAGAAATAGCGGACTTTTTTTGTGAAAAAGTTTTGAATTTTGCCGATGTAGCTCAGCTGGCTAGAGCAGCTGATTTGTAATCAGCAGGTCGTGGGTTCGAGTCCCTCCATCGGCTCTGAAATATTGAAGTGAAAACGCAAGGGTGTAGCGAGAAAAACAATGTTTTGAAAAGCTACAGAGGGACGAGAAGTTTATCCTGAGCGCAGTCGAAGGGAGTCCCTCCATCGGCTCTTAAAAACCGCAGAAATCCGGTTTTTAAAGTTCTTGAAATTTTGAATTAAAAAGCTTTGGTTGGTAAATTAATTTTCTGTTAATTTGCGGCTTCAAAAAAGTAGCCATTCCAAAGCAATGGTTCTCTGAAATATTGAAAGGTAAAAATTGGGGAGATACTCAAGCGGCCAACGAGGACAGACTGTAAATCTGTTGTTTTTTAACTTCGCAGGTTCGAATCCTGCTCTCCCCACCACTTTAAATTCCAAACTACAAATTCCAAATACCAAAATGGAATTTGGTGCTTGAAAAGTTGGGATTTAGGAATGCGGGAGTAGCTCAGTTGGTAGAGCGTCAGCCTTCCAAGCTGAATGTCGCCGGTTCGAACCCGGTCTCCCGCTCAAAGTCTTTCTTAGGAAAGGAAATATAAAAAGAGTTTGCTTCTTTTTATACTGGAAAGATCTTCACGCCCGGGGCGTGATTTTCTGCTAGACAAAAATTAGCAACTACTCTTGTGTCCAACAGGTTGTCTCCCCAAAAACAAGCTTTGACGGAGGTGACTTTTTTTGCCGACGTAGCTCAGGGGTAGAGCGTTTCCTTGGTAAGGAAGAGGTCACGGGTTCAATTCCCGTCGTTGGCTCTGAGATTTTGTATAAAATTGAACACTAATATATAACTAAGATTAAATAAGTATTAATTATGGCAAAGGAAACTTACGATCGGTCCAAGCCGCACCTTAACATAGGTACAATTGGACACGTTGATCACGGAAAAACAACTTTAACAGCAGCTATTACTAAGGTATTAGCTGATGCCGGTTATTCAGAAGCTAGATCTTTTGATCAGATTGATAACGCTCCGGAAGAAAAAGAAAGAGGTATTACAATCAACTCTTCACACGTAGAGTACTCAACTGCTAACCGTCACTACGCTCACGTTGACTGTCCAGGTCACGCGGATTACGTTAAGAACATGGTTACTGGTGCTGCTCAAATGGACGGTGCTATTCTTGTGGTTGCAGCTACTGATGGTCCAATGCCACAAACTCGTGAACACATCCTTCTTGGTCGTCAGGTAGGTATTCCTAGAATCGTTGTATTCCTTAACAAAGTGGATATGGTTGATGATGAGGAGCTACTTGAGCTAGTTGAGATGGAAGTAAGAGATCTTCTTTCTTTCTACGAATATGATGGTGACAACGGTCCTGTAATTTCAGGTTCTGCTCTTGGTGCACTTAATGGTGAGCAAAAGTGGGTTGACACTGTAATGCAGCTTATGGATGCAGTTGATTCCTGGATCGAATTGCCAGAGCGTGACGTTGATAAGCCATTCCTAATGCCTATCGAAGATGTATTCTCTATTACTGGTCGTGGTACTGTTGCTACCGGTCGTATCGAAACTGGTGTTGCTAACACTGGAGATCCTGTAGAGATCATTGGTATGGGAGCTGGAAAACTTACTTCTACTATTACAGGAGTTGAGATGTTCCGTAAGATCCTTGACAGAGGTGAAGCTGGTGATAACGTTGGTATCCTTCTAAGAGGTATTGAAAAGAGCCAGATCTCTCGTGGTATGGTAATCACTAAGCCAGGATCTGTAACTCCACACGCTAAATTCAAAGCTGAGGTTTATATCCTTAAAAAAGAAGAAGGTGGACGTCACACTCCATTCCACAACAACTACCGTCCACAGTTCTACGTTCGTACAACTGACGTGACAGGAACAATTAACCTTCCTGAAGGAGTTGAAATGGTAATGCCAGGTGATAACCTTACTATTACTGTTGATCTTATCCAGCCAATCGCAATGAACGTTGGTCTACGTTTCGCTATCCGTGAAGGTGGTAGAACTGTAGGTGCTGGTCAGGTAACTGAAATCCTTGACTAATTAGAGTCTGAATTTATAAAGTTGAGGTATTCACCACGGTGAATACCTTGACTTGTATTTACGGGTTTAGCTCAGTTGGTAGAGCACTGGTCTCCAAAACCAGGTGTCGGGAGTTCGAGTCTCTCAACCCGTGCACAAAAGAGTGGTCGTATAAAAACCTCTTTTTCAAAACAATATTGATCAACTACATGGCCACCGAATTCTTTCCGAAGAAAGGGGTAGTAAAACGGGAGCCTGCGCTTAATAAATATTGAGCGGAAAAATTAAATACCATGGCAGGAATAGCAAATTACATTTCGGAGTCCTATAATGAATTGAAGAATCACGTTACCTGGCCTACCTGGGCAGAAGCTCAAAGGTTAACTGTAGTGGTAGCTGTGTTCTCTATAATCTTCGCATTATTGATCTGGGGTGTGGATACTGTGTTTAGCGGTGTGATAGAGCAATATTTTGAATGGATTAAATCGTAAGTAGTATTGCTATGGCAGAGGTGAAAGACAAAAAATGGTATGTAGTTCGTGCCGTAAGCGGACAGGAGAATAAAGTAAAGGAATATATTGAGCGCGAGATCGCTCATGAAGGTCTTGAAGATTTTATTGAACAGGTTCTTGTGCCAACAGAAAAAGTCATTCAAATAAGGAATGGCAAAAAGGTAAATAAGGAGCGTGTTTACTTCCCCGGATATGTTATGATCCTTGCCAATATTGGTGGTGAGATCCCTCACATTATCAAATCTATAAATGGTGTTATCGGGTTTTTAGGAGAGACAAAAGGAGGAGATCCTGTGCCTCTAAGAAAATCTGAAGTTAACCGCATGCTAGGAAAAGTGGATGAACTTTCTGTGAAGGCAGATAATGTTGCGATTCCATTTACCATTGGTGAAACTATTAAAGTAATTGACGGTCCTTTCAACGGTTTCAATGGAACTGTTGAAAAGATCAATGAAGAGAAGCGTAAGCTTGAAGTGATGGTGAAGATCTTTGGTAGAAAGACGCCGCTGGAGCTTAGCTATATGCAGGTAGAAAAAGTATAATAACTGTTACACTATATATTTTTGGATAGTTTTAGTATGCTTCCACTAACAAAACTATCATCTTAAAATTAATAAAATGGCAAAAGAAGTAAGTAAGGTTGTTAAGTTACAAGTTCGCGGAGGTGCTGCTAACCCATCACCACCAGTTGGACCAGCTTTAGGTGCTGCCGGAGTTAATATCATGGAATTCTGTAAGCAATTTAACGGAAGAACCCAGGATAAGCAGGGTAAAGTATTGCCTGTTGTAATTACAGTTTATAAGGATAAGTCTTTTGATTTTGTAATTAAAACTCCACCGGCTGCAGTTCAGATCATGGAAGCTGCGAAGACTAAAAAAGGTTCTGGTGAACCAAACCGTAAAAAAGTAGCTAGTGTTTCTTGGGATCAGGTAAGAGCCATTGCTGAAGATAAGATGCAGGATCTAAACGCATTCACAATTGAGTCTGCGATGAAGATGGTGGCAGGAACAGCAAGATCTATGGGAATTACTGTAAAAGGACAAGCACCTTTTTAATCCAAAAAGAAATTAAAAATGGCAAGATTGACTAAAAAGCAAAAGGAAGCACAGTCTAAACTTGAAAAAGGTAAAACTTATTCGGTTGCAGAAGCTTCAGCTTTAATAAAAGAGATTACCAACGTAAATTTTGATCCTTCTGTAGATATCGCCGTTCGTTTGAACGTTGATCCCCGTAAGGCAAATCAAATGGTGCGTGGCGTAGTTACCCTACCACACGGTACAGGTAAAGACGTGAAGGTTTTGGCTCTTGTTACTCCAGATAAGGAGGCAGAAGCTAAAGAAGCCGGTGCAGATTATGTTGGTTTAGACGAGTACCTTGATAAGATCAAAGGTGGCTGGACAGATGTTGATGTGATCATCACTATGCCTAGTGTTATGGGTAAATTAGGACCCCTTGGACGGGTTCTTGGACCAAGAGGTTTGATGCCTAACCCTAAGACCGGAACAGTAACTATGGATGTGGCTAAAGCTGTGTCTGATGTTAAAGCCGGTAAGATCGACTTCAAAGTAGATAAGACAGGTATTGTTCACGCTGGTATTGGAAAGGCTTCATTTGAGGCAGATAAAATAGCAGGAAACGCAAGAGAATTATTAACTACCCTGGTAAAATTGAAACCTACGGCTGCTAAAGGTGTATACATTAAAAGTATCCACATGTCTAGCACTATGAGTCCTAGTGTTGAGATCGATACTAAAAGGTTCACTGAGCAATAATATTATTGGATTATGACAAGAGAAGAAAAATCAAGAGTAATTGAAGATTTAACTGCCCAGTTAGCTGATAATACGACTATTTACCTGGCCGATATTTCTGGCTTGAACGCCTTGAATACATCAAATTTGCGCAGAGCTTGTTTTAAAGCTAACGTAAAACTTGCGGTAGTTAAAAACACACTTTTGGCTAAAGCCATGGAGAGTTCAGATAAAGATTTTGGAGATCTTCCTTCAACTTTGAAGGGAAATACTTCCATCATGTTCTCTGATACAGGAAATGCACCGGCCAAAGTAATTAAAGAATTCAGAAAAAAATCTGACCGTCCTTTACTAAAAGGCGCGTTTATTGAAGAGGCTATCTTCATTGGAGATGATAAACTAGATACTCTGGTTAGCATCAAATCTAAAGAAGAAGTTATTGGAGATATTGTTGGATTACTACAATCACCTGCCAAAAATGTTATTTCGGCACTTAAATCTGGTGGTGGTAAACTTGCAGGAATTCTTAAGACCCTTTCTGAAAAGGAAGGATAATTTAGTACGCACTTTTTAACAAACATAAATTACATTACATTTTAAAAACGATAGAAAATGGCAGATTTAAAAGATTTCGCAGAACAATTGGTTAACTTGACAGTAAAAGAAGTTAATGAGTTAGCTGATATTTTAAAAGAAGAATACGGGATTGAGCCTGCTGCTGCAGCTGTTGCTGTTGCTGGTGGTGCTGCCGCTGGTGGTGAAGAAGCCGCTGAAGAGCAGTCTGAATTTGACGTAATCCTTAAAGCTCCGGGTGGATCAAAACTAGCCGTAGTGAAATTAGTAAAAGAACTTACCGGTCTTGGCTTGAAAGATGCTAAAGAATTGGTAGATGGTGCTCCAAAACCAGTAAAAGAGGGAGTTTCTAAAGACGAAGCTGAAGCATTAAAAGCACAGTTAGAAGAAGCAGGAGCTGAGGTTGAGCTTAAGTAAGCTAAACCCACACACTAATATAGGTTTAGACCCGGAGATTAGGTTCTCTGAGGTCTAAACCATTTTGCGTATATAAACATTTCCTGTTTATTTCGCACACCTTTTTATATAATAACATAATTCCGTCCATTGATGTTAGCAACGCAAACTGAAAGATTGAGTTTCTCTTCTGTAAAGAACAGGCCTGCTTACCCCGACTTTCTGGATATCCAGATCAAGTCATTCCAGGACTTCTTTCAATTAGAAACGAAATCAGAAGAAAGAGGAAATGAAGGGTTATACAATACCTTCATGGAGAACTTTCCAATTACGGACACCCGTAACCAATTCGTACTAGAATTTTTAGACTATTTTGTGGACCCGCCGCGATACTCCCTGCAGGAATGTATTGAGCGTGGATTGACCTATAGTGTACCGCTTAAAGCACGGTTAAAGCTTTACTGTACAGATCCGGAACATGAGGATTTTGAAACTATTGTTCAGGATGTGTACCTTGGGACAATTCCTTACATGACCCCAAGCGGGACCTTTTGTATCAATGGAGCTGAGCGCGTAGTCGTTTCTCAGTTGCACCGGTCTCCCGGAGTATTCTTTGGACAATCCTTCCATGCAAACGGAACGAAACTCTATTCTGCCCGTGTAATTCCTTTTAAAGGATCCTGGATTGAATTTGCTACCGATATCAATAGCGTAATGTACGCGTATATCGATAGGAAGAAAAAATTACCTGTTACTACTCTTTTCCGCGCCATTGGTTTTGAGCGCGATAAAGATATTCTGGAGATCTTTGACCTTGCAGAAGAGGTTAAAGTTTCCAAAACCGGACTTAAGAAGGTCCTTGGCCGTAAACTGGCTGCGCGTGTATTGAACACCTGGTATGAAGATTTTGTAGATGAAGATACTGGAGAGGTTGTTTCAATCGAGCGAAATGAGATCATTCTTGACCGTGATACTGTTCTTGAAAAAGAACACATTGAAGAGATCGTAGAAACCGGATCAAAAACTATTCTTCTTCACAAGGAAGATAACCAGACCGGAGATTACGCTATCATTCACAATACATTACAAAAAGACCCGACCAACTCCGAAAAGGAAGCGGTTGAGCATATATACCGTCAACTTCGTAACGCAGAACCACCAGATGAGGAAACTGCACGCGGAATCATTGATAAACTGTTCTTCTCAGACCAGCGTTACAACCTTGGGGAAGTAGGTCGTTACAGAATGAACAAAAAACTTGGTCTTGATATTGCCATGGATAAGCAGGTGCTTACCCGTGAGGATATCATTACCATCGTAAAATACCTTATTGAGCTTATCAACTCAAAGGCAGAGGTTGATGATATCGACCACTTGTCTAACCGTCGTGTAAGAACAGTAGGAGAGCAGCTGTCTCAGCAGTTTGGAGTAGGTTTAGCCCGTATGGCACGTACTATCCGTGAAAGGATGAATGTTCGTGACAACGAGGTGTTTACTCCAATTGATTTGATCAATGCGAAGACCTTGTCTTCTGTGATCAACTCTTTCTTTGGAACCAACCAGCTGTCTCAGTTCATGGATCAAACGAATCCGCTGGCAGAGATCACTCACAAGCGTCGTCTTTCGGCTCTTGGACCCGGAGGTTTGTCCAGAGAGAGAGCAGGTTTTGAGGTACGTGACGTTCACTACACTCACTATGGTAGACTTTGTCCTATTGAAACTCCAGAAGGTCCGAATATCGGTCTTATTTCTTCACTTTCAGCCTATGCTAAAGTGAATTCTATGGGATTCCTGGAAACTCCTTACCGTGAAGTTGTAAACGGAAAAGTAAATGTTACCGAGGAGCCAAGATATTTAAGTGCCGAAGAGGAAGAAGAGAAAATGATCGCCCAGGCGAACATTGCAATGAGTGATGACGGTACTATTGAGGCAGATAGAGTAATTGCCCGTGAGGAAGGTGACTTCCCTGTTGTAGAGCCAACCCAGGTTCACTATATGGATGTTGCTCCAAACCAGATCGCTTCTATTTCAGCTTCGTTGATTCCATTTTTGGAGCACGATGATGCGAACCGTGCCCTGATGGGATCGAACATGATGCGCCAGGCCGTACCTCTTTTAAGAGTGGATTCTCCAATTGTGGGTACCGGACTGGAAAGACAGGTTGCTACAGATTCGCGCGTTTTGATCAATGCTGAAGGAGATGGAACTGTAGAGTATGTTGACGCACAAAAGATCGTGATCAAGTACGACAGGACTGAAGAAGAGCGTATGGTAAGCTTTGATTCAGATTCTAAGACTTACGAGCTTGTAAAATTCAGAAAGACCAACCAGGGTACTTCAATCAACCTGAAGCCTATCGTAAGAGTAGGAGACAGGGTGAGCAAAGGCCAGGTGCTTTGTCAGGGTTATGCTACCGAGGCTGGGGAACTTGCTCTTGGACGTAACATGAAGGTTGCCTTCATGCCATGGAAAGGGTACAACTTCGAGGATGCGATCGTAATCTCAGAAAATGTGGTAAGAAATGACATTTTCACCTCTATTCACATCGATGAGTATTCTCTTGAAGTAAGGGATACCAAGCTTGGGAACGAAGAATTGACAAATGACATTCCAAACGTTTCTGAAGAGGCTACTAAAGACCTTGATGAAAATGGAATGATAAGAATTGGTGCCGAAGTTAAGCCGGGAGATATTTTAATTGGTAAGATTACTCCAAAAGGAGAAAGCGATCCTACTCCTGAAGAAAAACTTCTTAGAGCGATCTTTGGTGACAAGGCAGGTGATGTGAAAGATGCTTCTCTTAAAGCTTCTCCATCTTTGAGAGGTGTGGTGATCGACAAGAAATTGTTTGCCCGCGCCATTAAGGATAAGCGTAAGAGAGCTCAGGACAAGGAAGATGTTGCGGCACTTGAGAAAAAATACGAAGCTAAATTTGCCATTTTAAAGTCTGAACTGGTAGATAAATTGTTCGCGATCATTGGTGGAAAAACCGCTCAGGGAGTTATGAACGACCTTGGCGAGGAGATCCTTCCAAAAGGTAAGAAGTACACTCAGAAAATGCTTAATGCAGTTGATGATTACACTCACCTTACCCAGGGAACATGGACCACAGATGAACACCTTAATGCCTTAGTTGCAGATCTTCTTCACAACTATCGTATTAAAGAGAATGACATTCAGGGTAATTTAAGAAGAGAGAAATTCACTATTTCTGTAGGGGATGAACTTCCTTCAGGTATTATCAAACTTGCTAAAGTTTATATCGCTAAGAAGCGTAAGCTTAAAGTAGGGGATAAGATGGCCGGTCGTCACGGTAACAAAGGTATTGTTGCCCGTATCGTTCGCCAGGAAGATATGCCTTTCCTTGAAGATGGTACGCCTGTTGATATCGTGTTGAACCCACTAGGGGTACCGTCACGTATGAACATTGGGCAGATCTATGAAACTGTTCTTGGATGGGCCGGACAAAAATTAGGTAGAAAGTTTGCTACTCCAATTTTTGACGGTGCAACTATAGACCAGATCAATGAGTTGACAGATGAAGCCGGAATTCCAAGATTCGGTCACACTTATCTATATGATGGTGGAACCGGAGATCGTTTTGACCAGCCTGCAACCGTTGGTGTGATCTACATGCTTAAGTTGGGTCACATGATCGATGATAAGATGCACGCACGTTCTATCGGGCCATACTCATTGATCACCCAGCAGCCTCTTGGAGGTAAAGCCCAGTTTGGAGGTCAGCGATTTGGAGAGATGGAAGTGTGGGCGCTTGAAGCCTATGGTGCTTCAGCAACCTTACGTGAGATCTTGACAGTGAAGTCTGATGATGTAATAGGAAGAGCCAAGACATATGAAGCCATTGTAAAAGGTGAGCCAATGCCAGAACCGGGACTACCTGAATCTTTCAACGTATTGATGCATGAATTGAAAGGTCTGGGATTAGATATTAGATTAGAAGAATAAAAGAGTCACCAGTGGACAGTAAGCAGTATCCGGTTCGAATACTGCTTATTGAAAACTGATTACTACATAAAAAGTATTATGGCTAGAAATAATGATAAGAATACAGTACAGAGGTTTAACAAGATCTCTATAGGTTTAGCTTCTCCAGAGTCGATTCTTGCCGAATCACGCGGGGAGGTCTTGAAGCCTGAAACTATCAATTATCGTACGCACAAACCCGAGAGGGACGGGCTTTTCTGTGAGCGTATCTTCGGTCCTGTAAAGGATTATGAATGTGCCTGCGGAAAGTACAAAAGGATCCGTTACAAAGGGATCGTGTGTGATAGATGTGGTGTAGAGGTGACCGAAAAGAAAGTGCGTAGAGACCGCGTAGGGCATATCAACCTTGTAGTTCCTGTTGCACATATCTGGTACTTCCGTTCTTTACCTAACAAAATTGGATACCTGCTTGGTCTTCCGTCCAAAAAACTGGACATGATCATCTACTACGAGAGATACGTAGTAATTCAGCCGGGTATCGCCAAGAATGAGGATGGATCGCCGTTGAAGAAAATGGATTTCCTAACTGAAGAAGAGTACCTGAATATTCTGGATACCCTTCCGCAGGAAAACCTTTACCTGGATGACAACGATCCAAACAAATTCATTGCAAAAATGGGGGCAGAGTGTCTTATTGACATTTTGCAGCGAATAGATCTTGATTCTCTTTCTTATGAATTGAGACATAAAGCAAACAACGAAACTTCAAAACAACGTAAAACTGAAGCTCTTAAAAGACTTCAGGTTGTAGAAGCACTTCGTGATGCTAATAAGAACCGCGAGAACCGTCCCGAGTGGATGATCATGAAAGTAATTCCAATTATTCCGCCGGAATTGCGTCCATTGGTGCCGCTTGATGGAGGTCGTTTCGCAACTTCAGATTTGAATGACCTTTACCGTCGTGTGATCATTCGTAACAACCGTTTGAAGAGATTGATGGAGATCAAAGCTCCTGAGGTTATCCTTCGTAACGAGAAGCGTATGCTTCAGGAATCTGTGGATTCGTTGTTCGATAACACCCGTAAGTCTTCAGCCGTAAAAACCGATTCCAACAGGCCGTTGAAATCCCTTTCCGATTCCTTAAAAGGTAAGCAAGGACGTTTCCGTCAAAACCTGCTTGGTAAGCGTGTGGATTATTCGGCACGTTCGGTAATTGTTGTTGGACCAGAATTGAAGTTCTACGAATGTGGTCTTCCAAAAGACATGGCAGCCGAACTTTACAAGCCTTTTGTGATAAGAAAGCTTATCGAAAGAGGTATTGTTAAGACTGTGAAGTCTGCCAAGAAAATTATAGATAAAAAAGAACCTGTTGTTTGGGATATTCTTGAGAACGTGTTGAAAGGGCACCCTGTGTTGCTAAACCGGGCCCCAACCCTTCACAGATTGGGTATCCAGGCATTCCAGCCAAAACTTATCGAAGGAAAGGCGATCCAGCTACACCCGCTTGCGTGTACTGCATTCAACGCCGACTTTGATGGTGACCAGATGGCTGTTCACCTTCCGCTTGGGCCAGAGGCTATCCTTGAAGCTCAGCTGTTGATGCTAGGTTCTCACAATATTTTGAACCCTGCAAACGGTTCTCCGGTTACTGTACCTTCTCAGGATATGGTTCTTGGTCTTTACTACATGACAAAGGCCAGAAAATCGACTGAAGAAAGACCTGTAAAAGGAGAAGGCCTTACTTTCTACTCCGCAGAAGAGGTGAATATCGCCTACAACCAGAAGAGGGTTGAGCTTAATGCGATGATCAAGATTCGCACAAAAGACTTCAACGAAGCAGGAGAACTAGTATACCAGATCATAGAAACTACTGTAGGTAGAGTACTGTTCAACCAGGCTGTGCCCGAAAAGGCAGGTTTTGTGAACGAGGTACTAACCAAGAAGTCGCTTCGTGATATTATTGGTAACATCCTTAAAGTGACAAGTGTTCCCGAAACTGCGGAATTCCTTGACGCTATTAAGGAGATGGGTTATGGATTTGCATTCCGTGGAGGATTATCTTTCAGTTTGGGAGATATTATTATTCCGGAAGAAAAGCAATCTATGATTAACGATGCAAACGAGCAGGTTGAAGGTATTATAGGGAACTATAACATGGGTCTTATCACCAACAACGAGCGTTACAATCAGGTTATTGATATCTGGACTTCAACAAACGCAGGCTTAACGGAATTGGCCATGAAGCGTATTCGTGAGGATCAGCAAGGATTTAACTCGGTGTACATGATGCTTGACTCCGGGGCAAGGGGATCTAAAGAACAGATCCGTCAGTTGACCGGTATGCGTGGATTGATGGCCAAGCCTAAGAAGTCTACTTCCGGTGGTGGGGAGATCATTGAAAACCCTATTCTTTCTAACTTTAAGGAAGGTCTTTCGATCCTTGAGTACTTTATCTCTACTCACGGTGCGCGTAAAGGTCTTGCCGATACAGCCCTTAAAACTGCCGATGCAGGTTACCTAACCCGTCGTTTGGTTGACGTGTCTCAGGATGTGATCATCAACGAAGAAGATTGTGGTACCCTAAGAGGAGTAGATGTTGCACCATTGAAGAAGAACGAGGAGATCGTAGAATCTCTTGGAGAGCGAATCCTTGGTAGGACTGCCCTTCATGATGTATACGATCCTTTGACCAATGAGCTGTTGGTAGCTTCGGGTGTGGAGATCGATGAGGATATCGTGAAGAAGATCACCGATGCGCCTATTGAAAGCGTAGAGGTGAGATCGGCTCTTACTTGTGAGGCTAAGAAAGGAATATGTGTGAAATGTTACGGTCGTAACCTTGCTACCAATAAAACGGTACAAAAAGGTGAAGCCGTTGGAGTTGTAGCTGCCCAGTCTATTGGAGAACCGGGTACACAGCTTACCCTTCGTACCTTCCACGTGGGTGGTATTGCAGGAAACATTTCTGAAGAGAATAAATTGATCGCGAAGTTCCCCGGAATTGCAGAGATCGAAGACCTCAAGACTGTAAAAGGAGAAGCTCCAGATGGTAGTGAGGCAGAGATTGTGATCTCCAGAACTTCAGAATTAAAACTGAAAGATCAAAAATCCGGAATTGTGCTTAGTACAAGCAACATTCCTTATGGATCACAGATATTTATTAAGAACGGAGACAAAGTTTCCAAAGACGAGGTAATTTGCCAGTGGGATCCTTATAACGGGGTCATCATTTCAGAATTTGCAGGTAAGATCAGATACGAGAATATCGAGCAAGGGGTGACCTACCAGGTGGAGATCGATGAGCAAACAGGATTCCAGGAAAAAGTAATTTCTGAAAGCCGTAACAAAAAGCTTATCCCAACCCTCCAGATTCTTGGAAAGAAAGATGAAGTAATTCGTTCTTACAACCTTCCTGTTGGGGCTCACCTTATGGTGGACAACGACGAGAAGATCAAGGTAGGTAAGATCCTGGTTAAGATCCCACGTAAATCTTCCAAGTCCGGGGATATTACAGGAGGTCTTCCAAGGGTGACCGAGCTTTTCGAAGCACGTAACCCATCTAACCCTGCTGTTGTATCTGAAATTGACGGAGTTGTTTCCTTCGGAAAGATCAAGCGTGGTAACCGTGAGATCATTATTGAATCTAAACTTGGAGAAGTTAAGAAGTATCTTGTGAAGCTTTCTAACCAGATCCTTGTTCAGGAGAATGACTATGTGCGTGCCGGAATGCCACTTTCTGATGGTTCTGTAACGCCGGAAGATATTCTTGCTATCAAAGGACCAAGTGCTGTACAGCAGTATCTTGTGAATGAAGTGCAGGAAGTTTACCGACTACAAGGGGTGAAAATCAACGATAAGCACTTTGAAGTAGTTGTGAGACAGATGATGCGTAAGGTAAGGATCGTTGATCCGGGTGATACTATCTTCCTTGAGAACCAATTGGTACACAAGGATGATTTTACCGAGGAGAACGACGAGATCTTTGGAATGAAGGTAGTCGAAGACGCCGGAGATTCAGAGAACCTGAAGCCGGGACAGCTCGTAAGTCCAAGAGACTTGAGAGACGAGAACTCTATCCTTAGAAGAGAGGATAAGAATCTTGTAACGGCAAGGGAAGTAATTCCTGCGACAGCGACTCCGGTACTACAGGGTATTACCCGTGCATCACTACAAACCAAATCATTTATTTCTGCAGCGTCCTTCCAGGAAACTACGAAGGTACTTAACGAAGCAGCCGTAAGTGGTAAGGTTGATGAACTTGAAGGACTAAAAGAAAATGTTATTGTTGGACACAGAATCCCTGCCGGTACAGGTCTAAGGGAGTACGACCATATCATTGTTGGTTCTAAAGAAGAATTTGACGAAATGCTTGAGAAAAAGCAGGAAGTAAATTATAACTAGAAAAAAGGCCGCGAAAGCGGCCTTTTTTTTGGAGCAGACCTCAAAGGTTTTTAAAACCTTTGGGGTCTTTTTGTTCCTAGTCCGCACTCTTGAATCTTAACTTTTATTCCTACTTTTATGGTGAACTAAAAAATAACTGATGAGCGATCAAAGTAATAACAATCCAAAAAAGTCAAAAAAAGGACAGATCAATATAGAATTAGATGAAAAAGTAGCTGAAGGAACCTATTCGAACCTGGCTATAATTAATCATTCAGTTTCAGAATTTGTGGTAGATTTCGTGAGCATTATGCCGGGCACGCCAAAAAGCAAGGTAAAATCCCGAATTATCCTTACTCCGCAGCACGCCAAGCGACTGCTAAAAGCTTTGGGTGACAACGTACAGCGTTTTGAAAAGGCACATGGAGAGATAAAGGAGTACGATCAACCTAACATTCCACTGAATTTCGGTCCAACGGGACAGGCTTAACAAAACAAAATGGAGCATTTTTCTTTTGTAGCTTTTTTGTGGCAGGTATTTATGTTTGGCCTTTTAGTGGCCTGGATGTATTTTCTGTATGAAATTGTTACATCAGAATTCAATGGGAGGGAAGGAATGTTATGGGCCCTACTGGTATTTTTCGTTCCCTTTGTTGGGCTTCTCGCGTATTTAGCCTACGGTAGAAATACCCGAACCGTTAAGAATAAGTACCAAAAATGACATTTTTTAAACCGCATACTTTTAACTATAGCCGAGCTGGATTAGAAGGATTAATTTTTCTTTCCCTTTTTTAAAGAAGGTTTAAATAACAAATGACTGAATTCAAAGTCAAAAGAACTACCGCCTCAGATCCTGATTTTGTAAAGCTCGTAAAACAGCTGGATGCACATTTGGCGGTAACCGATGGAGAGGATCATTCTTTTTATGATCAATTCAACAAGCTTACTACAATCAATCATGTAGTTGTTCTTTATGAAAATGAAATTCCAGTAGCTTGCGGTGCGATCAAACATTATGATCCCGAAACAGCCGAAGTAAAAAGAATGTTCACTAAAGAAGAAAGTAGGGGAAAAGGCATGGCAGGAAAAATTCTTTCAGAACTGGAATCATGGGCCATGGAACTCAATTACAGGCGCTGGATTTTAGAAACCGGTGTAAACCAGCCCGAGGCTATAAAATTGTATAATAAATCCTGCTATCATAGAATTCCTAATTACGGCCAATATGCCGGGGTAGAAAAAAGTTTCTGCTTTGAAAAACTACTTCAGGAAAAATAAAATTTAAGCGTTACCGTTTTCCTCCTCTTCTCAATTTTGATTCATTTTCCTTACCGTATAAATATTTCTTTTGAATTGTGGTTTTCCTCAGCACACACACGTTGATTTAACATTATCTTCACATCTCAATATAACATCAGCTTTACATGCCTAAAATATTACTTCTCCTTCTCCTCTTGATGACATTTGCACACTCTCATGCCCAAAGCGACAGTCTGCAGCAAGAGATCCTCAACTATGAAGGAACAAAATCTCAGATAATCTCGAGGGGAAGAAGTCTCCTGCTTGACAAATTCCTCGAAGAAGACATGGAAAGGGTAAAAGCTATCAAAACTTATCTCATGCGGGAAGTAGAGAATAATGATTACCTGGCTATTTATCCCGGAGAGAACTGGCTTTTGCTTTACTGGACCGGGGAGTATGAGGAGCTTTTAAATGCCGTTATTAGTTTTGATGAAAATGCCATGAATAAACTAATACTGCAAATCAAGCCAGAGCACGATATGTTTTATGCCAAGGTGCAGCAAAAGACATTTCTGAATAAACCTGTGCTAAAGTGGGAGATAGAACGATCCAAGCTCTCCGACGTAGATAAGGACTTTTTAGTGTTGTATCTTGAATATCTTCTTTCCAATCCCGAAGATTCAAACAATGAACAGGAGAGGATAAATAGCCTGGCAGATAATTTTATTGCAAAGCATCCCAATAGCGACTACATCGATTATGTAAAGGAAAATATTCGTTTTCGGTTCGTAGCCTCCAACTGGGGCTTGGCCTTTGAATTTTTCAGCGGATACGGCTTTCTTACTGGTAACCTCTCCAATAGCTTTAAAGACAATATTCCAATGGGTGTCGCCTTTGATGTGGAATATAAAAAATGGACGCTGTACCTGCGAAACTATATTGGCTTCAGCTCAAATAAAGAAGAACGTCCCTTTAATGGTGGAGTGTGGGAAAAAGATTCCCAGGTGAGAATATACCTGCCCGAGGCTGCTATTGGATACGCTATTGTCAATAATGAAAGGTTTAAGATCTCTCCTTTTGCAGGCATCGGGGCAACCTCATTTGGCCCTACAGAATATGATATTGAAAAAGAGCCGGGAGTGGAAGAAGCCGGGCTGGATTTTACAACCACCTACACTGCAGGATTTAATATAGATTATAAGCTCAACTGGGGTACGGGTTTGCTTGCTCCAAATAGTCCCAAGCACAGCTACTGGTTTATTAGGCTTAGATATGGTTTCGCTGCGCCACAATTTGGACAGGAATACTCCGGCGGCATGCACTATGTTACTATTGGACTTGGCGGCTTGTACAGGGGTTCAAAGCGCGAGCTCTAATAGTAGCTAAGTTTCAACAGGCGATTTGAACAAGCTGAACATTCATGATCTAATCAATAGCCCTTAGACAGAACACTAATCCCTGCCGGATTTCCCACTCCGGGGTATGTAATCGGGTGAGGGTTTTTTATATGGAACAAATACCTTCCAAAAATGTCACTTTTGGAAGGTATTCCTGAATTAATATTTCGTTCGCTTCTATTTAAACTCCGACACAAAATGGAATTTCACATGCGGATATTTCTGCTGTGCCATTTGCAGAGAAAAAGCAGAATCTGCAAGGAAAACCAGCTGTCCCCGCTTATCGTGAGCAAGGAACTTCGATTTTACCCTTTTAAAGTCCTTGAATTCTTCGCTTTTTGGATCTTCAGGATCCACCCAACAGGCCTTATGTACATTTAAGTTTTCATAAGTACACTTTGCGCCGTATTCGTGTTCAAGACGATATTGGATCACCTCAAACTGCAGGGCACCTACCGTTCCTATAACCTTTCGGCCATTGAGTTCCAGAATGAAGAGCTGTGCTACTCCTTCATCCATAAGCTGATCGATCCCTTTTTCCAGTTGCTTGGATTTCATAGGATCGGCGTTATTGATGTACCGGAAATGTTCAGGTGAAAAGCTGGGGATTCCTTTGTAGCGTAACTCTTCACCTTCAGTTAAAGTGTCCCCTATCTTGAAGTTCCCCGTGTCGTGAAGTCCTACAATATCTCCTGGATAGGAAACATCAACGATCTCTTTTCTTTCAGCAAAAAAGGCGTTAGGGCTGGAGAATTTTAACTTTTTGTTGTGCCTCACGTGTAAGTATGGAGTATTTCTCTCAAATTTTCCCGAAACGATCTTCACAAAAGCTAAGCGGTCCCTGTGTTTAGGATCCATATTGGCATGGATCTTAAAAACAAAACCAGTAAAATTCTCTTCGGAAGGTTCTACTTTGCGAACATCACTCTCCTTTGGGCGGGGAGGAGGGGCTATGTTAATGAAACAATCCAATAATTCTCTAACCCCAAAATTGTTTAAAGCCGAACCAAAGAAGACCGGCTGCAGATTTCCGGCCAAATAGGCCTCTTTATCAAACTCAGGATACACCCCCTGGACCAGCTCCAGTTCCTCGCGAAGGGTTCCTGCAGCTTTTTCCCCGATAAGTTTGTCGAGTTCCTGAGAAGCAAGATCGGAGATCTCTACTGTTTCTTCGATGTCTTTTCTTGGATCTCCGGTAAAGAGGTTGACATTTTGCTCCCAGATGTTATAGATCCCCTTAAAATCGTAACCCATACCAATGGGGAAACTCAGAGGTGTTACGGTAAGGTTCAGCTTTTGTTCGATCTCATCAAGAAGTTCAAAGGCATCTTTACCTTCCCGGTCCAATTTATTAATGAAAACGATCATTGGGATGTTGCGCATACGGCAAACTTCCACAAGCTTCTCGGTCTGCTCCTCAACCCCTTTGGCAACGTCGATCACCACGATCACAGAATCAACAGCGGTAAGGGTTCTAAAAGTGTCTTCAGCAAAATCCTTGTGCCCCGGAGTGTCCAGGATATTGATCTTGTTGTTTTTATATTCGAAAGCAAGTACAGAAGTTGCAACCGAAATACCTCTCTGTCGCTCGATCTCCATGAAGTCACTGGTTGCTCCTTTTTTGATTTTATTGGACTTCACAGCCCCGGCTTCCTGTATGGCGCCTCCAAAAAGCAGCAACTTTTCTGTAAGCGTGGTTTTACCGGCATCGGGGTGGGAAATGATCCCAAAGGTCCTTCTTCTCTTGATCTCTTCTTGAAATTTCATACTCGTATTTAAGGCTGCAAAGATAATTATTTGATCGTGAAATTAATGATAACCAAAGCCACTCCTTTGGAGGCAATTCTAAACTCCCAAAAAT
The DNA here is from genome assembly GCF_035607535.1 of Salinimicrobium aquimaris. Classification (NCBI taxonomy): domain Bacteria; kingdom Pseudomonadati; phylum Bacteroidota; class Flavobacteriia; order Flavobacteriales; family Flavobacteriaceae; genus Salinimicrobium; species Salinimicrobium aquimaris. Next base: position 47,292 of record NZ_JAYDZX010000015.1, read on the forward strand.
GTGTTTTCCCGCCCGTTTTTGTACATTTGAAGCTCAATTTTTGCAATGAAAGAAGAACAAGTAATCCTGGTAAATGAAAATGATGAGCAGATAGGTCTTATGCCGAAGATGGAAGCTCATGAAAAAGCATTGCTGCACAGGGCTTTTTCAGTCTTTATCTTTAATGACAAGAACGAGCTTATGATCCAGCAGCGGGCTTTGGGTAAATATCACTCTCCCGGATTGTGGACCAACACCTGTTGCAGTCACCAGCGGGAAGGGGAAACTAACATAGAGGCGGGAAAACGTCGCCTACAGGAAGAAATGGGATTTTCAACAGATCTTAAAGATACTGTTTCCTTTATCTATAAAGCTCCCTTTGACAATGGACTCACAGAACACGAATTCGATCATATTCTTGTAGGACACTACAATGACGAACCCAATCTGAATCCTGAAGAGGCGCATGATTATAAATGGGTGAGTCTGGAAGAGCTTAAAAAGGATATGAAAGTAAATCCGGATATCTATACTGCCTGGTTTAAGATCATCTTTGACAAATACTATAATCATATCAAACAATGAGGGTTACCGTAAACAGAAAGGCTCATTTTAATGCAGCGCACCGGTTGCATCGCAAAGACTGGGATGACGAGAAAAATGCCAGAGTCTTTGGAAAGTGTAGTAATCCTAATTACCACGGCCATAATTATGACCTCATTGTAGCAGTTACGGGGGAGGTCGATCCCCGAACAGGTTTTGTAGTGAACCTTAAAGACCTGAAAAGATTGATATATGAAAAAATAGAAGTTCCATTTGATCATAAAAATCTGAATCTCGAGGTACCCGAATTTAAGGACCTGAATCCCACAGCCGAAAACATTGCTGTAGTAATATGGAATAAGTTGAGAGCCGAATTGGAGTCGCATCTCGATCTGGAAGTCACCCTGTATGAAACTCCCCGTAATTTTGTTACCTACCGCGGAGAATAAAAAAATATTTCAAAACTGTTTTTTGAATTAAGAAATAGTGTAAATTCGCTGCTGAAAAATTACGCGTAAGATGGCGAACAGAAGAACACTTAAAAGAGATATCAATTACGTTTTTGGAGATATCATTGAGGCGGCTTACCTGCACCAGGTAACCCATCCTAATGAGGATCCGGCCAAATCTGAAGAGATTGTTGACGAAGCAATTTCAGATTTTGACGAATTGATCGGAAAGATGAATCAAAAAGATGTTGAGAATAAGAAGCAACATTTTAGAGGTATAGAAAAAGAGCTCGAGGTGAAAGCCAGAGATCTTGTAGAAAAAATAAACGCTCTTTAAAAAGAGCATTTGCCGATGTAGCTCAGCTGGCTAGAGCAGCTGATTTGTAATCAGCAGGTCGTGGGTTCGAGTCCCTCCATCGGCTCAAAGCCTCTTCAGAAATGAAGGGGCTTTTTTTATGGAGGGACGAGAAGTTTATCCTGAGCGCAAGCAGCATTTTTTGCTGCTGAAGTCGAAGGGAGTCCCTCCATCGGCTCAATTAAAAAGCTTCCTTTTTGGAAGTTTTTTTTATGCTAAAGATTATTGCCCCGGTAGCTTACCACGTCTGTAAATAGGATTGAGTTTAGGAGTCAGTTCCCTTTAAATGCTCTGGCAGTTTGTCCCGAGAAATTTATTTCAGGTTCCCGGTTTAAAATCTAAGCCCCGGATTTAGGTTCAAAGCAGATAAGCTTTAAATCCTCAATTCTTTTATTCCGGGCAAAAAAAATCCCGCTTTAGTAAAGCGGGAGGTAAGACAAATCGGTAATCAGTCTAAGCTTGAGAATCAGTTTCTCCAGCCTCTTCTTTTTCCATTTCCCGGCGTTCCTCTAAAAAATCCTCCAGGCTTTTTCCATATCGGGAATCCTTGACCTCGGGAGTAAGGGAGTTATAAATGGTATCCAGGAACTTGATGTTGGCGTCATAGATCTCAGAGATAGCCAGATATGGAGCTAGTTCAAGGTCTTTGTTATTAATGGCAAAGTTAACTGTATACAAATATCTTCTTCGCAGCAGCTTGTCGTATTCGGCATTGGCCGAATCAAGGGAGGCTGCATTCTCTTCTTCCTGTGCTTTTATACTTTGCTGAATAAGTTCAAGGTTGCGGGTATTGAACCTGTTTATCATGCTTTGATATTCCAGGAATTTTTTCTGATTTTCGGAACCTTCGACCACTGCATCAGCCTCAAAATTCTTTAGGGTTGTATTGATGATCATTTCTCCTGGTTCAGCAAAGAACATGAGGCGGTCATCATATATATTGTTGTCCTTCTTATTGAGGTAGAGGTACAAAACCTGCGGGCTCTCAATGTGGGTGTCAAAAATGAAATTTTCGTCACCTTTCATTACAACAGAATCCAGGGTGATAAGACTGGTGTCTTCAATTTTTTGAAGATACAAGGTACCCTTTTTAAGTCCCTGTACTTTTCCTTTTATCTGGAGGTTGGTTTCTTCGGAAGTACAGGCTGCAAGAGTGATAATAGCAATAAAAAGTAATCCTAATTTTTTCATGAATGTCTTGTGATAATTTGCGCGCAAATATGCTAAAAAAACCTGTTTAAACTTTAAGCTCCGGCAGCTATTTGCATTAAAATCGTACTTAAGATCGCCCCATAGGTTCCCACTACATAACCAAAAACAGCAAGTAAAACACCTACTGTAGCAAGGGAAGGGTGAAAGGCAGCCGCAACTACAGGTGCAGATGCTGCACCACCCACATTTGCCTGGCTTCCCACGGCAAGAAAGAAGTAGGGTGCTTTTATAATCTTTGCGACTAGAATTAGAAGCCCGGCATGAATTGCCATCCACACAAGACCTATAGCTATAAGACCGGGGTTGTCAAAAACCATAGTGAGGTCCATCTTCATTCCAATAGTGGCCACAAGGAAATAAATAAACACACTTCCCAGCTTACTTGCCCCGGCGCCCTCATACTCTTTGGCGCGGGTAAAGGAAAGAATAATTCCCACTGCAGTCGCAATCGAGATCATCCAAAAGAAGGTAGAAGCAAAAGACGATAGGGCAGACTTATTGTCGTTGAAAACTTCAAAGTTTGATGTCAGGAATCCAGCTATTCCATCGGCACTCCAATGGGCGAAACCTACCGCACCAAAGGCCAGGGCTAACATGATCATAAGATCTGCCAGGGAAGGATTGCGGGTGACACTTTCGGCATAAGCAGTAACTTTTTTCTTCAGACTTTCAATAGCCGAATTGTCTGCACGAAGCCATTCATCAATTCTGTCACTTTTACCAATCCCCATAAGAAGAATGGCCATCCATAGGTTGGCAACAACAATATCAACCAGTACCATTCCGCCGTACAGGTCGGGGTTATATTCAAAGATCTCAAGCATTGCTGCCTGGTTGGCCCCACCACCAATCCAGCTACCTGCCAGGGTGGAAAGCCCTCTCCATACAGCATCGGGACCTACACCGCCAACAGTTTCAGGCGAGAAAAGTGATATCAGGAGAATGGCAATAGGCCCTCCAATGATAATACCTATAGTTCCGGTAAAGAACATGATCAAGGCTTTCGGCCCAAGGTTAAAAATAGCCTTGAGGTCGATACTAAGAGTCATTAAGACCAGAGAGGCGGGTAACAAATACCGGCTTGCCACGAAGTACAACTGTGAAGTCTCATCAGAAATTATGTTGAGAGAATTCAGAATTGCAGGAATGAGGTAGCACATTAGCAGTGCCGGCACCACTTTATAGAATTTGTACCAAAAACCTGTTTTTTGGGAGGAGGTAAAAAACACAAAACCTAAAGCCAGCATCAAGAGACCAAGGACGATGGCATCATTGGTGAAAATTGGGGGGTTGTCCATAAATTGCCTTTAAGACCGGCAAAATACAATTTTTAGAACTTCCTTAAAAATTTATTAAAGTCAGGCAGTTCCAAAAAGTTCCTGCAGGCTTTTAGCCACTCCGTCCTCTGTATGGTGATGAGTTATTTTCCTGGCAACCTCCAGGATCTCGGGCCTGGCATTCCCTACTGCAATACCCATACCTGCAGCTTTGAGCATTTCGTAGTCATTGTAGTTGTCTCCAAAGGCGATCGTTTCTTCCAGGGATAACCTGAAGTGGGAGTTCAACAGAAATTCAACTGCGGTCAATTTGGATACCTCCTTATTAGTAATTTCCAGGTAAGTTGGTTTTGAGCGGTAAAGGTGCAGTTGATCTTTATACGCTGCAAAAAGGTATTTTTCTATTGCCTCTATTTTTTCGGCTTCCCCCATACACATGATCTTGTGAGCACCTTTTTTAGCAGATTTCCACTCCTGCAGCACACTATTTAAGGACTTTACTTTTGGTGAAACCTGCGTGTTATTTTCTTCTCGCTTGGCCCAGTAATCATATTGGGGTACGTACCAATCCCGATCATTATAGAGGCTGATGTGGCAATCTTGTTCCAAATTGAAAGCGTGAAGAGCACTCACGGTCTCCCAAGGAATTTCCTTTGACACTACTGTCTCCCCGTTCAGGATTATTTGTGCTCCATTATAGCAAATAAGAGGTTGATGAGAAATGTGTAATTCTTCCTGAAGGTGCTCCATGGCCTGCGGCATCCTGGAGGAAATAAGGACAACGGGGATTTCGTTTTGAAGTTGTTGGAAAACCTGTTTGGTGAGTGAAGAGAGCTTTCTGTCCTTGTTCAGTAAGGTGCCATCAATATCTGTAAAAATAATTCTGTAGTTCATTCTACCTCCCTTATAAATTTCACCAGAACATCTACTAATTCAGGATGTAAGGGTCTGCCGGTTTCATTGTACGACTTTGAGTTCTCAAGATCATCCCCTTCAATTTTGCGTAAGACATGGTTCATGTCCTGAAGTATCACGAGTTGTGCATTGGGATTGGCTATTCTTAAGGCTTCAGCTTCTGCCTCCTCGACTTGCAGATCTTTGCTTCCATTGACAAGGAGCACCGGGATCTCCAGTTGTGATATCTCTTCCTTTGGTTCATACTTCATCCAGGAAAGAATGAAAGGCTGTACGGAGGGCCTGAATATAGATTCCAAAACAGGATTATAACTACCGGTACTGCCCGATTCTCTTAATTCACTAAACGCCTGTTGTGCATTTCCTTTTAGACCCGGCATTTGATTTGCAATTTGCTGAATGAGAATAGAATCTATGGGTTGGGCCACTCCGGCTACCGAGATAAAAGCATCTGCCCTGTTTTTTGCTGCCACCATTCCTACAAGAGATCCCTGGCTGTGACCAAGAACAATAAGCTTATTAAATCTTTTGTCTTCCCCGAAATGTTCCAGGACACTTATAGCGTCAGTAATAAAGTCATCAAATCTTATATCCTGCTCTTTAATTCCCAGTCGCTGCATTTGCATGATCCTCTTGTCATAACGATAGGTGGAAATCCCCTTTTCAACCAGGGCGAAGGCAAGCTTTTTTAGAGCATCATTCTTCATAAAGGATTGATTCCCGTGTCTGTCTGTAGGTCCCGACCCCTGTAACATGATCACCAGGGGGCTTGCTCCTGAAGAGTTAGGTGTGATCAAGGTACCTTTAACATAGGGATCAAGGTTAACTTCAGTAGAAATGAATTTGTCTTCCTGGGCTAATCCGTAAACAGATATTAGGAAGAGGATAGCAGAGATGATGTTTTTCATGAATGAAAGTATAGGTTTATGATTTTTTGAGCTGCTTTGGGTCTTTGAGTGCCAATAAGAAAGTCTTCTCCCGCTTTGGTCTTAAGCTGAATTCCTTTGGAACCGTAAATATGATATGCCTTATTATTGCTTCCGAGGCCGCGAATGCCCCAACCTCCGTACTCTTTCACTATGTCCAGCTCCCGGACATAGCATTTTTCGATCTCTCCCCAATTGTAGTGTTTTTCTGTAAATTTAAACGGTTTAAACCGGGCAGAAACTCCCTCTTTATCAATTTGCGTTTCCAGCCGGGTATAGGCAAGGGCGAAGACCAGCGGTGCGGCGATCAACAGGCTTATCGTGGAAACTATGACTGCAGTGCTTTCTTCAGCTTCCAAGGTGGCGTAATAAGCAGTGCCTACAATTATGACAATTACCGAAAGAATGAACATAAATAACCACCACCTCTTGATGAATTGCTGCTCCCGAAAGACCTTCATAAGTAGATATTTGTTCTTTTAAAGTTACAATATCCTGTTGTTCTCTACAACCCGCCAAAAATGAGAAAAATTAGGCAGGATTTTTGAAATTGTCTTAAAAACGTCTTTTGAATTTCTATCTTTGAAGACCTTAAAAATTACATACATGAAAATTTATTTACTGCTTGCGGCTTTTTTAATTTCCAGTTTCACTTTTGCCTCAGAAAATGATTGGGGGAGAACAGGCCATAGGGCTACAGGAGAAGTAGCAGAACAGCACCTGACCAAAAAAGCTAAAGAGAAGGTAAGGGAGATCCTTAACGGAATGAACCTGGCTTTTGTTTCTACTTATGGTGATGATATCAAGAGTGATCCCGCCTATAGAAAGTATAATCCATGGCACTATGTTAATCTTAACCCCGGGGAGACCGAGTATTCAAAAGAAACAGCAAATCCCGACGGCGATCTTGTCCATGGAATCAATACTTCAATTGAAGTTTTAAAAGACAAAAGCGCTTCAAAAGAGGACAAGGAATTTGCGCTAAAAATGCTTGTTCATTTTGTTGGAGACCTTCATCAACCATTACACGCAGGTAGGGGAGAAGATAAAGGAGGAAATGACATACAAGTGAGATGGTTTGGAGATGGTTCTAACCTCCACAGGGTTTGGGATAGTGAGATGATCAACGATTTTGATATGAGCTACAGTGAACTTGCCCATAACACAGATGCACTTTCAAAAGAACAGATCAAAAATATTCAGAAAGGTTCGGTATTGGACTGGATGTACGAGTCGAAAAAACTGGCAAACCAGGTCTATGATTCCGTGGAAGTTGGTGAGAAGCTGGGATATGAGTACATGTACAACTGGTTTCCTGTAGTACATGATCAAATACAAAAAGGTGGGCTTAGACTTGCCAGGATCCTTAATGAGATCTACAGGTAAACATACCTGTTAAGAATAAAGTAAAACCCGGATATAGAAAATCCGGGTTTTTTTGTGCCCGAAGGTATGCTGTTGCAATAAAGTTTCTAAAAAATAAACATTTTTCTTCTTAAATAATCTTTTTTGTTGCATAAGATGCTAAAAATAAATAATTTGCAGCGCCCTATTTTCTGAACTTAATTACAGCCATTTGAGAAAAAATTACCTGCTGAGTGTTTTTGGATTCCTTCTGTGCTTTGCTGTATTTTCTCAAAGCTCCAACAAGTCATACAAGAGCTTTACAGATAGTTTAGCGAATGCAGCAAGTATGGCTTATTTTGATTACGATTTCAATCGTTCTATTGAGCATTCTCTTGAGCTTATAGAAGTGGCCTCTATAAGAAACGATTTCTACAACCTTAACCACGCCTATAATATCTTAGGGGTTACATACGAAAAACTTGAGGACACGACCAGGGCACAGGAGAATTATGTAAAAGCACTGGAATTTGCCCGTTCAAGTAATAATGACACCCTGCTTTGGTACGCCTATAATAACCTGGGTAATATCTATTCTTCCAATAAAAAGACCATTGAAAAAGGTCTAAATTATTACAGGAAGGCTCTGGAAGTTTCTTCCCGAATCCCGGGAAGTGACCAGGCGCTTACCCCGGTGATGAATATTGCCTGGACCTATCTTGAAAATCATAGCTACAATAAGGCGCTCCCTTACCTTCAAAGAGCCTGGAATTTATTTAAAAATTCCAAAGAAGAGGATCTACTAACAAAAAGCAATCTCAATACCCTTTTTGGAATGTATTATTCCGGCAAAGAGGATTTCGATCTTTCCAGGGAATACTTTGAGGTGGGAATTGAAGCAGCGGAAAAGGATACTCTAATTGCCGAAGCATCTTTTGCATATGAAGAGTTCGCAAAAATGCTGTTTAAAAGCGGGAGTTTTAATGAGGCATATACCGCACTTGATAAACACCAAACTTTCAGGGAAAAGATCTTTGATAAGGATAAACAATTGCAAAGGAAGGCAGTCTATGAAAGATTCCAGACAGAGGAATTCAAGAAAGATCTGCAGGCTGCAAAACGGGAACAACTATACAAAGATGAGGTATTGGAGAAGACACAGCAGCTGTCGGTTGTTATGGTTATTTCTTTAATTGTAATGTTCTTTTTCGTCATCCTTCTTTTCAGGAATAATAAGGTAAGGAAGAAATTGATCTCACAGTTAAAGGACAAAAATGGAGAACTCAAGCTGGCAAAGGAAGAAGCTGAAAGGTTATCAAGTCTAAAAACCCGTTTCTTCTCCACAGTGAGCCATGAACTACGTACGCCATTATATGGAGTAGTGGGGCTGGCTTCTCTGCTCCTCGAGGAAAACAAAGGAAAGGAACAGGAAGATGATCTAAGGTCTCTAAAATTCTCTGCAGATTATTTGCTTGCCCTTATTAATGATGTTCTCCAAATGAACAAGATGGAGGCACAATTGATACACCTTGAGAACAGCAGCTTTGACATGAATTCCCTATTTCAGGGCATCATTAAGACCTTTGAAAATACAAGGAAGAACAAATGTGTACAATTGGATCTTGAAGTAGATCCTTCCATTCCTGTTTTAGTGGGAGATTCCATGCGACTGTCGCAGATCATGATGAACCTTGTGGGAAATGCGGTTAAATTTACTGAAGAAGGCAGGATATGGATCAAAGCAGAAAACAAGTCCTGCAGCAATGGTAAATGCCTCATCTATTTTGAAGTTGGAGATACCGGGATAGGTATTCCCCAAAATAAACAGGAAGAGATCTTTGAAGAGTTTTCCCAGTTAAAAACCCAGAATCTCAATTACCAGGGTACAGGCCTTGGACTTCCTATTGTCAAAAAGCTGGTTGAACTGTTTGGATCTAAAATTAACATTCAAAGTACCGAAGGCGAAGGTTCGGTTTTCAGTTTCACAATAGAATTTGAACAGGGAGAAGAAGCCGAAAGTTTAAAACCTCTGGGAATAGATATTTCAGAAATTGAGGAAAAAACAGCAACACGAATATTGATCGTGGACGACAACAGGATCAATCAGGTAGTCACCCGCCGAATTCTTGAAAAACGAGACTTCCAATGTCTTGTGGCAAACAGTGGGGAAGAAGCACTCGAGATCCTTAAATCCACGCCGCTTGATATTGTCCTCATGGATGTTAACATGCCGGGAATGAATGGTATGGAAACTACCGTGAAGATCAGGGAATTCAATTCGCATATCCCTGTCATAGCATTAACGGCAGTAGAGGTAGGTGAGATGAAGGAGGAGATCCTTGCAGCAGGAATGAACGATATCATCAATAAGCCATATGATATCCCGCAGTTCTTCAATACCATCTTCAGGAACTTATTACAGCCGGTAGCGTAGTGCCTGCGGCAATTCAAGATTGAGTATTCAAAATTAATTCAGTATCTGTTTATTAGAAGATTCCCCCTGTCGGCGGAATGACAATTGTGCGCTCCTTGCAGAAAGTATACTGCAATATTTTTTTATCCACTTATACCATTAAAAAAACCGTTCCGCTGTTACAGCAAAACGGTTTTTGAATTTGAATAGATCTTAAACCCTATTTGATCATCTCAAAGCTACGCTTGATAAATGAGGTCAATTCTTCCCCTTTTAGGAGGTTCTGTGAAAGTCGGGCAAGATCAAGGGATTGCTTGATCAAACGCTCTTGTTTTTTCTCGGTCTTGGTGTTTAGGATCTCGGTAATTAGCGGGTGATTGGTGTTCACAACCAGGTTGTACATCTCCGGCATATTGCCCATTCCAAACATTCCTCCACCACCGGTTTGCTGCATCTCTTTCATCCTTCTCATGAATTCCGGCTGGGTAATGATCAAAGGCGCTGCATTGCTATCCATAGATTCCAGCTGTACCGTATATTTTTCTTTTGGTACTACTTTCTCAAAGTCGGCTTTTAGCTTCTCTTTCTCCTCTTCATTAAGCTTGGAAATCTTCTCTTCATCCTTTTTGATGAGGTTATCTACATGGTCGGCATCCACACGGGCGAAAGATACCTTTTCTTCTCCCATTTCCAGCTTTTGAAGCAGGTGAGAAACAATTGGAGAATCAAGAAGTAATACTTCATAACCTTTTTCCTTTGCAGATTCTATATAACTGTGTTGATCATCTTTATTTGAAGCATAAAGGATCACGCGGTTACCATCTTTATCGGTCTGGTTGTCTTTGATCTTCTCAATTAGTTCGGCAAAGGTGAAGTACTTGTCATCAACCGTTGGGTAAAGCGCAAAGTCTTTTGCCTTTTCGAAGAACTTATCTTCAGAAAGCATTCCATACTCAATAACGATCTTGATGTCATTCCATTTCTTTTCAAAATCCTCACGGTTGTTATTGAACAGAGACTTCAGCTTATCTGCCACTTTACGGGTAATGTAGCTAGAGATCTTTTTCACTGCGCCGTCTGCCTGCAGGTAAGAACGGGATACGTTCAGCGGGATGTCGGGAGAATCAATTACTCCGCGCAGCATGGTAAGGAACTCAGGAACTATTCCCTCTACGTTATCTGTAACGAATACCTGATTTTGATATAGCTGGATCTTATCCTTCTGAATGTTCATGTCCTGAGACATTTTTGGGAAGTAAAGGATCCCGGTAAGGTTAAAAGGATAATCTACGTTGAGGTGAATGTGGAACAACGGCTCCTCGAACTGCATTGGGTAAAGTTCCCTGTAGAAGTCCTTGTAATCTTTATCCTCAAGATCTGTTGGCTGCTTTGTCCATGCAGGATTGGTGTTGTTTACAATATTATCTACTGTCCTGGTATCCGGCTTTGCATCTTTCGGAGCATCTTCAGGTAAGTCTAAGGTCTCTTCCCGGGTTCCGAATTTTATTGGGATAGGCATGAACTTATTGTACTTCACAAGCAGTTCTTCTATCCTGTTCTCCTCCAAAAATTCTTTATCATCTTCGTTGATGTGAAGAATAATATCTGTCCCGTGGTTCTTTTTGTCGGCTTCCTCTAGAGTGAATTCAGTAGTACCTTCACACACCCAGTGAGCTGCGGGTTCATCTTTATAGGATTTAGTGATGATCTCCACTTTATTAGCTACCATGAATGCCGAATAGAACCCAAGTCCAAAATGACCTATGATCCCGCTATCCTTAGCAGAATCCTTATACTTTTCTAAAAATTCTTCAGCACCCGAAAATGCAACCTGGTTGATGTATTTTTCAACCTCTTCTTTGGTCATTCCAATTCCCTGGTCGCTTATGATAAGTTGCTTCTTGTCCTTATCAATTTTAACTTCAATTACGGGATTGCCGTATTCGACCTTAGCCTCTCCAATCGTAGTAAGGTGTTTTAATTTTAAAGTAGCATCTGTAGCGTTAGAGATCAATTCGCGTAGAAAGATCTCGTGATCACTGTATAAAAACTTCTTTATTAAAGGAAAAATGTTTTCAACAGATACATTAATGTTTCCGGTTGCCATATATTTTGGTTTATTAAATTTTACGTTCTCCCAAAGAAGTCAAAAAAAGTACCAACAAGGCGCCGCTGACAAACTGACAGCGTAAGTAATTTATCAGACTTTTCTTCGACTATAAAGACTATAAATAGGAGTTTGCTGATGCCCAAAACTTTAACAGGAAGTTGTTTAAATATTTGTATCTTAATTTAAACAGAATTTATATCTTTGACGAAACGAAATAAAAGGAAGAATGGCCAGAGTAAAACAAAACACCGCCAAGACTGAAGAACTTACCCGGGATAGACTAATTGAGCTCTATATGAATTACATACTTGAAAACGAAGAAAAGCCAGGTACGGTCTATAAATTCTGTAAGCAGAATAATATTTCAGAATCAGAATTCTATAATTTCTACGGAAGTTTTGAGGGTCTCAAAAAAGGAATTTGGGAACGTTTCTTTGAGCACACTCTTGAAGTGATGCAAAAGAGTAAAGAGTACGCATCTTTTGATAACAGGGAGAAAATGCTCACTCTTTATTACACATTCTTTGAAATACTTACTGCCAACCGCAGTTATGTCTTGTTTACTCTCAAAGAAGAAGGTAACATACTCAAGAATGCCGGCCAGTTAAAAGGTCTTAGGCAAAAGGTCAAGAACTACACGGCAGAACTTATACGAGAAGGGAATGAAGCACAGCAGGTAAAACTTCTAAAAAGATCTGAAACCATATTTTCTGAAGCTGCCTGGGTGCAGTTGATGTTTTTACTGAAGTTCTGGATGGATGATAATTCCCCGCAGTTCGAAAGCACAGATGTTGCGATAGAAAAATCTGTAAATACGGTGTTTGATCTGTTCGAGAATACCCCCCTAGAAAGAGTTCTGGATCTTGGAAAATTTCTATGGAAGGAAAAAATGGCTTAGAGTTTAACAAATAAGCCTGTATTGGCCTGGTGCCGGTTGGTCCCTACACTTCCGGCCACGGCCTTTAATTTGACAAAAATGAAAACAATAGATAGAATTCCCACAGGAAAGATAGGTCGGACCGGAAAGATGGTACAGACCGGGATAAAAGTGGGAGGGAATTACCTCAGGTACTATTCAAAAAAGGCTCTAAATGGAGAGGTTTCACGGGAGGAACTGGATGAGAGCAATGCAGAGGACATCTACAACGGATTGAAGAGCCTCAAAGGCAGTGCGCTTAAGGTAGCGCAAATGCTTTCTATGGAAAAAAGCCTTCTTCCAAATGCTTATGTCGAAAAATTCAGCCTCGCTCAATTCAGCGTGCCTCCACTTTCTGCTCCCCTGGTAAGAAAGACCTTCAAAAAATACCACGGGCAATTTCCCGATGAAATATTTGATAGTTTTTCTCTCGACTCTGTAAATGCTGCCAGTATTGGGCAGGTTCACCGCGCTACTAAAGACGGGAAGGAACTTGCTGTGAAGATCCAGTATCCGGGGGTGGCCGATAGTATAAGCTCAGATCTCGCCATGGTCAAACCCATTGCCATCAAGATGTTCAATCTTCAGGGAAAAGATTCAGAAAGATATTTTAAAGAAGTAGAGGGGAAGCTGCTTGAAGAAACCGATTATGTGCTCGAAGTCAAACAGAGCATCGAGATTTCTGAAGCCTGTAGCCATATCCCCAACCTGAAATTTCCAAAGTATTACCCCGGGTTATCCAGCGAACGCATTATTAGTATGGACTGGATGCATGGACTTCATCTTAGGGATTTTGCCAAGGAGAATAAAGATCAAAATATCGCCAATCAATTGGGGCAGGCCCTCTGGGATTTTTATATGTACCAGATGCATGTTTTAAAAGCGGTACATGCCGATCCTCACCCCGGAAATTTCCTGGTGGATAAAGACCATAATCTTATAGCCATTGATTTTGGCTGTATCAAAAAGGTGCCTCTGGAATTCTATGAGCCGTACTTTGAGCTGGCCGACAAGGATAAGATCGAAAATCCTGAAATTTTCAATGCAAAGCTTTTTGAGCTGGAAATTCTGAGAAAAGAAGATTCTGAGAGAGAGATCGCATTTTTCTCAGAATTGTTTTACCAGATGCTAAGTCTTTTCACAGCACCTTTTCAGGAAGAAGAATTTGATTTTTCAGATGAAAGTTTCTGGACCTCTGTAACTTCACTGAGTGAAAAGTACAGTAAAGATCAGGAATTAAGAAAAATGAATGGAAACCGCGGCAGCAAGCACTTTCTTTATATCAACAGGACGTTCTTTGGACTTTACAATTTGCTGCATGACCTTGGTGCTAAGGTGAAGATCAACAACTTTAAACAATACTCTTGATTGCGCGATGTTCGCAGGGACATCGAAAGCCGGGAACATTAAGTGTTTCCGGCTTTTTTAATGCTGTTAGGGTAAGTAAAAAATTTCTCATTTCTCTGTTAAAAATATTAAAGTACTTTATATCAGGTTTTTATAGTGTTAGTTTAGGGTTGGATGAAAGAAAATGAAGTTGAATCTAAAAACTTAATTATGAAGACTTTGAAAGGAATATTTGTGGCAGGTTGCATGATCTTTGGAACAACTGTGTTTGCCCAGGATCTCGATACTTATGATGCAGACGGGGACGGCAGACTCAACCAGATTGAATTCATGGAACGCAACAATGCTGAATATGACAACTGGGATGCAGACAGAGACGGAATGATCGATGACCGGGAATTCACAGATAGAACTTATCAGGCTTTTGACCTGAACCAGGACGATTATATTGACGAGAACGAATGGAATGAAGGGATAAATACCACAGCCGGTCAATATTTAAAAGCCGAAGATTATGGCGTTTTTGACAGGGATCGCGACGGAAGGCTTGATAATGACGAGTGGAACGAAGGCCTGACCGATAATACCTGGTTTGACACCTATGATATGAACCGCGATGGCGCTATCGATAATGGTGAGTGGAATGAAAATGTGTTCAATGATTATGACATCAATGATGACAACTTTATTGATGCAGACGAATATGATACCTATAATGGAAATGAGGATTGGTAATAAGTAATGAGTATCAGTCATAAAAAAAGCCCGCGACCTGCGGGCTTTTCTGTTAAGGAACTATGTCTACTTTTTTAACTCCATTGTACGTTGCTGAATATTTCCATCCTGTTGGTCCTTATTCTTCACGTACTTCTCAAGCCATTGATCCTGCTCCCAAAGCACATGAAGTACAGATTCTTTGGCACTGTAACCATGGCTTTCCTTTGGTAGCATTACCAGCCTGGCGGTAGCACCCAAACCTTTTAAAGCATTGAAATAGCGTTCGCTCTGCATAGGGTAGGTGCCGGAATTATTATCGGCTTCCCCATGGATGAGCAATAGCGGGGTCTTCATTTTATCTGCATGCATAAAAGGTGACATGTTGTAGTAAACTTCAGGTGCTTCCCAGTAGTTTCTCTCTTCACTCTGGAATCCAAAAGGAGTAAGCGTACGGTTGTATGCTCCGCTTCGGGCTATTCCGGCAGCAAAAAGATTTGAGTGGGAGAGGAGGTTCGCGGTCATAAAGGCACCATAACTATGTCCGCCTACCGCAACGCGATCCCTGTCGATATATCCCATTTCGTCCACAGCATCAATAGCTGCTTTTCCATTTGCGACCAGTTGCTTTCTAAAGCTGTCATTTGGTTCTTCTTCACCTTCTCCCACAATTGGGAAGGAAGCATCGTCAAGAACCACATACCCACGATTCACCCAGTAAATGGGAGAGCCGTAGTAAGGATAGGTGAAATCATTGGCATTGGAGGTGTTCTGGGAAGCAGAGTTCTTGTCCTTATACTCACGTGGATAAGCCCAGACGATCATTGGCAACTTCTGCGGATTCTGCTTATCATAACCTGCCGGAAGGTATAAAGTTCCATTTAGCTCAAGACCGTCCTCCCGCTCATAAGTGATCACTTCTTTTGTAACATCTTGCAGGCTTTTAAATGGATTTTCAAAAGAAGTTACCCGGGTGAGATCTTCCTCATTGTCTATATCACGTATAAAGTAGTTTGGATATTCTGTGGCGGTTTCAATTCTCACAAGGATCTCTCCGTCTTCCATGTCAATAGCTTCTACCAGGGTTTCTTTTTTGTTGTTGTAGCTTGACTGGTACAGTCTCTCTGTCTCTCCGGTCTCAAGGTCCAGTCGGTCTACGAAAGGATATTGACCTTCAGGAGTAAAACCGTCACCTAAAAGAAAGGTGTTATCATCTACCATTTTCAAGACCTGTTGTCCATATTTGTTTTTCTCCCTCACAAAACTTCCGGGGTCACTGTACCGGTCCTGGTAATTGCGGTCAAAAAGCACCTTTGGCTGCTGCTTCGCATTTGAAGGATTGAAAACATAGGTGCGGGTGTTCCGGTTATTCCACCAGTAATCGTTGGCAATGGCAGTATTTTCATCTCCCCAGATAATTCCGGCGTAGCGGTCTTTGGTCTTCAGGATCGGTCTACCTTCTCCTTTGAAAGGAGCTTCCAGTAGAAATACTTCATCTCTAAATTCGGCTTCTCTTTCGGGATCACCACCGTCGAGGGCTTTAACATATACAAGCGTTGCAGGCGCATCACTCCTCCAGCTAAGGCTTCTTCTACCTTCCCTTTCGGCCATGAATCCCTTCGGAAGATCTTCAGTAAGCGGCACCTGATTCACCTGGTTAACAAGTTTTCCTTCCTTGGTGTAGACCATTGTTTCTGAAGGGAATCGGTAGTAAGGCACCAGGTAGGAGAAGGGCTTTTTGATGTGGCTCACCATTACATAATTACCATCTGGAGAGAAAGAAATGTCATCATACATTTTTGGCTCCAGCCACTTGGAGGTCTTTCCATTAAGGTCCACCTTTACAAGTTCAGCCCGGGCCAGTTGTTCAAAGTTGAACTCATCTGTCGGATTTTTCAATAAATCCTGATAAGTCCTGTTTTGAGCTTCTTTTCCGTCGCTTACAGAAACTGTAGGACCCGTTGGCACCGAAGTTTCAGGATTTATGAGATTTTTTCTGTCCTGCGGAAGCATTTTTACTAAAATGGCCGAATTGTCTTTATACCAGTTGAGCACATCTCTCATGTTGGCATTCAAATTTGGGCCGGTAAGTTTTTTTGCTGTTGCGGTTTGAAGATCGGCTACCCAAAGTTCTACACCTTCTGAAGTAGTGTGGGTAAAGGCCATTTTTGACTCATCTGGCGACCAGCTGAAGTTGGTGAGGCGGGGATTTTCCGGCAGGCCTTTTACCTGTGTAGGCTCATCTGCTTTCATATCCTTTACCTGAATATTATTAAAGTAGGTCGCACGACTGCTTATATTCGTGACAGGATTGATCCTTAAACCGCCCAGGCGCATTTCCTCTTCACTTAGTTCGGCAATGGATTTGAATTGATCGCGGTAGAGAAAAACGATTTTCTCTGCCTTGCTGTCAATGAGCGTGGAGGGAGCCAGTGGCACATCCACAAGTTCCAGGATCTCCTGTGGAGGTTCTTGATAGGTAAGATTTTCCTGTCCAAATGTTACTCCGGTAAAGCAAATAAAAGAGAGGAGGCTTAAAAAGGCTTTTTTCATAGTGTAATAAAGTATAATTAGGTTTAGAGGTGCTGCGCTGTCAAGATGTTAATGTTTCTTATATTGCGGAGCAACTTTTTATTAATTGCTTAAATTTAAGAGAAATAATTTATTAAGGCTTAAATAATTCTACATGTACCAATCTAAGATAGCGGGCCTGGGGTTCTACGTGCCCGAAAATGTGGTGACCAATGATGATCTTTCCAGGATGATGGACACTAATGACGCCTGGATCCAGGAACGTACCGGCATAAAGGAACGGCGCCATATTAAAAAAGGAGATGGCAATTCTACTGCCGTAATGGGAGTAAAGGCTGCCAAAATTGCCATTGAACGGGCTAAGATTTCCAAAGATGATATAGATCTTATCGTTTTTGCCACCCTGAGTCCCGATTATTATTTTCCCGGGGGAGGGGTGCAGGTCCAGGAGATGCTCGATATTCACACCTGTCCTGCCCTTGATGTAAGGAACCAGTGTAGCGGCTTCATCTACGGACTTTCGGTTGCCGATCAATACATCAAGACCGGCATGTACAAGAACGTGCTGCTAATTGGCAGCGAAAATCATAGTGGAGGTTTGGATTTTACAACCCGTGGCCGCGGAGTATCAGTTATTTTCGGAGACGGAGCAGGGGCGGCAGTTGTAAGCAGAAGTGACCATAACGGGCAGGGAATTCTTTCTACCCATCTTCATTCGCAAGGAAAACATGCTTTGGAATTGTCTTTGAAAGGTCCGAGTACCATGCATTGGGTACCCGAAATTATTGAGGAGAATCCGCAGGGAGATGATATCATTTACTATCCCTATATGAATGGCCAGTTTGTTTTCAAGAACGCGGTAGTTCGCTTTTCTGAAGTCATTAAGGAAGGTCTTGAAGCCAATGGGCTCGAGGTAAAAGATATAGATATGCTTATCCCGCATCAGGCGAATCTTCGTATCTCGCAGTTCATTCAGCAGAAGTTTAAGTTAAGTGACGACCAGGTTTATAACAATATTCAGCGCTACGGAAATACTACAGCAGCTTCTATTCCTATAGCCCTTACTGAAGCATGGGAAGAAGGAAAGGTCAAAGAAGGAGATACTGTGGTGCTCGCAGCTTTTGGAAGTGGGTTTACCTGGGCCAGCGCTATTATAAAATGGTAGAAAAAAGAGGTAAGAGCCAGGAATCAAGAGACAAGACAGAGACAGATTAGGCTCTCAAAAATGACAAAAATCCGCAACTTTTCAATTGCGGATTTTTTTTGGCTAATTCAAACAATTCTAAAATAATCCACCATCACTACTGGTGTTATCGTCACGCTGTTTCCTGTCGAGGGCACGGTTCTTCCCGCCGCCAAACCTGTAGGATAAGCCAAGGTATACATTCTGGGAATCTCCCTGGAATTTACCCCGCTGTTCATAGGGTACTTCGCTGGTAAACCTGAATTCCTGGGTGTCAAAAATGTCATTGAAATTGAGGCTTAAGGTTGCCTTATCATTTAAGAAGCTGTAACGGGCTCCCGCATTTATGAAATAGAATTCTTCCGGTTTGATCTGGAGCATCTCCGTAGGGCTTCGGTACATTCCGAAGAGTTGCAGCGTAAGCTTTTTAGTCACATTG
This sequence comes from Salinimicrobium aquimaris, assembly GCF_035607535.1. Lineage (NCBI taxonomy): Bacteria > Pseudomonadati > Bacteroidota > Flavobacteriia > Flavobacteriales > Flavobacteriaceae > Salinimicrobium > Salinimicrobium aquimaris. Next base: position 65,946 of record NZ_JAYDZX010000015.1, read on the forward strand.
AAACTTTGGCTAAGTCTAAAGCTATATGCCATTGCTTCGACTTCCATATATTCTGTTCCTACAACTCCTTTTTCCGTACTGTTATAAAGTTCAAAGCTTGGGTTAAGGCTCCACCAGGAGAAGGGCTTATATCTTCCGCTCAATTCGAGCCCGTAGGCTGTATTGTCATCCCAGTTTCTAAAAGTTAGTAACAAACGGTTAGGATCTTCGGGATCTACCAGGAGCACCTGGCTAATTTCATCTTCAATAAGCCTGTAGAATACTCCTCCCGTGAAACTTCCTTTTTGGAAGTTATGGGTGTAGTTAAGTTCCAGCGAATTGGTGAACTGAGGGTCGAGTTCGGGGTTTCCAACTCCCGTGATCCTTGGGGTGGAGAATTCCCGTACAGGGTTCACCTGGTTTAAGCCTGGCCTGTCTACTCTTCTTCCGTAGCTCAATTGCACTGTCTTCATTTCATCTAATTTGTATGACAGGAAGGCTGAAGGATAAAGAGTAATATAGTCTGTTTCATAGATGAGGTCGCCGTCAAGCACTGCCTCCACGTCATAGCTCTCAAGTCTGGCTCCTAACTGATAGGACCATTTTCCCCAGCTTTGACCAAAGGTGGAGTACAGGGAATAAATATTATTGTCATAGTTGTAAAGGGCATTGGTTAATGATTCATTGGTTGTACGGTAGTCATTAGTGCTTCTCCTAAATCTGGCCTCTGCGCCCAGTTCCAGTTTTGCAGTTTTGGAAATGGGGTTTTCATAATCAAGATTGAAAGTGGAGTTAGTTAGTTCCTCATCCACGTCATCCCGATAAGAGTCGAGGTCAATGCCACCGCCGCTGTATACAAACCGCGCAATCTCCTCCTCGTAGGTAGTACTGTGGTCGGCTTCAAAAATTAGTTTATGACCTTCAGTATTAAAGTCATGGTTGTAGACAAAGTTGTAGGTGTGGGTGTCATTCTCCATATCGAGAAAGAAATTCTGAAAAATATTCTCAGCAGCCGGGTCATCGAAAAGGATGCGGGCAGTACCCCCAGGATCTCCCATATAGAAATTCTGATTTGTGTAAACCGAGAAAGTATTTTTATCGTCCATATAAAAATCCACTCCTACTTTGAATAAATAAGATTCCGAATCATTTAAGAAGTTGATCCTTTCGGTATAGTCATTAGTAAAATTCTGAATGACCCCCATTTGTTCTCTTTTTCCGCCGTTGGTTCCAATGTTTCCGAAGAAATTTAATTTTCCCGTGCGGTAGTTCATGTCAAGGGACCCGGTATAGCGGGTATTTTCACCCACGGTGACTCCGGTGTTGAGGTTCCCGTTGAAGCCCATATTGGAATTCTTGTGCAGGATGATATTGATGATCCCGCTCATCCCTTCGGGGTTGTATTTTGCCGAAGGATTTGTGATCAACTCTATACTTTTAATAGAAGTGCTGGGGATCTGTTTTAGAAGCTGTGCAGCAGGAATGTTGGTAGGTTTTCCATCAACCAAGATCCTCACGTTCTCATTCCCTCTCATTGAAATATTTCCGTCCTGGTCTACAGCGAGGCTGGGAATATTGTTCATGATCTCGCTCGCAGTGGCACCGGCTGTGGTGAGATCCTTTCCAACATTCACAACTTTGCGGTCGATACGTTGCTCAATAGTGGATCTTTCGGCAACTACATCCACGCTTTCAAGTTGGGCAATTTCAGCTTCCATGGAGATGGTTCCGATATCTATTGCCCGGTTTCCGTCTTTCACCTCAATTTCCTTCGAAAAGGTTTTGTAGCCCATGAATTGAGCTTTGAAGATATAATGACCATCCTTGAGCTTATCCAGGGAGAAAGTTCCGTCCACAGAGGTCACCGCACCCGTAATCAGCTCACCCTGGGGTGTGGAAATAGAAATGGTGGCATAAGGAATGGGTTCCTTAAATTCATTGTCTATTACGATTCCCGTGACCGTACCCATTTCGGTGGGACCGGTATTTGCATTCCCCGATAAGCCGGTGGTGAATAACATAAGAAATAAAATTAGCTGTCTCATTTTTTTGATTTTTTGATGATGGTTTAAACATAATACCTTGTAATACATAATAAAAAGCCATGGCTTTTCTCGATTATGTACATTCGGTATATAAACAAGACTGCCAAAACAAATCTTTGTTACATACTTTGCTGAAATTTAACCTTTGTGTGGGAGGTTTCCTGCTGATTTCTACTCCACATGATGTTCGGTGACATGGCATAATAACAGCATTTTACAGGCTAAATAAGATTCATGCTTCTTCTTTGAAAATTGAGAAATTCCTTTAGAGAAAAAAAGCCCATACACGAATGTACGGGCTTAGCATGGGGCTCTTTTAAAACTAACCATCAATGTTTTTCAAATCGCCCCCATGCGGGAAATATTTCTTACCTTAAAGACTGCTAACTTTAGCTATTGTTACACTTACAAAAATTTATTTTTAGATATGGAAAAGAAGACCCTTGTACTCGGTGCAACCACTAATCCCGCCCGCTATGCGAACATTGCCATCAACAGGTTAACGAGGAACAATATTCCTACAGTGGCAATAGGGCTGAGAAAGGGTGAAGTGGCCGGAGTCAAGATTGAAAATGAAAAGATCCCTTTTGAGGATGTACATACTGTTACCCTATACCTGGGGCCGCCGAGACAGAAAGAGTACTATGACTACATTATATCTCTTCATCCCGACAGAGTGATCTTTAACCCCGGAACCGAAAATCCAGAGTTCTACCGAATCCTTCAGGAGAATGGGATCGAGGTGGAAGTCGCCTGTACCCTTATCTTACTTTCTACGAAGCAATACTAGGCCAAGGAAGGTGAGGAGTCCGTTTAGAATAAGGACGAAGAATCCAAACTCAAATCCAAACCACACCAGGCTGTTGATACTAATGACATAGGTAAGGATAGGAGAGAGGATGGCGATTACCGGGACGAGCTTGTCCTTCACGTTCATCCTGGTAAAGAGTCCGAAACTATACAATCCGAGTAAAGGTCCGTAAGTATATCCTGCAAAAACAAAGAGTTTTGCAATTACGCTTTCATCTCTAATAATGTACTTGAAAGCGATGATCACCAGGATCAGAACCACAGAAACTCCAATGTGGATCAGCTTTCTTATTGCTTCCTGCCTCTCTGGTCTGTAATTGTTTTCGATATCGAGAATGTCAATGCTAAACGAGGTGGTTAGGGCTGTAAGGGCACTATCGGCACTACTGTATGCCGCAGCGATCAATCCCAGGATAAAGAATACCGCGATTCCCACGCCCAGTTCTCCAGACGTAGCAATGACCGGGAAGAGATCATCTTTTGCAGCATCTATGCCGTTAGCACGCGCATATTCGGTAAGCAAGACTCCCAGTGCCAGAAAGAACAGATTAACGAATACCAGAACTATAGTGAACCAGAACATGTTCTTCTGAGCATCTCCCAGGTTTCGGCAGGTAAGGTTCTTTTGCATCATATCCTGGTCGAGTCCCGTCATAACTATGGTGATAAAAGCACCCGAAATGAATTGCTTCCAGAAATAGTCGGCACTTTTAATGTCATCAAAAAAGAACATTTTAGAGAATTCACTGTTCGAGATGTGTGAGATCAATTCGCCCCCCTGGATCCCAAGATCGTCGGAAACGTAATATATGCTCACCCCTACTGCGATTAACATGCATAAGGTCTGCAAAGTATCAGTATAGACAATGGTTTTGATCCCCGACCTGAAGGTGTAGAGCCAAATTAAGAGGATCGTCATGATCACTGTTGCCCAAAAAGGAATTCCCAGGGTGTCAAAAAGGATGATCTGTAGTACGTTGGCGACGAGGAATAACCTGAAACTTGCTCCCACCACTCTTGAAAGTAAAAAAAAGGACGCGCCCGTCTTGTAGGAGTAGGTGCCGAACCTTCCTTCCAAATAGGTGTAAATTGAAGTAAGGTTCATCCTGTAATAGAGGGGCAGCAGTACCAGCCCAATCACGGCATATCCCACCACGTAACCCAGCACCACCTGCATATAACTGAACTGGCTCGCTTCAACCCATCCCGGTACAGAAATAAAGGTGACCCCGCTCAGGGAAGCACCAATCATCCCGAACGCCACCACATACCAGGGCGATTGCCGGTTGGCTTTAAAAAAGGTATTATTGTCAGATTGTCTTCCGGTGATCCAGGAAATAAAAATGAGCGTTAGGAAATAACCGGCGATAAGGAGAAGAATGGAATAGGGCTGCATCTATTAGGAATTTCGGCAGCAAATTACAAAACTTCGCAATATGTGCAGCATGGGGAATGCGGCTTCTTTTTCTGGGAATTGTATGAAATATGGAGTATTTTTGAAAGATGGAATTTTCTTCAAAATTACTGGAAGGAGCTGTGAATGAGATGTCCCAGCTACCGGGGATTGGCAGGCGCACAGCCCTGAGGCTGGTACTTCATCTCCTCAAACAACCCGAATCACAGACTGTTGCCTTGAGCAAAGCTTTGGTCGACCTCAAGACCGAAGTTAAATTTTGTAAGAACTGCCACAATATAAGTGACACTGAGGTATGTGAGATCTGTGCAAACAGGAGTCGGCAGCGGGAAGTGGTATGTGTGGTTGAAGATATACGGGATGTAATGGCGATTGAAAACACGAGCCAATATCGTGGACTTTATCACGTGCTGGGCGGGAAGATAAACCCAATGGAAGGCATCGGTCCTTCGCAGCTCACCATAAAATCTTTGGTAGAGAAGGCAAAGAACGGGGAGATTGAAGAGATCATTTTTGCGCTTAGCAGTACCCTGGAAGGAGACACTACCAATTTTTACATTTTTAAGCAACTGGAAGGCCTGGACATCAAGACAAGTACAATTGCCCGCGGAATTTCGGTGGGTGATGAGCTCGAATATGCAGATGAGGTCACCCTGGGCCGCAGTATCACCAACCGCATTCCGTTTGAAAATTCCCTGAAGAATTGATTCTGAAGGTTTTTCTTCAGAAATACCAAAAAATTCCCCTGCAAAGAAATCCTGAATAAAAATTGTAATTTTACTCAGGAAAACGGCTCTATTTCAGAAGCCAAAAGACATCAGAGAATCTTCGCTGCTGAAGAATTATTATTAATTGAGGTAAATTTTTAGTAATTTCGCAGTCGAATTTATGTAAAACATCTTCGAGTTAAGAATATGGCAAAATTTGAACTAAAATTACCCAAGATGGGGGAAAGTGTTGCGGAAGCGACCATTACGAATTGGTTAAAAGAAGTTGGAGAGACCATTGAAGCCGATGAGGCAGTTCTGGAAATTGCCACAGATAAAGTGGACAGTGAGGTGCCCAGTGAAGTTGACGGGGTGTTGGTAGAAAAGCTGTTCAATGAAGATGATGTAGTACAGGTAGGGCAAACTATTGCTATTATTGAAACTCAAGGCGAAGAGGCGGCAGATGCCACTCCCGTAGCCGATCAAGAGGTGCCTTCTCCCGAAATTGAAGAAGCCGTAGCTGCAGCCGAGCAAAGGGTGGAGCAGGCAAAAAGCATTAGTACATCTGACTATGCCGACAGCAACAGGTTCTATTCTCCGCTGGTAAAGAATATTGCAAAGGAGGAAGGAATTTCCTTTGATGAACTTGAACAAATAGATGGAAGCGGAAAAGACGGAAGGGTGACTAAAAATGACATTTTAGGATACTTGGAAAGCCGTTCTTCTCAACCTGCTTCGCAGCCAAAACCACAACAGCAAGCGGCTGCACCGGCACAGGCTGCATCACAACCGGCTAAGACTCCGGTTAGTGTAAATGGCGAAGACGAGATCATTGAAATGTCCCGAATGGGTAAAATGATCGCACACCACATGGTAGAAAGCGTACAAACTTCTGCCCATGTACAGTCATTCATTGAGGTAGATGTAACCAACATCTGGAACTGGAGAAAGAAGAACAAAGATGCTTTTGAGAAAAGAGAAGGGGAGAAGCTTACTTTTACTCCTATCTTTATGGAAGCCGTGGCAAAGGCAATAAAAGATTTTCCGTTGATCAACATCTCTGTTGACGGGGATAAGATCATCAAGAAAAAGAACATCAACCTGGGAATGGCAGCTGCCCTTCCCGATGGTAATCTCATCGTGCCGGTGATTAAAAATGCCGATCAGCTCAATTTAGTCGGCATGGCAAAGGCCGTTAATGATCTTGCAAACCGTGCACGAATGAACAAGCTGAAGCCGGACGATATTCAGGGAGGAACTTACACAGTGACAAACGTAGGTACCTTTGGAAGTATCATGGGAACTCCAATTATTAATCAGCCGCAGGTGGGAATCCTTGCTTTGGGTGCAATAAGAAAAGTGCCGGCAGTGATCGAAACACCCGAAGGGGATTTTATTGGGATAAGGTATAAGATGTTCCTGTCTCACAGCTACGATCACCGTGTGGTGAACGGTGCTTTGGGAGGGCAGTTTGTACAGAGAGTTGCCCAGTACCTCGAAAAATTTGACAAGAACAGGGATCTGTAAATAAGGTCTCAAAAATGATAAAAAACCACGGCCGTATAGCTGTGGTTTTTTTATGGGTTATACTGTTTAACTGACTTGAGTATAACTTGAACTTGATTATCAAAAGTAATTTAGGGGTCCAACGGAACATTATGGGTGGTGCAGAAACACACTGCGCACTAAACACTGACCACTGCCCACTACTTTTACTATCTTTGCCCAAATAAATTTTATCATGGAGTTGAAGCTTACAAAGCCACTGTGTTTTTTCGATCTGGAAGCAACGGGAACTAATGTCGCAAAAGACAGGATCGTGGAGATCTCTATTTTGAAGATATTCCCAAATGGAAATCGTGAAAGCAAGACCTGGCTTGTAAACCCTACTGTTCCTATTTCAAAAGAAGTGGTTGCGGTACATGGAATTACCAATGAAAAAGTAGCCAATGAGCCAACCTTTAAGGAATTGGCTCCTGCAATCAATGAAATGATCAAGGGCTGCGATCTTGCCGGGTACAACTCCAATCGGTATGATATTCCGCTTCTCGCAGAGGAGATGCTGCGGGCGGGTGTGGATTTTGAAATGAAAAATTCCCTTGCTGTAGATGTGCAGACAATCTTCCATAAAATGGAGCAAAGAACTCTTTCTGCCGCCTACAAATTTTACTGCGGAAAAGATCTGGAAGGAGCGCATTCTGCCTCAGTCGATACCGAGGCGACATACGAAGTATTGAAGTCCCAACTGGACATGTATGAAGACAAGCTGCAGAATGATGTAAAGTGGCTTTCTGAATTCAGTTCCCAGAAGAATTGTGCCGACATTGCCGGCTTTATTATATATGACAAGAAGGGACGGGAAGTCTTTAGCTTTGGGAAGTATAAAGGAAAATGCGTGGAGGATATTCTCGAGCAGGAGCCGGGATATTTCGGCTGGTTCCAAAATGCCGATTTTCCCCTCTACACTAAAAAGGTCCTGACAGCAATTAAGCTACGGAAGTTGAACACCAAACTTAAGTAACCAATATTCTGCGATGAAAATAATCTGCATAGGCCGAAATTATACCGAGCACATTGCCGAACTTCAGAATGAAAGACCAGAGGAACCTGTGATCTTCTTAAAACCCGATTCGGCTGTATTGCTCAAGAAGCAGCCATTTTTCATTCCGCCATTTTCCGACGATATACATTATGAGGTGGAATTGCTCGTGAGGATCAACAAGATTGGAAAGCATATTCAGAAAAAATTCGCACATAAATATTATGATGAGGTAGGACTTGGAATTGATTTCACAGCAAGAGACCTTCAGAAAAAATTAAAGGATAAAGGACTTCCGTGGGAAAAAGCGAAGGGATTTGACGGCTCTGCAGTGATCGGGGAGAAATGGATCAAAAAATCTCATTTTAAGGACCTCAATGACCTGGAGTTTAGTCTTCAGAAAAATGGAGAGCCGGTACAGCAGGGAAGAACTTCACACATGTTATGGAAGATTGACGAAATAATTGAATATATTTCACAATATTTTACGCTCAAGATTGGGGATGTGATCTTTACGGGAACACCGGCGGGAGTAGGACCTGTCGCAATAAATGACGAACTGAGCGGCTTTATAGAAGACCAACAAATATTCTCAATACACATAAAATGAGGAATTACGATTTAGAAAGCGTAGAAGAAATGGCCGGCGGAGACCAGGACTTTGTAAAGGTTGTGGTCCAGACCTTCCTGGAAGAGATCCCGCCAGATCTTGAGGGGATGAATCAGGCTGTGACACAGGATAATCCGCAGCAGGCATATCAGTTCGCTCATAAAATGAAGCCGAACTTCCAGATGTTCGGGCTGGGTCTCATGCCGCAGATAAAGATCCTGGAAAGCTGGGCAAAAGCCGGTGATAATACAGATGAGGTCAATGAAGCGGCCCGTATCATTACTGCCAAATACAAACTGGCCGAAAAGGAGCTTAAGGAAGATTTTGATCTCTAATGACTGCAGAAATTATTACTATTGGGGATGAGATCCTCATCGGCCAGATAGTAGACTCCAATTCGGCTTTTATTGCCAAGGAGCTCAATCTCATAGGTATATCGGTCTACCAGATCACCTCGGTACAGGACGAAAAGGAGCACATTCTTGATGCCTTACGTGATGCTTCAAAAAGGGCAGATATTGTGATCCTTACCGGCGGCCTGGGTCCTACAAAAGATGATGTTACAAAATATACTTTCTGTGAATACTTCCAGGATAAACTGGAACTAAATGAGAATGTGCTTGCCCATGTAGAAGAGCTTTTTGCGAAGTACAAGAAAACCCCAATTTCAGATCTCAACCGGGAGCAAGCAATGGTGCCTTCCCGTGCCACTGTGCTGCATAACCGCTATGGCACGGCACCGGGAATGTGGATGGAGAAAGAGGGGAAAGTTTATATCTCTCTTCCCGGTGTGCCTTATGAAATGAAGAACCTCATGGAGGAGGAAGTCATTCCGCGGCTAAGGGAAAAATTTCACAGGCCTTTCATTTATCACAAAACTATTCTTACGAGGGGGGAAGGCGAAAGTGCTATTGCCAATAAACTTGCCGCTTTTGAAGATCGATTACCAAAGCATATTAAACTTGCATACCTGCCGGGTCTTGGCAGTGTACGCTTAAGACTTTCCGGCAAGGGCGAGCATGAGGAGGAGTTGATAAGCTCTGTGGAAAAACAGGCTGAAGGTTTGTACGAGTTGTTGGGAGATATTATTGCAGATGAGCAGGAGGAGGATGAAAAGATCGCGGTGCAGATAAGTAAGCTGCTCACTTCGCAGGAGAAATTCCTTTCTGCGGCCGAAAGCTGTACGGGAGGAGCCCTGGCAGCTCAATTCACCACTCATCCCGGTGCATCTTCCTGTTTTAAAGGAGGTATGGTTTCTTACGCCACCCAGGTGAAAGTGGAGAATTTAAATGTTCCTAAAGATCTAATTGAGAAACACAGCGTAGTAAGTGCCGAAGTTGCCGAAGCTATGGCAAAGAACGCCAGGAAATATTTTAAAACTGACTACGCCCTATCAACTACAGGAAACGCGGGGCCTACAAAAGGGGATAGCGATGCGGAAGTAGGTACTGTCTACATTGGCCTGGCCACGCCCGAAAAAGTCATCTCTCAAAAATTTATATTTGGAAATAGCAGGGATCAGGTGGTGAAGCAGACAGTTCAGAAAGCTTTTGAAATGATCCTGAAGGAAATCACATCTGAAGGACGAAAATAGAAGTACGAAATTAGAAGTACGAAGTTAGAATTACGAGGTCAGAATTGCGAAGTACGAAAAATTTGTAGCCACAAATGTGGATGAGGTTTGGATGCTCATTATTAAGACATTCTGCCAATTTTAAATAGCCACGAATACACGAATAGATTCCTTCTCGAAGTGCTTTCCAGCCTGAAAAATTCGAAGACAAACCTGCAAGGTCTTTTTTTAGGACCTTGTAGGTTTTGATGAAGGTGATAAGACCTACAAGGTTTGAAAAACCTTGCAGGTCAGTCCCGTAGGGACTGTAGGTGTATGAGGTTGGAATGCTCATTATTAAGGCATTCTGCCAATTTTAAATAGCCACGAATAAACGAATAGTTTCTACGTTTTTCTGATCACCGACCACTGACCACTGATCACTCAATTTCCCTGACCACTGACCACTGATTACTGATCTATAATTCTCTGACCATCGACACCGACCACTGTCCACTGATCTTCCTCCTATGTCCGGAAGCACAAAGCACCTTTCAGCCTGAAAAATTCGAAGACAAACCTGCAAGGTCTTTTTTAGACCTTGTAGGTTTTGATGAAGGTGAGAAGACCTACAAGGTTTTAAAAACCTTGCAGGTCAGGCTCGTAGGGACTGTAGGTGGATGAGGTTTGGAATGCTTTCTATTAAGGAGTTCTGCCAATTTTAAATAGCCACGAATACACGAATAGTTTCTAAATTTTTCTGACCACTGACCACTGACCCCTTATCACCGACCACTGATCACTCAATCTCCCTGACGACTGACCACCGACCACTGACCACCGACCACTGATCACTGTCCACTCACTTTTCCCCGGTTTATTTCTTAAAAAGGAGCTTCAGGCGGGATCCTACGTCAAAAATTTTCTTCCGAAGGAAAAGAGAGTTTAGGCTATAGGTGACAAAAATGACATTTTAGGTAGTATTTTCGGGGGCAGGAGAGAATTGGGGCCTTCAGAAAAATATTTTCTTCGGCTATTGGCTATTAGGTAAAAAAATCGTTAATTTGCAGCCTGTTTTGAAATAACGAGTTAAAGTATAGAGCAATGTCAAGAGTTTGTGAACTTACAGGTAAGAAAGCAATGGTAGGAAACAATGTTTCCCACGCGATGAATAAGACAAAACGTAAATTTGACGCCAATTTGGTTAAGAAACGTTTTTATATCCCTGAAGAAGATAAGTGGGTAACTTTAAAAGTATCTACTTCTGCTATTAAGACAATTAATAAGAAGGGAATTTCAGCTGTAATCAAAGAAGCAAGGGAAAAGGGTTTTTTAAACAAGTAATCCTAACATTTAAGACGCAGTAAAATGGCAAAGAAAGGTAACAGAGTTCAGGTTATATTAGAGTGTACAGAGCACAAAGCATCGGGACAGCCCGGTACTTCAAGATATATTACAACAAAAAACAAAAAGAACACGCCAGATAGAATGGAGCTGAAGAAATTCAACCCTATTCTAAAGAAGATGACGGTTCATAAAGAAATTAAATAAGCATAAGTCATGGCAAAGAAATCAGTAGCATCATTACAGACAGGATCAAAGAGATTAACAAAAGCCATCAAAATGGTAAAATCTCCAAAGAGCGGCGCCTATACTTTTGTGGAAGGAATTATGGCACCTGAAATGGTAAATGACTTCCTGAACAAGAAATAAGTTATTTTCAAAATATTTGGAAGCCGTCCCGGTACTCATCGGGACGGCTTTTTGTTTTTGTGTATATTTACCCACGGCTAGTTTACTGCCTAAGTTGAAATAAAGACCAAGCTAAATAATGAGTTTATTTAAAAAGATATTCTCCCGCGAGAAAAAGGAAACCCTGGACAAGGGCCTTGAAAAATCTAAAAATGATTTCTTTTCCAAGCTGGGAAAAGCCGTTGCCGGCAAATCTAAAGTTGATGATGAAGTACTGGATGATCTGGAAGATGTACTTGTGAGCAGTGATGTGGGGGTTGGCACTACCGTCAAGATCATTAATCGGATCGAGGAGAGGGTTGCCCGCGACCGCTTTTTGGGAACAGAGGAGCTTAACAGAATTCTGCGGGAGGAGATTGCCGCTCTTTTAGCCGAAACAAATTCGGGCGAGGCGACAGATTTTTATGTTCCGGCAGATAAGAAACCTTACGTGATCATGGTAGTGGGCGTCAATGGAGTTGGGAAGACCACCACGATTGGAAAACTTGCCTACCAGTTCAAGAAGGCCGGTAAGAAGGTAGTCCTTGGTGCAGCCGATACCTTTAGGGCTGCTGCCATCGACCAGTTACAGGTATGGGCAGACAGGGTGGATGTACCTATAGTAAAGCAGCAAATGGGCAGTGACCCAGCTTCTGTGGCATTTGATTCGGTACAGAGTGCCGTAAAACAGGATGCAGACGTGGTGATCATTGATACCGCCGGCCGACTTCATAACAAGGTAAACCTTATGAACGAATTATCTAAGGTAAAACGGGTGACACAGAAAGTGGTGGAGAACTCGCCGCATGAAGTCCTGTTGGTGCTTGACGGTTCTACGGGGCAAAACGCTTTTGAACAGGCCAAGCAGTTCACGGCCGCGACCGAAGTTACTTCCCTGGCTGTTACCAAGCTCGATGGTACGGCCAAAGGTGGGGTGGTGATAGGAATAAGCGACCAGTTCCAGATCCCTGTAAAATATATTGGAGTAGGCGAGGGGATAGAAGACCTGCAGGTTTTCAATAAATACGAGTTCGTAGACTCATTCTTCAAATAGACGTTTGTCAAAATTAATTATATGAAGCAGATCATTATACTCTTTTTGGTCCTGGTGACCGCTTTCTCATGTAAAGTAAATACTGAAAAGGAAACAACTGTAGATTCACCCGCCATTGTTTGGGAGGCGCAGGATGAAACAGCAGAACTTGAAGCACAGGCGCAGCACGAGAATGAAAGGATGAGGTTTAAGCTCATCAATTCTAAAACTCTTGATAAAAATGAGATATGGAGGCCTTTTGAAAAAGATCTTGCTTCTTTTTCTGCTGAAAAATATGAAGGCCTAAAGCAGCTTATCTTTGAAAGAAGTATTCCTGAATTGCAGCGTGCTGTAAAGGAAGGTCAGCTAACTTATGAAGATCTTACCCTTTTCTATATCTACCGAATTAGGGAATATGAAAGCAACAATGATCTTTCGCTCAATGCAGTGATCGCTTTAAATCCCGAAGTAGTTGAACAGGCGCGAAAGCTGGATGAGCAGGGTGCTGCCGGCGTCGATGAAAATTCTGTTCATGGAATGCCTATCCTGCTTAAGGATAATATCAACACCAGCGACATGAAGACCACTGCGGGAGCTATAGCTCTTGCAGAAAATCAACCTTCCAAAAACGCCTTTATTGTCGATCGTTTACAGCAGAACAATGCCCTTATACTTGGAAAAGTGAACCTTAGCGAGTGGGCCTATTACTTCTGTGAGGGTTGTCCTCTTGGATATAGTGCCGTGGGTGGACAAACCCTGAACCCTTACGGAAGAAAAGAGTTTGAAACAGGGGGTTCCAGCTCGGGTAGCGGAGTAGCCGTGGCTGCAAACTATGCCGTAGCTGCAATAGGTACCGAAACTGCAGGTTCTATCCTTTCCCCGGCCTCAAAGAACGCGGTGGTAGGATTAAAACCGACTGTAGGTTTACTGAGCCGTACCGGGATAATTCCTATTTCAGGAACCCTTGATACCCCCGGCCCAATGACGAAGTATGTGATGGATAATGCTATTTTACTAAATGCACTTACGGGCAAGGATGCAGAAGACCGCAGCTCGGTAGCTTCAGACAAGAATTACGTAAAATCACTTTCTGCGCAAGGTTTGAAAGGGAAGAGAATAGGAGTGATGAAGTCCCTGATGACCGATTCCCTCTACAACCGTGCAGTTGAAAAAATGAAAGAAGGCGGGGCGGTGATCATTGAATTTGAAGCTGAAAATATTCCGCTTGACAATTTCCTTACTTTGCTTAATGCAGATATGAAGAAGGATCTTCCCGCTTATTTTTCTCAGTATGCCGGTGAAGAGGTGACTTATAAGAACGTGGAGGCTATTGTAAAGTATAATCTTAAGGATACCCTACTGCGGGCGCCATACGGTCAACAGCTGTTCGAAGGTATTGTTGCCGATACAACAAGTGCCGAAGCGCTGGAAAGGATCTCTGCACAACTTCAGGCGAACGGAAGAAAGTTCTTTGATGTGCCTATGCAACAGCATAACCTTGATGCCGTGGCTTCCATTAACAATTATCATGCAGCCTACGCGGCAGTGGCTAAATATCCTGCACTTGCAGTGCCTGCAGGTTTTGAAACTTCAGGAGAGCCAAAGAGCATTACCTTTATAGCAAAACCCTATGAAGAGGATAAGCTGCTTAACCTGGGATATGCCTTTGAGCAGCAAAGCTACGCCCGTAAGCCACCAAAGAACTACAGGTAATGTCCCACAGAAACCTGGTGATCCTCACAAAGATCATCCTTATTTACAGTATCTTTTTTGTCGTGATGAAGACCGTCATCATTTTTGGAGGCGCCTGGCTGTTGCCAAACCTCTTGTTGATGATCCCATATCTCATCCTTGGAGCTATTGCGGCACTGCAGATCAAAGGGGAAAATTATTCCTGGTGGTTTGTAGGAACAGGTGCTGCTGTGATCATTCTCACCCGCGTCTATGAAACTCAATTTGCAATCTGGGTGCAACAGCAGGTGACAGGATAAAATTTTTTAAGCATAATATAAAGAAGCGATGGGGGAGATCTTTTCATCGCTTTTTTCTTGCGGAAAGACCTGTCAGAAACGTCTTTTTTGGAACCTTGTTTCTTTGCCTTCCCAAAAAAATCTGGTTCCTTACGGTTTACCGGAAACTCATATTACAGGAATGTCATAGTTTTACTTTAGAATAATAGAGGGTCTTGGGAGGAATTGTTCGTTTACCTTTTCTTCGGAATCTTCTGAATTATAATAAGTATGCCAAAATCCATCTGTCTCCTCCTGGTTATTCTCTTTATTTCATGTTCATCAAGCCGGTCTGGTCAATCTGAAAAAAACACCAAACCCGGGGAAGATTACGTTTATGCCGATTTTACCGGCAGCCTTAAAGCCGAAAAGATCGCTAAACTCAAAGATTACTACAACTGGAAGGAGGAGGAAATCTTGATAATAAATTACAGGCAACCCCTCTTAGATTGTCATTTTAATAACCACAAGATAACTTCGGACAGTAAAAAGTGGTGGACCGAATTCTACTCTAAAATTGATACAGACAACAGCCTGAATATTTCGGTATTTGCAGATGGGGAGAAAATTAGAGAGAAGATGGATAACCGGAAGTTTTTCGACGATAAGGATGATTTTCTTCTAAACAACTTCTTTATACGAAAGAAGTCATGTTTTGGAATCTTCGTAGTAAACCAACAGGGGGATTACTTTCAGTACAATGGACATTATTCCGAAAAACAGGTAGAAACCTTCATAATGGAGCTGAAAGGACAAAGAAACAGGGGCTAGAATAAATTAGATAGAAAGACCTTACTCAACTGTTTCAGAAGAGCAACCTCTTATCAGGTATAACAATTGTGGTGTTGTGTCAGCTAAAAAAATAAACTCCTTCAGCCTATAGATTTTTCATTTTCGGGAGCAGATTTTAGATATATTTATTTAAAAATCAGCATTATGAAAAAGGTTGAGCTGGCTCCTCTTCACCTTAACGGGGAGTGGCAAATTGCAATCAAGTTTAAATTTGATTCAGAAATTGAGAAGTTGCTTCAAACGCTTAAACCGGTAAAATGGTCTAATTCTCATGATTGTTTTTATGCAGCTCTTTGCAGTGAGAACAAACATTTGCTTTACCATAAACTACGAGCATCAAATTTCTTTGTTGATTATAAGGCGATGCAGGAATTTTCCCTTCAAAAAAGGAAGGGGGAACCATCACCCGCTGTATTTAGCAGAAATCAAAAAAGAATACTTCATGAATATGTAGCTTATCTGCGAGGGCAGCGCTTAAGCGACAGCAGTGTTAGGACCTACTATAATTTCATACTTAAGCTGGTAGATTATGTAGGTGAAAGACCTCTGGATTCCCTGGGACACAGGGACATCGAATTATTTGTTGAACAGAGAATTGCCGGCGGGAATTATGCTCTGAGTACGCACAGGCAGTGCATTAGTGCAATCAAGCACTTTTTGGAACTATTTGGTTGTGAGAAAATAGATGCAACCAGCATTAAACGTCCTAAAAGAAGCCATTATCTACCGTCGGTTCTCTCAAAGGAAGAAGTCATTTCTCTATTACAGGCTACAAAAAATTTAAAGCACCGTGCAATTCTTGCGATGATCTACTCGGGGGGATTAAGGATCTCTGAATTATTAGAGTTAAAGCTATACCACATCGATATTTTGCGACGACAAATCGTCATTAAGAATTCCAAAGGTCGTAAAGACCGTATTGTAGTTTTAGCCGAAAGTATGTTGCCGTTGCTTAAAAATTATCTCTCTACATATTCCCCACACACATATTTTGCCGAAGGGCAGACTGGTGGGCAATATAGCGCCCAGAGCATAAGAGCTTTTCTCCAGGAATCCTGTCGGCGTTCGGGTATTAAAAAGAAAGTCACCCCGCATACGTTGAGACATTCCTACGCCACTCACATGCTGGAAAATGGGATAGACATAAGATACATCCAGGAGCTACTTGGCCATTCCCGACCGGAAACTACAATGATCTACACTCATGTTTCGAGGAAGGACATCATGAAGATTGAGAGTCCTTTGGATGTAACGGTAAAGGAGATGTTGCAAGCAGATAAAAACAACGAAAACCTATTGTTATCCCGTAACTTTGAGGGATAAATAACTATATTAGTTTTCATATAACGAGTTGTAAGCAATTTGACGAAATCTATTAAACCTTTATTTAAATTAATTGAACATTATGAAAAAAATAGTATTTCTGTTTAGTATTATCGGACTTCTCTCTTCTTGCAATAATAATGATGATTTAAGGTCTAATACGGATTTGGTTGGTGAATGGAAATTAATAGAAGTTTTAGCCGACCCAGGCGATGGGAGTGGAACCTTTTCAGCGGTAGAAAGCAATAAGATTATAAGGTTTCATCCAGATGGAACAATTACCTCTAACGGTTCAATATGTAGTATGTCCATAGAAGCAAACAATCCGACTTCTGGCACTTACTCTATAACTAATTCTACATTTAATTCACCTGATTGTGATAACTCTGACTATGACTACCAGTTCGAACATAAAGGTAATATCCTAATTATTAATTACCCTTGTATTGAACCTTGTAAAGTGAAATACAGAAAAAAATAAAACTGCTTACAACACTGTATAAAAAAAATGCTCAAACCTGTCTCAATTCGTAAATCCGTGCTCGCTTGCAACGCCTGATTGTCCTACGGACAATCAAGCTCGCCAGCTCGCACTATTTTTTATACGGGACGTTGTAAAACATTTGAGAAAATGAAAATTCAATATAAAAAACGACAACTGAATTTTAATTTAATATTTGGGATAATTTGGCTAACCTTTTTCCTACTCCAACTTTTGTTTGATGATGAGCTTAATTGGATTGATTACGGCTGGATCTTTATATCATTAGCTTATTTTGGAATTTATTTCTATCAAAAGAAATATAAGTATGTAATAATAAACAACGGATTTTTGACTGTGAATGGTCCATTTGGGAAGACAATAAATCTGACTGATATAAAACGGATAAAAAAGTTTGCGGGAGATTACATCTTAAAAACCGACAATGAGGAACTGACTATTAGTACTCAATATATAGGTTCAAAATCGCTTGCCGAATTAAATATGGAATTAGAAAAACTGCAGGTAGAATGGAATTAAAAACGTTTTACAACACTGTATAAAAAAAATGCTCAAGTCTATCTCAATTCGAAAGTCCGTGCTCGCTTGCAACGCCTGATTGTCCTGCGGACAATCAAGCTCGCCAGCTCGCACTATTTTTTATACGGGACGTTGTGAGCCATTTATAGCGGATCGCAATAAGCAAATTTTAATTTATTTGCTGCTGTCGGTGTCGAAAGGATGAAAAAAAAGCTACGGATTAGAATCCTCACTCAACTGGAAGTGGCGCTTTTTTTTAGGTAAATTTGGAAGTTATAGTTTGTGAATAAGCGGATTTACGGTCAGAGTTGATCACGAAAAAACCTGTCAAAATTGGCATTTTTAAGACCCTTTGTGACGGATCATTTAAATGAAAAAACGGACTCACAACAACACATAAAAACAATGCTGAAATCAGTCTCGAATCGAAACTTACTGCTCGCTTGCAACGCCTGATTGTCCTGCGGACAATCAAGCTCGCCAGCTCGCACTGTTTTTATATGAGAACGTTGCCAAAAATGCTGCTGACCAACGAAACGCGGGAAAAATGAAAACTGACTCAAATAAGACGGACTTCTAAAATGCCATTTTTGGAAGGAAAGAAAAATTGAGTTTTAAAAGAAGAATTGCGACGGATCACTCACTCAGGCGGAGAAAAAAAAGAAGCAGTAAAAACATCATTTTTGAGAGGTAAGAAAAATTGAGTTTCAAAAGAAAGTGCAGCGGACTTTCTCACTCAATCGGAGAAATAAAATCGGACGTAAAAATGCCCTTTTTGAGAGGTAAGAAAAAATAAACTTTAAAAGCAAAACGCAGCGGATTGAAAAGCGAAGCCGCTCACTCGAGCGGGCAGCACTATTTGGCAACAATATATAAAAACAATGCTTAAACCTGTCTTGAATCGAAAGTCCGTGCTCACTTGCAACGCCTGATTGTCCTGCGGACAATCACGCTCGCCAGCTCGCACTGTTTTTATACGAGACGTTGGCAAACATATAAAACAACAAAGTGAATAAAATTCCTGGAATAAAAATTCTAATTGCACTGCCAGTCATTTTCTTGGTGTTCCTATTTGTATTGGGGCGTCCTTGGGATAATCAACCGTGGGATGAAATTTACCTCGAAAAATATAAAAACCAGAAAATGGGAATAATTAGTAAAAGGGAACTCTGGAAAGGGTGCGGATTATCTTTAGAATTTTACGATCGTAATAGAAAACTTCTCTCTTTTAAAAAAGATACTTCAACTTTCTCCATAGGCAACGACTGTAAAATTATTGAGCAAATCCATCTTAAGGACTACTTCCATAAAATACCCGAATCGAACAAATGTTTCATCATAAGACAAGACAGTGTTATGATTTTTAATTGTGAAACCAATCTCGAAGAAAAATTAAAAAAATCGATTGATGATATTGATAAATGGGAAATAAATGAGCCCTTTGAATGGAAAGAATTGCCCTTTTCACCCGTAGAGAAATATCTTGATAATGAACAGTATCAGAAATTCAGAAAAGGGAGAAAAAATACGTTTGCCAACAATATATAAAAACAATGCTTAAACCTGTCTCGATTCGAAACTCCGTGCTCGCTTGCAGCGCCTGATTGTCCTGCGGACAATCAAGCTTGCCAGCAAGCACTGTTTTTATACGGGACGTTGTGAACAATGGCTCTTGACTCACTCACACCGGATATAAGATTAAATTTTCCGACACTTCACGTGGAAACAAAAACGGACACTCACTCAGCCGGAGTAAAAAATTAAAACAAAACGCACCACTCTGCTGTTTTTAATTTTTCTCACTCTTGCGGATCCTCAAACTTTCCAGCAGGACCGTTTACTAGAAAAGAAAAGTTACAATTGGATAATTAAAGAAAACGGCAAACCTCTAGTGCTCACTCAGCTGTGTCGCCACTGATTCACAACAACGGTTATCAAAAATGGCTTTTTTGAGTGATAATTTCCTACATTTATTTCCATAAAAAATCCGTTGCGCCGGAAAACTGATGGCTTCCTTACACGCCACTTTTGTTAACCGGAGACGTTGTGCAACATTTGAAAAATGCGAATCTCATTAAGAATATTTGGAATTATTTTAATTTGTTTTTGGTCTTGTAAAAATCCAAATGATAAGACTGAATCAATAACTGACCAAAAAGTTGCGATATTACTGAACTCCGAACAAAATAAATGGTTGGAAGAAAATTACGGTTTAAAAAAATGGACGCCAACGGGTAAGGATTTGAATATAGTTCAAGAAGTTTTAGACAAAGCAATTCATAACAAAGAGTTTGATTTTTTAAAAAAACCGACGAAACAAAGTGTTGAAAAATACTACAGACAATATATCCCATACATTAATGAAAATGGAGAAAGAATTATTGAAATAAATGCGTTTTGTGAGATTTTAGAAAACCCACCGGAAAACCGAATTAACGAATGGACAAAATTGGACTGGAGAACAGAATATGTAATTGTTGATGATGGTGGAGATTGCTATTGGCAGATTACAATTAATCTCGATACAAAAAAATATAATAACTTAATGGTAAATGGTGAAGCTTAAAAAACGTTGCACAACAACGGTTATCAAAAATGGCTTTATTGAGAAGAAATTATTTACATTTATTTCCATAAGAATAACCCGTTACGCCGGAAAGTGAATTCTTCCCTACACGCCACTTTCGTTAACCGGGAAGGTTAAAGTGCAATTGATCTTACCGGGCCTTGCTCGGCATGAATCCCAAGAGCGGAACCAAACGGCTGGATTGGATGGGTCAGATGCTTTAGTTCAAGGATCCCGATTTCGAAGCGTAAAAATTTATTTTTTAAAACGTGTAGAAATCGGGATCCTTGAACAAGTTAGTGGAAAAAAAGGATAAAAATTCTGGGGAAAATCCATCCTTTTTGGTCCTGCAGTTGTTGCTTCGGACCCCAAATGGGACTATCCCATAATCTATGATATAGGTAATCCCCTTTTGGTTTCAAGCAGCATAAATTAGGATCGGTAATCTAAACTGCATCTAACTGCAGCTATAGGCAATGCCTGGAGGAAGTAAAGGACAAGAGGATGGTTATAGTTTAAATCAATAGATTAACTTAATCAGGAAATAATACAAACCAGGCACTGCCCATAGCACGCTTAGTTGCCACAAATATGAAAAACACTAAAATCTACATTGCGCTTTTAGCCTCAAGTTTATTGTTTTCTTGCATTGATGTTGAGGAGAAACCTTCCGAACAACAGCTTGCGGATTTCCAAATCGAGAAGGTTGAAAAGATTATAGTATCGGATAAGAGTAGTGGAAGTGAAAATGGTATAAAAGAAGGGAATGAATTAATGGAGATTACGCAATTTTTAAAGGATAGCACAAACTATTTTCCATCCGATCAGGTTAAATCGAGCGGACAAAGATCAACACATCGGATTGACCTAATCAGAACGGCGGATACTCTTACTCTTTTTCTTTATCCGACATCGGAACCCAAGAAGATTGAAGTTGGATATTTTGATCCAGAGGAATTAAAAATTCCAGATAGTTATAAAGAATACAAAAGATTTTATATCCACCGTGGTATTTTAGATTTACTAAATTCTATGCCGGAGTAAAATACTTGTGGCAACAACGGTTAACAAAAATGAGAGATAATTTCCTACATTTATTTCCATTAGAAAAACGCGTTACGCCGGAATATGAAGTCTTCCCTACACGCCACTTTCGTTAACCGGGACGTTACAGGCAATTTTAAACGAAACTAAATGAAAATAGTTCAAGTTCTTTTCTTAGTATGGTTGCCCTCTATAGGTTTTGCCCAAGATACTATTAGATATAATGGCATTATTGCAGACAAGTTATTGTATGAATCCATAGAATTATACCCTGACAAGACCTTTAAATGGACCAGCGAATACGACCTTTCTTTTTCTTCTTATGGAAAATATCATATTGATGATAACCGACTTCAACTAAATCATTATATCGATTGGACAAAACCAGAAACAATGACTCTTGCCGACTCCATTGCAACAATAGACAAGCCGATCAAATCAGAAATTTTCATAATGAATGGAGAAAAAATGTATCGGACGGATGACCGAGGGAAAAAGATAAAGAGAATTAGGGATCGATCCTTAAAAACACCCTGGAGTTGGTTATTCGGACATAAATACGTTTTATTAAAAGAAGATTAAAACTGCCTGTAACAAAGAACTGAGTTAAAAAACAAGTTCTCTACGCTAATTTCGAAACAAAATTTTCCTCATAAGGCAATCCTGATTTAGCGATAGCAAATGCCTGTTTCAGTAGCTTGTTACATACAGCGATAAGAGCCAACTTTTTACTTTTACCTTTTGCTATAATGCGTTCATAGATCTCCTTACAGGCTTTGTTGTGTTTGCAGGCCGAAAAACTGCACATAAATAAGAGATTCCTAAGCTTTGCATTTCCCATCTTGGTTATCCGGCTACGGCCTCTCACACTGGTCCCGGACTCTCGTAACGTTGGTGTAATCCCTGTATAGCTACAGAGTTGCCTGGCATTTTCAAAATTGGAAAATCCATCGGTCAGGACAACTAGCATAATGGCTGTTTTACTGCCCATTCCTGGAATACTTTTTAGAAGGGTCAATTGTTTTTATTGTTCTTCTTTGACGATCTCCATCAGGCGGTCCTCCAGGATCTTGATTTCTTTCTGTACAGCTTTTAAAGAGCGATTCAAAGAATGATATACTGTTTTAGATGGTTTCCCCAGGGTTTTCTCTCCGTGCAGCTTATTTTTTAAGGCAGTGCTTTGCTTTAAATAGATATCGATAAGACGCATGAGCTGTAAACATTCCGGCTGGTTCTTGTCTCTTGCAGTATACAAGGGAACCTCATTTACAGTGGCATACTCACAGATAGCTTTAGCATCAGATTTATCTGTTTTCACCTTAGATAATTTCATCTGTATAAACCTCTTAACTGACAATGGATTTACTACAGAGACCTTTACCCTTTGCTCATACAGGAACTGAGCCAACCGGTAATGATAATATCCTGTGGCTTCCATTACCACTAAAGCATCGGCAGGAAGAGCTTTTTGAAAGGCTTTAAATCCCTTAGCATCATTCTTAAACTGAAAGTGAGTTCCTTTAGAGTCTACAACATCGAAAACATTTTTACTAATGTCTACTCCATAAATTTGGTTACATTTATTCATAGATAATTGATTAGGAAAGGACACCTACTTTGCTTTCAACAACTTAAAAACGAGATCAACGTCTCACAGAACTGAACGAAATTGAAGTAGAAAAGAGAGGGGATTTTCAATGTTGACGGAATCTCCAGGTTCCCACATATAACATAACCTTACTCCTCTCTTTTGTTCTTTCTGGTTAATGGATAAAAGTTAGGAAATCGAACTTAAGACATATAAAAACAATGCTTAATTTAGTCTCGAGTCAAAAGTCCGTGCTCGCTTGCAGCGCCTGATTGTCCTGCGGACAATCGAGCTCGCCCGCTCGCACTGTTTTTATACGAGACGTTGGCATTAATACTTCAACAGAGAAAATTTAATTTTGAATTCTGATTTAAAGTAATAACTTTGTATTTACAAAAATAAAAGTTATGGAAACTTCAATTATAAAAATTGGAAATTCAAAAGGGCTTCGTTTGAGTAAAACGATTCTTGAAAAATATCATATTAAAGATAAAGTTGAACTGATTTTAGAAAAAGGTCAAATTATACTCCGACCAATTGATTCACCAAGAAAAAACTGGGAAGAGAAATTTAGGAAAATGGCCAAAAATGAAGATGATCAACTTCTAATGAATGATGTGTTTGATGATGAAAACTTCGATGAATGGATTTAAATCAATACGACATAGTTCTAGTTAATTTGGATCCGACAGTGGGAAGTGAAATCAAGAAAACCAGACCTTGTGTAATCATTTCACCAAATGAAATGAATAAATACTTAAGAACAATTATTGTTGCTCCCATGACAACAAATACAAAAAAATATCCAACACGAGTTTCGGTAAAAACAAATGGTAAAAAAGGAATGATTGCAATTGACCAGATTCGAACAATTGATAAACAAAGAATTATAAAAATCTTTGAATCGTTATCCAATTCCGAAATTAAGAAATGTAAAGAGGTGCTTAAAGAAACATTTGTGGATTAAGTACTAATGCCAACACTATATAAAAACAATGCGGAAGCCTGTGTCGAATCGAAAATTTGGGTGTACTTGCTGCGTCTAATTTTCCTGCGGAAAATCATCGCCGGCAATCGCCGCACTGTTTTTTTCCGAGACGTTGTAGCGCATATAACAAATCCATTTCCCTTACCAATATTCAGATCCACTTGAAAAATTGTAACTTTTAAGTTGCCTTTGTGCTGATGGACAAAATCAGAAAAGTAATAGCTTACAAAAATTACTTCCAAGATTTCCTGACCAAGCAACCAAGAAAAGTTCAGGATAAAATCTTTAAAGTAATTGAAGCAATTGAAACCTTTGAGCGGATTCCGTCCCATTATTTAAAAGCTTTAAAAGGAACAAAAGGTTTATATGAAGCAAGAATAAAACTGGGTTCTGATATTTGGAGAGTTTTTTGCTTTTTCGACAAAGGTAAATTGGTGATTTTATTAAATGGATTTACCAATAAAACTCAGAAAACTCCAAAAAAGGAAATAGACAAAGCTTTGGAATTAATGGAGTCGTACTACGCATAAAAAGAAAAAATGATGGAAACAAAAGACTGGAAAACGATAAAAGACGAAGTTTACGGAAAGAAAGGGACTTCAAGAAGAGATGAGCTTGACAGAGATTTTGAATCCTTTAAAATGGGACTTCTACTAAGAAAAGCCCGGGAAGAGAAGAACCTCACTCAAGATCAGTTGGCCGAATTAATTGATAAAAAAAGGACTTACATCTCACGGGTAGAAAATAACGGTAGTAACTTAACCTTAAAAACCCTTTTTGACATTGTAGAAAAAGGTCTTGGTGGGAAAGTAAAGATTTCAATTGAAACGTAGTAAAGAATACGCGCTACAACAGCGTATAAACGCCATTGAAAAATAACGGCGTTTATACGCGAACGTTCCCAACAAGCCGATAACCACTCTTATTGAATGTGTCTTCTCAATATCTATTTGATGTTACTAGCCTCAAAATCTGTATTCCTTATCAGCTGCTACAGATCAGTTTCACGCCTATGATAGTATTATCAATGCACTAGTCCGGGTGATCATTAAACGACACTTACCCGAATTAAAAAGGAAATTTAGAATTTTTCCGACTAAAAAGACCAATTGCCTAACAAAAAATGAAGCGATTACAGTAAACTAATCGAAAATCTCTTTTTTCAGTACCTTTAGTAATTCACACCGCTCAAAATTGTTTTATGAGAAATTACGTCGTCATAGGAGGTTCATCCGGAATTGGAAAGGAATTAGTAAAAATCTTAACCCTAAAAGGGAAAGTTTTTGCCACCTATTACCAGAATGAGGTCAAAGAAACATCAGAAAATATTGAGTATCAGCAATACGATGTATTGAAGGATACTTTCGATCTGAGTATACTTCCTGAAGAGATACATGGCTTCGTCTATTGCCCCGGGAGCATTAATTTAAAACCCTTTCATCGATTTAAAGAAGAAGATTTTACTAATGATTATAATTTTCAGGTAGTGGGGGCGATAAAGTTGATACAGCAACTGCTACCTAGACTTAAGCAAAGTGGCGATTCATCGATTGTATTATTCTCGACAGTGGCAGTTCAAACTGGCTTTAATTTTCATTCGCAGGTTTCAGCCTCAAAAGGAGCTATCGAGGGCTTGACCAGATCATTGGCTGCTGAATTTTCCCCGAAAATAAGGGTGAATGCCATTGCGCCTTCCTTGACCAATACTTCATTAGCAGGAAAATTACTCAATACTCCCGAAAAGGTTGAGGCTCAGGCTAAGCTCAATCCAATGAAAAGGGTTGGTGAGGCAAAGGATATTGCAGCAACTGCAGCTTTCCTGCTATCCTCCAAATCTTCCTGGATCACAGGGCAGATCCTGCATGTTGATGGCGGATTTTCGACGATAAAATAATCCCCGAACTAATTTCTCCTTTTTTAAAAAGACCTCATTTATCATCTAACTTCCTGTGCCATGGCGAAAATGAGATGAGAATGTAGGCCTGCCTTTTTGTTATGATTCTTATTCAGTTTATCTTGCCGGTCTGGAAAAAATCTAAGGTAATGAAAGAGAGTAAAGTGCTGAATTTTATAAAAGATGTTTTGGAAAATATGCCAAAGGACTGGCTGAAATTAACCACTCATCGACTGGATATTTACAATGAAGAGCTGGCGAAAACTGAATTTTTGGAACAGTTCGAGCTGTTATACAAAGAAAACCAACCTAGCCCATCAAACCTGGCGGCTCTTCCAACTGCATATGATTACATCAGGCTGGGGCATCCTCTGTCAACAGTACTGGAATGGGCAATTGCCGGTTTAAACGACCTGAGTCCCGAAAGTGTCATCAGTTTTTCTTCGCGCACAGTTCCCATACTTGCAGTGCTGAGAAAGAACCTGTTCGACAATAAAAATACCCGAATTATCTACAAAGGAGAATTACCCGCTGCCTTTGATGCTGAAGTAGTAAGGAGGGTTTACGGCTATAATTTCGAAGTAAAAGAAATTCAGGGAGATGCCGAGATTTCAGAATTTGATGGCAGTACCGTCTTAATATCTGAAGAGCAGGACTTTGGTAAAACTAATTTGTACTCCAATATAGATTTCCTGATTAGTACGCATCCTCAGCTGGGCAGTATTTTACTGGTCAATGGAGAGGCTAATAAAAACTATATCGAAGAAATTCAGCATGTGCGCAGGAGAGAGACCATAGCGATGACTCCGGCGAATTGTTTTTCAGCTTTAAGATTGCTTACCGGTCGTATTTCCGAAGTGGAATCTAAGAAAAATAAAGACGTAAATAAAGCTAGTGTTATTAGTTCGATCCAGAAGATAACCGCTGCAGAAAGTCCGGCGTTGCTTGCCTCTTCCGGTCTTTCCATGCAATATGCGATCATAATGGGACTTGTTGACGAGGCTTTTGAAAAACATAAGGGTAAGAAGATCAAGATCATTGTGCCGCCAAACTGCTATGGAGGTACAAATGACCAGGCCAGGAGAGTAGCTGCCTGCGTAGATAATGTGGAGATCATGGACCTGCTGGTGGACCGGGATAACGATATGGTACAGAGCATCGATCAGGTCCTGGACAGGGTGGCAAAGGAAGATGCGGTGCCTTACATCATTGCTGAAATCCCGACCAATCCAAGAGTTGAAGTGCCAGATCTTGAAAAGTTGAGAGCTGTGCTGAGTGCAAAGCGTAAGACTGAAGAGGGAAAAGATGCAATTGATCCTGTGTTTATTTTGGATCAAACCTTTTGTCCCAATGTTCAAGTCCTGAGCGAGGACGGGATTCTCTCCTCCGTCAGGACCATTTCCTATGTTAGCGGATCCAAATTTCCGAGTGGCGGAAAGTGTACAGCCGGCTACTGTGTCGCCAATAAAAAAGCTGCTGATTTGATGCCGAAAATTAAAAAGCATCTCCAGCTCTGTGACAATGAGGCCACAGATCTTCAGGTGAAGATTTTGGCAGAACAATTGCCATCCATGAATCAGAGGATCGCCGAAGCTTATAAGAATACCCGGGAATTCGTGAATTTCATCAGGGAAATTTTACCCGAAGCAAAGATCAATTTTGTTTCTGAAGAATTGGCTCAGCAGGGTTTCACACCTTCAGTATTCTCACTGGATCTGCCTACCAAAGGCAACACATTTGAAGAAAAGGAGGCTTACAAAAGAAAGCTGAATCAAAAATTGATCGACATGATGATAGCTCAGATCCCTAACGAGAGTAAGTACTGCGTAAGTTACGGGCAGTTGAAGGGTTGTTACTGGACTATTCCTGCAACCTCCACCCAGGGAACGACCAAAGAAAGCGATAAGGATTATATCGCGAGGGTATCTGTCTCTCCAGACTTGGATCTTGAAAGACATAAGAAGGTGTTTGCAGAATTTGTTGAGCAGATTTAATCCTGAAAGAACCTTACATCTTAGAAAATCCTTCCGTAAATTCGGAAGGATTTTTTTTAATACTTATGAAGAACAAAGGATCGTATCCTTCCGAAGTATACTTAAACGGTGAATGGATGCCGCCACAGGAAGCTACAGTTTCAGTATTTGATCGTGGTTTTATGTTTGGTGACGGGATCTATGAGGTGACGCCGTTCTACCGTGGGAAACCATTTCACCTGCAAGAGCACTTGGAGAGGCTGAGGTATTGTTTAGCTCAGATAAAAATTCCCTTCGATATTACCATTTTAGAGCCTCTTATGTTTGAAGCGCTTTCACGTGCCGGACTTACCGAAAAGGATGCTGCTGTTTATATACAAATCTCGCGAGGTACCGCACCCCGCACTCATTATTTCCCTGATGATATAAAGCCGACATTCTTAATGTATGCTTTTCCTGTACAGCTGGAAAATTTTCAGCAAAAGCGGTGGAAGGTTTTAGTTTCTGAAGATTTTAGGTGGCAGCGATGTGACATTAAATCAACTGCACTCCTGGCCAACACCATGTCTAACGAAGAAGCTATTACAGGAGGTTATGATGAAAACCTGCTCGTGCGGGAAGGATGTTTTACTGAAGGTTCTCATTCTACTGCTTTTTTTGTTGTTGATGGAATGATCTACACCCGTCCCGAAGGTCCCTTAATTCTCTCGGGTATTACCCGAAAGGTAGTGCTGGAGATTTGTCGGGATCTGGGAATTTCCTATGAAGAAGTAGCTTTTCCGGTTGTAAGGGTCTCTGAAGTTGATGAGATCTTTCTCACGGGCACTACAACCCAGATCACCACAGTTGGATCCTTGCATTATGAAGGAGAGGAAATCTTCAGGTCCCAAAAAGGGGAAATAACGGCAAGGCTTCAGGAGGAATTCGAGCGGAGGACCAGGAAGTAGTAAATCCTTTGCTTCTTCGAATTTTGTCCGAGTAGAGGCTAGATCTCTAAGATTCCCGACGTGTAGTTTTGAAATAACGCCTGGTTTTGCCAGGTGTGACCGTCAAAAAACAAACCTCTCACATCTGTATTATAATCCCTCCCTTATTTAATATCCTTCCAAAAATTTCATTTTGAGCACCTTATCTACGGGGGATTCTAAAATGTCAAAAAAAGCTTAATTTATTTTTTCAGAAAACTTGCGG
>NZ_JAYDZX010000016.1:0-5173 GCF_035607535.1 Salinimicrobium aquimaris
ACTGGAAACAGTTAAGAAAGGAATTCCTTTAGTAGTTGTAAAATTATTTAAGATTTAACGATGAAGAGTTTGATCCTGGCTCAGGATGAACGCTAGCGGCAGGCTTAACACATGCAAGTCGAGGGGCAGCACGTCTTCGGATGGTGGCGACCGGCGCACGGGTGCGTAACGCGTATACAATCTACCTTTTACAGGGGCATAGCCCGGGGAAACCCGGATTAATATCCCATGGTATCATTGAGTGGCATCATTTAATGATTAAAGTTTCGGCGGTAAAAGATGAGTATGCGTCCTATTAGCTAGATGGTAAGGTAACGGCTTACCATGGCTACGATAGGTAGGGGTCCTGAGAGGGAGATCCCCCACACTGGTACTGAGACACGGACCAGACTCCTACGGGAGGCAGCAGTGAGGAATATTGGACAATGGGCGAGAGCCTGATCCAGCCATGCCGCGTGCAGGAAGACTGCCCTATGGGTTGTAAACTGCTTTTATACGGGAAGAAACACTCCCTCGTGAGGGAATTTGACGGTACCGTATGAATAAGGATCGGCTAACTCCGTGCCAGCAGCCGCGGTAATACGGAGGATCCAAGCGTTATCCGGAATCATTGGGTTTAAAGGGTCCGTAGGCGGGTGCGTAAGTCAGTGGTGAAAGTCTGCAGCTCAACTGTAGAACTGCCATTGATACTGCATACCTTGAGTAATTATGAAGTGGTTAGAATATGTAGTGTAGCGGTGAAATGCATAGATATTACATAGAATACCGATTGCGAAGGCAGATCACTAATAATTTACTGACGCTGATGGACGAAAGCGTAGGTAGCGAACAGGATTAGATACCCTGGTAGTCTACGCCGTAAACGATGGTTACTAGCTGTTTGGCTCGATTGAGAGCTGAGTGGCTAAGCGAAAGTGATAAGTAACCCACCTGGGGAGTACGTTCGCAAGAATGAAACTCAAAGGAATTGACGGGGGCCCGCACAAGCGGTGGAGCATGTGGTTTAATTCGATGATACGCGAGGAACCTTACCAGGGCTTAAATGTAGTCTGACAGGGGTGGAAACACCCCCTTCTTCGGACAGATTACAAGGTGCTGCATGGTTGTCGTCAGCTCGTGCCGTGAGGTGTCAGGTTAAGTCCTATAACGAGCGCAACCCCTGTTGTTAGTTGCCAGCGAGTCAAGTCGGGAACTCTAACAAGACTGCCGGTGCAAACCGTGAGGAAGGTGGGGATGACGTCAAATCATCACGGCCCTTACGTCCTGGGCCACACACGTGCTACAATGGTAGGGACAGAGAGCAGCCACTACGCGAGTAGGAGCGAATCTATAAACCCTATCACAGTTCGGATCGGAGTCTGCAACTCGACTCCGTGAAGCTGGAATCGCTAGTAATCGCATATCAGCCATGATGCGGTGAATACGTTCCCGGGCCTTGTACACACCGCCCGTCAAGCCATGGAAGCTGGGGGTACCTGAAGTCGGTCACCGCAAGGAGCCGCCTAGGGTAAAACTGGTAACTGGGGCTAAGTCGTAACAAGGTAGCCGTACCGGAAGGTGCGGCTGGAACACCTCCTTTCTAGAGATTTTGCCTCTTAATAGGCAAAACGCAATTACGACATAAGGAGCCTTGAAACAGAAGTGAAAAGCGCTTCTGGTCTTAATTCACTGTCAATTTAATTTTTTACTGTATAATGTATTTTGTAGAATGTATAATGTAAAGGGATCTTGTAAAGGTCGTTTCAATATACAATAGACAGTATACACTATACAATAAAATTGCAGTCTCATAGCTCAGCTGGTTAGAGCGCTACACTGATAATGTAGAGGTCGGCAGTTCGAGTCTGCCTGAGACTACTGAAGTACGAAGGTAGAAATACGAAGTACGAAGTTCATTGAGAATTATTGAAGGAAATTTTAGAAGTTGGGCAACCAGTTTACGGTACGCAGTTAAGCAGTACGCAGTACAGTGAAGACTGATTACTGAATACTGACCACTGCCAACTAAAAACGGGGGATTAGCTCAGCTGGCTAGAGCGCCTGCCTTGCACGCAGGAGGTCATCGGTTCGACTCCGATATTCTCCACAATTTAAATGATTAAGGAATAAGGAATAATGATTAACCTCATTAGACCTTAAACATTAAACCTTAAACATTTGAGAAACGTTCATTGACATATTGGAAAATAAGAATACGAGAAACATAAAGATTTCTATGATTGCAAAATTATAGATAGAGCAAATTATATTTCGAGGTTTGAGATTTGAGAAGAGGGTTTTATAACTCTTAACTCATAACTTATAACTTCAAAAGAGCATATTAGGTAAAAGCACATAAGCTAAATAAGGGCGTATGGGGAATGCCTAGGCTCTCAGAGGCGATGAAGGACGTGATAAGCTGCGAAAAGCTGCGGGGACTGGCACATACAGGTTGATCCGCAGATATCCGAATGGGGCAACCCAGCATACTGAAGGTATGTTACTCCGCAAGGAGGGCGAACCCGGAGAACTGAAACATCTAAGTACCCGGAGGAGAAGAAAACAATAGTGATTGCGCTAGTAGTGGCGAGCGAACGCGCATTAGCCCAAACCATGTAGCTTACGGGCTGCATGGGGTTGTAGGACCACGGCATTGGTTGTGTAATGAACTAGAACACTTTGGAAAGAGTGGCCATAGACGGTGATAGCCCGGTATAGGTAAAGATCATTAACCATAGTGGTATCCTGAGTAGTGCGGGGCACGAGAAACCCTGTATGAATTTGGCGGGACCATCCGCTAAGGCTAAATACTCCTGAGAGACCGATAGTGAACCAGTACCGTGAGGGAAAGGTGAAAAGAACCGTGAATAACGGAGTGAAATAGATCCTGAAACCATACGCTTACAAGCGGTCGGAGCCCTATTGGGGTGACGGCGTGCCTTTTGCATAATGAGCCTACGAGTTAACGTTGCCAGCGAGGTTAAGCCTTTAAGAGGTGGAGCCGTAGCGAAAGCGAGTCTGAATAGGGCGCTTTAGTTGGTAGTGTTAGACGCGAAACCGTGTGATCTACCCTTGGGCAGGTTGAAGCTGTGGTAACACATAGTGGAGGACCGAACCCGTTGACGTTGAAAAGTCTTGGGATGACCTGAGGGTAGGGGTGAAAGGCCAATCAAACTCGGAAATAGCTCGTACTCCCCGAAATGCATTTAGGTGCAGCGATTTATTAGTTTTATAGAGGTAGAGCTACTGATTGGATGCGGGGGCTTCACCGCCTACCAATTCCTGACAAACTCCGAATGCTATAAAATGATGTAGATCAGTGAGGGCATGGGTGCTAAGGTCCATGTCCGAGAGGGAAAGAACCCAGACCATCAGCTAAGGTCCCCAAATGTATGTTAAGTTGAAAAAACGCGGTTGAACTGCTTAGACAGCTAGGATGTTGGCTTGGAAGCAGCCATTCATTTAAAGAGTGCGTAACAGCTCACTAGTCGAGCGGTTCGGCATGGATAATAATCGGGCATAAACATACTACCGAAGCTATGGATTTTATACAATTAGTATAGAGTGGTAGGGGAGCATTGTAACAACGTAGAAGGTATACCTGCGAGGGGTGCTGGAGTGGTTACAAAAGAAAATGTAGGCATAAGTAACGATAATGCGGGCGAGAAACCCGCACACCGAAAGACTAAGGTTTCCTCAGCTATGCTAATCAGCTGAGGGTTAGTCGGGGCCTAAGGCGAACCCGAAAGGGGTAGTCGATGGACAACCAGTTAATATTCTGGTACCTGCTTTGCGTTAAAAGTGACGGAGGCGAGAATTAGGTGCGCACTGACGGAATAGTGCGTTGAAGGGAGTGGTAACACCCCGATAGTACACCAAAGCTACGGCGGCGGTGATAATCCTGAATATCGACTTCCAAGAAAAGCGAGCATAAGCAGCCCGTACCGCAAACCGACACAGGTAGTTGGGATGAGAATTCTAAGGTGCTCGAGAGATTCATGGCTAAGGAACTAGGCAAAATTGACCTGTAACTTCGGGAGAAAGGTCGCCCCGAGCAATCGGGGCCGCAGTAAAAAGGTCCAGGCGACTGTTTATCAAAAACACAGGACTCTGCTAAATCGAAAGATGACGTATAGGGTCTGACACCTGCCCGGTGCTGGAAGGTTAAGAGGAGATGTTAGCATTAGCGAAGCATTGAATTGAAGCCCCAGTAAACGGCGGCCGTAACTATAACGGTCCTAAGGTAGCGAAATTCCTTGTCGGGTAAGTTCCGACCTGCACGAATGGTGCAACGATCTGGACACTGTCTCAGCCATGAGCTCGGTGAAATTGTAGTATCGGTGAAGATGCCGATTACCCGCTGTGGGACGAAAAGACCCCGTGAACCTTTACTATAGCTTAGTATTGACTTTGGACAAGTGATGTGTAGGATAGGTGGGAGACATTGAAGCGGTATCGCCAGGTATCGTGGAGTCATTGTTGAAATACCACCCTTTACTTGTTTGAAGCCTAACCCCGTAACTCGGGGGACAGTGCTTGGTGGGTAGTTTGACTGGGGTGGTCGCCTCCAAAAGAGTAACGGAGGCTTCTAAAGGTTCCCTCAGCACGCTTGGTAACCGTGCGTAGAGTGCAATGGCATAAGGGAGCTTGACTGAGAGACATACAGGTCGATCAGGTACGAAAGTAGAGCATAGTGATCCGGTGGTTCCGCATGGAAGGGCCATCGCTCAAAGGATAAAAGGTACTCCGGGGATAACAGGCTGATCTCCCCCAAGAGCTCACATCGACGGGGGGGTTTGGCACCTCGATGTCGGCTCGTCACATCCTGGGGCTGGAGAAGGTCCCAAGGGTTGGGCTGTTCGCCCATTAAAGTGGCACGCGAGCTGGGTTCAGAACGTCGTGAGACAGTTCGGTCTCTATCTACAGTGGGCGTTAGAAATTTGAGTGGATCTGACTCTAGTACGAGAGGACCGAGTTGGACTGACCTCTGGTGTACCAGTTGTTCCGCCAGGAGCACTGCTGGGTAGCTACGTCGGGAAGGGATAAGCGCTGAAAGCATATAAGCGCGAAACCCACCACAAGATGAGATTTCTTTAAAGGATCGTGGGAGACCACCACGTTGATAGGTCACAGGTGTAAAGGCAGTAATGTCATAGCCGAGTGATACTAATAATCCGTATAGCTTAGTGCACTT